>NZ_DATHGC010000382.1:0-121805 GCF_035317785.1 Pedobacter sp. | reverse complement strand
GGTGCGCAAGTCTGACCGGGTTTTTATTGACAATATTAAACTTATTGGTTACCGGGCAAATTCTGATGGTATCGACATCGCCAACAGCCGCAATGTGACTGTTCAGAATTGTTTTATCCGCACGCTGGACGATCTGGTTGTGGTTAAATCGGATAAGGGACAGGGAGAGGTAAAAGACGTGCTGGTTAAGGGCTGCGTGCTTTGGAACCAGGTTGCGCACGCTTTGAGTATCGGTGCTGAGCTTAGGGAGAATGTGAGTAATGTCCTGTTTACCGATTGTGACATCATCCATGACCAGGGCAGGGAGTGGCTGCTGAGGATTTACCAGTGTGATGCTGCCCTGATCAGTAATGTCAGGTTTGAGAACATCCGGATTGAACAGGGAAAAAGATACATTTCATTGTGGATTGGCAAGGACATCTGGTCCAGAGACGCGGAAAGGGGCCGCATACAGAATGTGGTGTTCAGGAACATTCAAGCCAGCGGAGAGCCGCTTACGGTTCAGCTGATCGGGATCGATAATGACCATGCCATTGAGGATGTGCTTTTCCAGCAGGTGCTGCTCAACGGTGTTCCGCTTGTAAAGGACAGGATAGCTGTCAATGACTTTGTAAAAAATGTAGTGGTGAAGCCATAATTTAGTAAATTTACTTTATACCAAATTGCTTAAAGACATGATACTTACGATAAATGGAAAGCGCCGGGAAGTTGATGTTAGTGCAGAGGTCAATCTGTTAAGCGTTTTGCGCGATGAACTTGAACTCACCGGGACCAAATATGGCTGCGGAGAGGGGGCTTGCGGAGCCTGCACCGTTCATATTGACGGAAAACCGGTGCATTCCTGCATCACGTCTGCCGGGTCTGTGGTTGGAAAAGCGATTGTAACTATTGAAGGACTCGAAAAAAATGGGGTGCTTCACCCCGTGCAGGAGGCTTTCCTGCAATCAGATCCATTGCAGTGTTCTTATTGTGCATCCGGTATGGTCATGTCTGCGGTTTTCTTACTGAAACAAAACCCTTCGCCCAGTGATGCCGAGATTGTTACGGCGATGAATGGCAATATCTGCCGTTGTGGTACGTATCCGAATATTATAAAGACGATCAAACTGGCCGCTAATCTGCTAAATAACAAATGATGGAAAGCAAGGATATGGAAATACAGCTGGAGATGGACCGGCGTAAGTTTTTCAGGTTGTTTGGAGGCGGGCTGGCTGTTGTTTTCGTACTCCAGGATGTATTTGCATTTGCTGAAAGTACAGCCGGGAGTATGGCCGGGCCGGTTCCTGATGGCCAGGTCGGCGCCTGGATACACATTGCCGAGGACGGAACCGTAAATGTTTTTACCGGGAAAGTTGAAGTGGGCCAGAATATCCGGACTTCGCTGTCCCAGCAGGTAGCCGAAGAACTTAGTGTGCCGATGTCATCCATTAAAATGATCATGGGCGATACGGACCTGGTACCCACTGACTTTGGGACAGTTGGCAGTCGCAGTACCCCTCAAATGGGCACGCAGCTGCGCAAAGCAGCAGCTACTGCGCGGCAGGCCTTGCTTGAAATGGCCGCCAAATTATGGGGTGCTGATGCGAATTTGCTAAAAGCAGAAGCAGGTGTGGTCAGTGATCCGCAAAACGGAAAAAAGATCAGCTATGGTCAGCTGACCAGCGGCCGGCAGATCTTGATGCCGATTTCGGACCAGGTGGCTTTTATAAAAGCAACGAACTGGAAGGTTGCGGGCAAAACTCAGCCTAAAGTTAATGGCCGCTCCTTTATTACCGGTCAGCACAAGTACGTATCCGATATGATTTTGCCTGGTATGCTGTATGCCAGGGTGCTTCGGTCGCCTGCTTACGGGGCGAAGCTTATTGATGCAGACCTGAGTGCTGCTAAGGCGATTTCCGGGGCAGTTGTTGTTCAGGAAGGGAATTTCATAGGGGTAGCTGCTCCTGCACTTGAAACAGCAGACAAAGCGATTGCAGCAGTTAAAGCAAACTGGGAAACTTCAAAGCAGCCTTCGAGAGCAGAGTTGTTTGACTACCTGGTTCAGCATACGACCAACCAGAACAAAGAGAAGGCAGCTGATGGGCAGCATGCCATTGATGCAGCGGAAATGAAACTGGATGCTACCTATACTGTTGATTATATTGCACATGTCCCGCTAGAGCCAAGGGCTGCACTTGCGCAGTGGAATGATGGAAAATTGACGGTCTGGACCGGTACTCAGCGTCCATTTGGTGTTCAGGATAATCTTGCCGCTGAATTTAATATTTCCAAAGAAAAGGTCAGGGTGATCGTGCCGGATACCGGTTCGGGATATGGCGGTAAACACAGTGCCGAAGCTGCATCAGAAGCTGCACGACTGGCCAGGGCGGCGGGGAAACCTGTAAAATTGGTCTGGACCAGGAAGGAAGAGTTTACCTGGGCATATTTCAGACCCGCAGGGGTGATCAAAATCAGCAGTGGTTTCAATAAAAACGGGGAGATCAGGGCCTGGAGATTCGACAATTACAATTCAGGCAGCGCAGGACTGGATACGCAATACCGAATTGTCAGCAAAGAAATTGCTTACCATCCATCGCGCACACCGCTAAAGCAGGGCTCATACCGGGGGCTGGCCTCTACAGCGAATGTATTCGCGCGTGAATCTCATATTGCCGATATGGCCAGGATGACCGGTATGGATCAGCTCGGGTTCAGGCTGAAAAACCTGGACGATCCAAGGTTAAAGGCTGTGCTGGAGGCTGCGGCCAAATCATTTGGCTGGAACTCAGGAAAACGTACTGAAGGCCAGGGTTACGGTATTGCCTGTGGTTTTGAAAAAGGCGGTTATGTGGCGACGTGTGCGGAAGTGACGATTGGCGCTGACAGGTCTCTGAAAATTGTTCGCCTGACTGCCGCTTTTGAATGCGGGGCGATTGTCAACCCGCATCACCTCGAAAATCAGATCCTGGGTGCTATTGTTCAGGGAATTGGCGGGGCCTTGTTTGAAGGTATAGATTTTGAAGATGGGAAAATACTTAACGCCGGCCTTTCAGCGTACCGGGTGCCGAGATTTAAAGATGTGCCACGGATCGATATAGTCATGGTAAACAGGGAGGATCTGCCTTCTGCCGGTGCTGGTGAAGCACCAATCGTGGGTGTGGCCCCGGCAATTCGTAATGCTATTTTAGAAGCAAGCGGCATTGGTCTTAAGACACTGCCTTTATTGCCCTCAGGTAAGCTGGCTTAAAATGATTTAATCTATGAAAGAAATAAGCGCTATTTTAAAGAGCTTTGAAAAGGCTGAGAAGAAAGGAAAAAAAACTGCACTGGCTACGGTAGTACATGTTGAAGGTTCTTCTTACCGCAGGCCAGGTGCCAGAATGCTGATTACTGAAGACGGAGAGCTGACAGGTGCGATTAGCGGCGGCTGCCTGGAAGGTGATGCCCTGAGAAAGGCACTGTCGGCAATTGTGCAGCAGCAAAATAAGCTGGTCACTTATGATACTACCGATGAAGATGATGCCAAACTGGGGATACAGCTGGGTTGCAACGGTGTTGTTCATATCTTGTTTGAACCAATTGTGACGGATCAGATTTTCAATCCGATCCGCTTATTGCAGGAGCTCGCTAACAGCAATGAAGACTCGGTCATGGTCACTCTTTTTTCATTAGATCAGTTGCAGCAACCTGGGACAAGCTTACTGTACCGAAATGGTCTTTCGCGGACTGCGTTAACCGCTGCACTTCAGTCCGATCTGGTCGTTGCTGCGGAAGCGGCATTGCAAAACAAGTCTTCAGATTTCAGAACATTTCAATACGACGATCAGGCTGTTACTGGTTTTATTGAATTTATTCCCGCGCCACTTGAGCTGGTCATTGCGGGGGCAGGAAATGATGTACAGCCCCTTGTTGACATTACTTCTGTGCTGGGTTGGCACACGACAGTGGTTGATGGAAGAGCATCGCATGCGACCGCACAGCGCTTTGTGAAGGCGGACCGGGTTTTGGTGGCAAAGCCCGATGAAGTGCTGAAAAAAACAGGGACCGGTGAGCATACTTTTTTTGTGCTGATGACTCATAATTATAATTATGATCTGGCCTTGCTGAAGCAGCTGATCATTCAGAATTGTGCTTATATAGGCGTTTTAGGACCAAAGAAAAAACTGCAGCGGATGCTTGATGAATTGAGCAGCGATGGTGTTGTCCCGGATGAAAAGCAGCTGGCTTTAATTCACGGGCCTGTTGGCCTGGATATTGGCGCTGAAACAGCTGAAGAAATTGCCGTGTCTATTGTGGCGGAGATCAATACAGTCCTGCGCCGAAGATCAGGAACTTCGTTAAAGGATAAGGAGTATGGCATTCACAGTTCCTTATCCGGTTAAATTTTATGATCGAAACGGCGGTGATCATTTTGGCGGCGGGTAATTCATCGAGGCTTGGTGTGCCAAAGCAGACTTTATTGTATCATGGAAAGTCTCTGATCCGGCGGATTGCCGGGGAAGCGCGCAGTGCAAGATCAAACCCGGTTATTGTAGTGACGGGCGCCTATTCGCCTGAAGTATCGGCCGAACTTACAGACTGTGATGTTCATCTGGTCTACAATGAGCACTGGCAAAAAGGTATGGGCTCAGGCATAGCTGCAGGGATATCTAAACTGCAAATGATGGGTTCCAATGTGAAAACAGTGATTATTGCGGTTTGTGACCAGCCGTATGTCTCAGCGCAGCTGTTCCGGCAGCTGATTGAAAAAGAAGCGGAGACCGGCATGGGCATTGTTGCCTGTGCATATTCGGATACACTTGGCACGCCTGTTTTATTTGGACGAAAGTATTTTGAAGCATTGCTGCAGCTGAATGGCAATGAGGGTGCAAAGAAACTATTGAAGCTGTACCATTCTGATGTGACGACCATTCCGTTTCCGCAAGGGAGTATAGATATTGATACAGCCGAAGATTATACGGAATTAAAAAAGGGGGAACTTTGAATCCCGCCTTTGTCGCGAACTTGGTCAACATGCTATATACCAGATTAATCTGGAACAATTATAGTATTTATGTACTACATAAATAAATGTTTTTATATATTTACGTTTCAGAAAGACAATAGAGAAAAAGCCGCCAACCATTGGAGACAGTGGCAGGAATAAAATATTCAACCGGATGCTGCGGTTTCGGAAACGAAGCAAGCATGGGTATCACTAATAAGAAAAGCAGAATTTTACTGACTCTAAGAGGGATTCATTAAATAATTTTAAGATTTTAACGTGCAGAAGAATACAGGTCATATCGATATTGAGCTACTCATTGCTGGTGATGAACCCGCGTTTAACAGAGTCTATCATTTGTACGCACAGAAAGTTTACCGTTTGGCTTTTCGTTTCCTGAAAAATGAAGAACAATGTGAGGAAATTATACAGGAAACATTTATAAAGCTCTGGCTAACCCGGGATAGGTTAGATGCTTGCGGAAATATATGGTTGTACTTATATGTAATCGCGAAAAGATTATCCCTGGATGCTTACCATGAAATCTGTAAATCTTCTGCACTCACAGAGAAGTTGCTGCTTGACCTTAGTGTGCTCAGAAACATTACTGAAGAAGAAATCCTGGCCAACGAATTGGAGCAATTCACCGAAAATGTGATCAGCAAACTCCCGGCACAGCAACGTATTATTTTTAAACTAAGCAGGATGGAAGGCCTGTCTCATCAGGAGATCGCCAGTCAGCTCCATATTTCTCCAAATACCGTGAAGAACCATATGGTAGAGGCACTGAAGACGTTAAAAGCAAAGCTGAAATATTCAGATCTGATTTATTTTTTAGCATTGAGCTATTGGGTTTAAAATTTATTTTCATTCGGACTAGTCCTATGGCTTAAGTTTTCAGTTCTCTATATAACCAGGCCCGAAAGGGCGAATATAAACCAGACAGTGAATAAAGAAAGACTACATGCCCTTCTAGAGGCATACCTGAGCAATAGCATTAGCGATGAAGATTGCCGAGAACTGCTTTCCTATTCGAAGGGAATTGGTCGGTATGGGGATGAAACTGATGATGTTATCGATAAGCAATTGCTTAATTTCCAAGATGAACCCGTGCTGAGTACTGAAAGAACAGAACTAATTTTAGCACTCATCAAAAATGATCCCAGGTTTTTCCGGGGCAAAAGCGCAAACCTGTCAGCAGCTGCGAAATTTATTTCTATGTCCTGGGTTCGCATTGCAGCCGTACTACTTGTTGTTTTATTTGTTGCGCTCTATTTGAATCGCTCATCTACAGATGTGCCACAGCAAGTCAATATCAATCAACAGATGGATACCGTTATCGCTCCGGGTGGCACTAAGGCCATGCTGACTTTGGCTGACGGTACGAAGATCGAACTGACCGAGGCAAAAATAGGAGAACTCGCCAATGACGGAACGGTGTCTATTCGGAAAACTGCCAATGGACAATTGACCTACGATCTGTCAAATTTGGCTGACGACAATTCAGGCATGATTAAATACAATACTATCGAAACGCCCAGAGGTGGTGAATATCATGTCATTCTTCCGGACGGAACCTCGGTATGGCTTAACTCAGCCTCTTCGTTAAAGTTCCCTACCAGATTTTCCGGGACAACCAGAGAAGTTACGCTTGTTGGGGAAGCTTATTTTGAGGTATTTCACAACGATAAACTGCCCTTTCATGTTCATGTAAAAGACACCAAAGTGGGTGTACTGGGTACACATTTTAATGTTTCTGCTTACGAAGATGACGATGGCGTAACGACCACACTTTTGGAAGGATCTGTGTCGGTGTCAAAGGATAAGAAAGAATTTGTATTGAAACCGGGGCAACAGTCTGTAACGGCCGGAAATGCAGGCCGTATCGTTGTGAAGAGTGCTGATATTGAGCAGGTAATGGCTTGGCGGAACGGGTATTTTAGGTTTAATGATGAAGAAATTGGCAGTATCCTTAAAAAGGTGTCCAGATGGTATGATGTGGATATAGAATATAGGACGGTCAAGCAGGGACAGCGATTGGGTGGAATTTCTTCCCGGTCAAAAAGTCTGAATGACTTGATGGATCAGCTGGAGAAGATAGGCAATCTGCATTTTAAAATAGAAGGAAGGAGGATTATTGTTTTAGACTGATACTAGCAACAATGGCTCCCGAAATTGCCGGAAGTGTTTGCAGCACTCCCGGTTATCGACTCGGGTCAGATCATTATTTTATGGCTTAGACAACCAGATATTAATTAACCTAACAACCAAATGTATAAAAATTCCACTACAAAGGCAAGGAGTGGCCCTGGCTCGCCCTGGCAAAAATTTCTTCTGACAATGAAATTAATTTGTGTCCTATTAATGTTAACTTTTTTACAGGTCAGCGCATCCAGTTACGCTCAAAAGATCACTTTGAAGGCAAATAAGATGCCTTTGCTGACCTTCTTTCTACAGGTACAAAAACAAACAGGCTATGATTTTCTGTACAATACGAATGATCTTGAGGCGACGCTGCCAGTGACGCTGGATGTAACAGCTATGCCCGTAAGAGAGGCCCTGGAACTGTGCTTTAGTGGTCAGCCCCTTGATTTTGATATAGACAAGACATCGATTCTTGTTAAAAGAAAAAAACTCAGAGCCCGCATCAACGGACTTGTCGTTGATACTACAGGGATAGGTCTTCCCGGCGTTTCGGTCAGTGTCAAGAACAACAATGCAGTAGGTACTTCTACAGATATGAACGGACGATATGTCCTGGAAGTAGAGGAAAATGCTGTTTTAGTATTTAGCATGGTCGGCTTTATAACGCAGGAATTGTCTGTAAAGAACAAAACTGTACTCGACGTAGTCATGAAGGTCTCTACAAATAACCTGGAAGATATTGTTGTTGTTGGGTTTGGCAGGCAAAAAAGAAGTGACCTGGTGGGATCGGTGGTTTCAATAACACCCAAGGATCTTAAAGTGCCCTCAAGCAATCTTACTACTGCTTTGGCGGGTAGGGTTGCCGGAATGATCGCCTATCAAAGAAGCGGTGAACCCGGACAGGATAATGCCGATTTTTTTATACGCGGTGTTACTACGTTTGGTTATAAAGTTGATCCGCTGATTCTGATTGACAATGTTGAGGTAACCAAAACTGACCTTGCGCGTTTGCAAGTCGATGACATTGCGAGTTTTTCGATTATGAAAGATGCTACTTCTACTGCGATATACGGTGCCAGAGGTGCAAACGGTGTAATTTTGATAACGACAAAAGAAGGTACGGAAGGAAAGGCGCAGCTTTCTTTTCGTATTGAGAATTCTTTGTCATCTCCGACACGTACAGTAGAACTGGCTGATCCCATTACTTATATGAAATTGCATAATGAATCCATGCTGACACGCAATCCATTGGGCGGGGCTTTCTACACGAGAGAAAAAATAGACAGGACCATTGAAGGAGATGATCCTCTGAATTTTCCTGTGACAGATTGGAAAAAATCGCTTGTGAAGGAATACACGATGAACCAGCGGGCTAATTTGAGTGTAAGCGGGGGAGGCAAGCTTGCAAGATATTTTGTCTCCGGGGCATTCAGTAAAGATAATGGAATATTGAATGTGGATCAACGGAATAACTTCAATAGCAATATCGATCTTAAAACATATACCCTGAGATCAAATGTAAATATGAATCTTACTAATACAACGGAATTTTTAGTGAGGCTCAACGGGTCGTTTGACGACTATTCAGGCCCGATAGACGGCGGATCTAAAGTGTATCGTGATATTATGCGAACCAATCCGGTGCTGTTTGCGCCTTCCTATGAACCAGGTGCGCATCAAAGCTATATTAAGCATATACTTTTCGGTAATTCTGGAAATGGCGATTATTTAAACCCATATGCCAATCTGATGATGGGTTATAAAGATTATTCACGTTCAATGATGCTTGCCCAGATTGAGTTGCGTCAGAAACTATCTTTTATAACTGAAGGTCTTACCTTCCGTACAATGGCAAATACCACCAGGAATTCTTTTTTTGACGTTAACCGCAAGTATAATCCTTTTTTTTATGAAGCGATGGGAGTCAATCTGACAACTGGACAGCCTAATCTTGTTCTTCTGAATGAAACAGGAGGAACGGAATATCTGGATTATTCAGAGGGTCAAAAAACCATCAGTTCTGTCTTTTATATGGAATCGGCTTTGAATTATGCCAGGGTATTTGGAGAAAAGCATTCATTAAGCGGATTATTGGTGCATATTTTAAGTCAACGATTAAATGCAAATGTGGGAGACTTGCAACAGTCGCTTCCATATAGAAACACCGGGATATCCGGACGATTAACTTATGCGTACGACAACCGGTATCATGCGGAGTTTAATTTCGGATACAATGGTTCCGAACGTTTTGCAGAAGAGAAGCGATTTGGTTTCTTTCCATCAGTGGGTCTGGCCTGGAGTGTTTCCAATGAGAAATTTTTTGCGCCGCTCAAACCTGTTGTATCTAATTTGCGTTTACGGGGAACCTATGGCATTGTAGGTAATGATGCTATTGGTAGTGCTGCAGACCGGTTCTTCTATTTGTCTAACGTAAATATGTCTGATGCCAGCCGGGGAGCTGGTTTTGGAACAGAACGCGGCTATACCCGTAATGGTATAAGCATTGATCGTTATTCCAACCCGGATATTACCTGGGAAACAGCGGCTAAGAAGAACCTGGGATTAGAAATAGGACTTTTTGATAAAGTTCAGATCATGGCGGACTTTTTTAGTGAAGAAAGAAAAAATATCTTGATGACGAGAAGCTATATTTCTGCTACCATGGGTTTAAATGCCCCCGTCAGAGCAAACGTTGGAGAAGCTACTGGCCAGGGAATAGATGCATCTATTGATTATTCGGGAAATCTGGGTAGAGGCGTTTGGTTTCAGGCAAGGGGAAATTTCACTTATGCTACCAGTAAAGTAAAAGTCTTTGAGGAGCCTTTATATAAAGAAAAATATCTTTCTACAATAGGGTATTCTTTGTCTCAGCAATGGGGATATATTGCGGATCGCCTTTTTGTAGATGATGAAGAGGTATTAAACTCACCTAAACAGAATTTTGGTGAGTATATGGGTGGGGATATTAAATACCGGGATGTAAATAATGATGGACAGATAACTGGCCTTGACCGGGTTCCGCTTGGTTTTCCAACTAATCCTGAAATCGTATATGGATTTGGTTTTTCTGCAGGCAAGGGAAATTTTGATATTTCTGCTTTCCTTCAAGGGCTTAGCCGTGAATCTTTTTGGATTGATGCAGCGGCTACTTCTCCTTTCGGCAGCTATAGGTATAGCGGTGAAACTGCCAATAAGATAGTCCAAACCCAGCTGCTAAAAGCCTACGCCGATAACCATTGGTCTGAGGAAAACAGAAATTTATATGCCTTGTGGCCGAGACTGAGCTCAACCCGTGTTGAAAATAATGAGGTGAGAAGTACTTATTTTATGCAAAATGGTGCTTTTCTTAGACTGAAGCAGGTCGAGTTTGGTTATTCTCTTTCTAAAAACCTAAACAAGAGGCTTCATACCAACAAGGTTAGAATATATTTCAATGCAACCAACCTATTTACCTGGAGTAGTTTCAAGCTGTGGGATGTAGAAATGGCAGGGAATGGACTTGATTACCCAATTCAGCGGGTATTTAATTTAGGTCTGCAGGCTTCGTTCTGATTGCAAAAGCTAATCTATGAATGGCGTACGGTAATAGCTGAGACCAATAAAGTCATTTAAACAAATAATATAGAAAGTGACAAACCATATACTAATGAAAAGAATAATAATATTTTGTACCATCCTTGTGATGGTTTCATCTGTATCATGCAAGAAATATCTTGACATCGTGCCAGATAATGTGGCGACATTGGAAAATGCTTTTGCCATGAGAAACACTGCGGAACAATTCCTCTTTACCTGCTATTCCTATATGCCTTTACATGGTAATGATGAAAGAAATCCAGCCCTTGCAGCGGGAGATGAATTTTGGAGACCCTTGCCTGCACCGACCGATCCCCAGGAAATTGCTAAAGGAAATCAGCGTATAGTTGACCCCTACATGAATTTTTGGGAAGGATTAAATGGAGGAACCCGCTTGTTTGGCGGGATCAGAGATTGTAATATATTTCTGGAAAATATTGGTGTTGTTCCAGATATGGAACAAGCAGAAAAGGATGTTTGGATAGCGGAAATAAAAGCATTGAAGGCATATTATCATTTTTACCTTTTCCGCTTATATGGCCCCGTTCCTTTAATCAGGCAGAATCTGCCAATATCGGCAGGAGTAGAAGAAGTTCAGATAAAACGTAGCCCCTCCGATGAATGCATAAATTATATTGTTGAGCTGCTGGACGAAGCAGCGCCTGATTTACCGCCTAGAATTATCAACGAGGTTGCAGAACTTGGGCGCTTTACCCGGTCTATTGCCCTTGCGTTGAAAGCAGAGGTACTGATGACTGCGGCAAGTCCGCTATTTAATGGAAATGTTGACTATACTGGAATTGTAAATAAAGATGGTGAGGCTTTATTTAATACTACTTATGATAAATTAAAATGGAACAGAGCCGCTGATGCACTTAAAATGGCCATCGATTTTTGTGAGGCTGCTGGCTATAAGTTGTATGAATATAAAAATCAGTATCCGCAATATGCCATCTCGCCCGTTACCATCATTCAAATGAGTATTAGAAACAGTGTGTGTGAGCCATGGAATTCTGAAGTCATATGGGGGGATATAAATAGCAGGGCTGATGCCATCCAGAACAGAGCGGCTCCTCGTGGTTTAGATCCGGCTTCTGTAGGTGTTGGCGGACTAAATGGAAATATTGCTATTCCTCTCAAGATTGTTGAAATGTTTTATTCAAACAATGGTGTTCCTGTGGATGAAGATAAAAATTGGGATTACGCAAATAGGTTCAGAGTTAAAACAGGTGATACTGAACATAAATATGTAATCAGGGAGGGCTATCAAACTGCTGAGCTCAACTTTAAAAGAGAGCAACGGTTTTACGCAGACTTAGGCTTTGACGGAGGTATTTGGTATGGACAGGGTAAATTTGATGATAAGGGTACTGATTTGCTATTTGTTTCTTCAAAAAAGGGAAATCCTGCTTCAGAAATAGTACCGAATTATTATTCAGCTAGCGGATACTGGCCTAAGAAGTTATTTCATTTTCAGAATATTGTTACTGGTTCATTGGTTAAACGCCCTTATCCATGGCCGGTAATTAAGCTTTCGAATCTTTATCTTTTTTATGCAGAAGCGTTAAATGAAATAGGAGGGCCTCAGCCTGAGGTCTTTTCTTATGTAGATCTGATCAGAAAGCGTGCGGGATTGCTGCCGGTAAAAGAGGCCTGGACAACTTATTCCCGCAATCCAAATAAATTTAATACTCAGGAAGGTCTGAGAGAGATTATCCATCGGGAGCGTTTAATAGAGTTCGCGATGGAAGGGCAGAGATTTTGGGATTTACGACGCTGGAAACAGGCAACAACAGAAATGAACAAATCTATAACGGGTTGGGATATTAATAAATCTACTGCCTCCTTATATTACCGGGAAACATTTATTTACAATCAAAAATTCTCTGCACGAGATTATTTGTGGCCAATAAATGAAAACGAATTATTAAAAAATGGTAACCTAATACAGAATCCAGGCTGGTAACTAAAATATTTTATTATGATTTCATTAAAAAAAATACTTTTATTCGTTGTGCTGTTATGCGTTGCGGCGGCATGTAATAAGGCAGATTTTGTTAAGCCTCAGGATTCCGGACCATTATCCGGCGTTATAAGCGGCATCACTGTGGAGAACCTTCCCGGTTCGGCAAAAATTAGTTATAGTCTTCCGGATTCGAAAAATCTGCTGTATGTCAAAGCAGTGTATTCCACAAAACCCGGAGTTTTTAAGGAAGTAAAGGCATCTTATTTTAAAAACTATATGATATTAGATGGTTTTGCCGATGAAAATGAGTATGAAGTAAAACTGTATGCCGTAAGTAGGGCCGAGCAAATTTCAGAGCCGGTAATTGCTAAAGTTAAGCCTTTAACTCCTCCGGTGATAGCTGCGTTTCGAGATCTTCAACTGAAAGCAACTTTCGGAGGTGCGGTAGTTACTTTTACAAATTCGGCAGAAGCAGATCTTTCTATTTTTTTCTTAGCAGAAGATGAAACTGGAAAATTAGTGCCTGTTCAAACATTTTATTCCAAGCAACAGCAAGTAAGTTATTCTATCAGAGGTTTCGCTGATAAAAAAAGAAAATTTGCTGCATATATAAAAGACCGTTGGGACAACTATTCAGAAACCGTTTATGCAGAATTGACCCCTCTTTTAGAATCGCAGCTTGACAAAGGAAAATTTTCCATCGTCAGGCTTCCCGGCGATACCTGGGAACCCAATGTCGCCGCCCGTACACTTAACAAGATTTGGGATGGGCTCACTACCGGTGCCGGCAATAGTTTTAATGGGAAAGTCGGTGTAGGATTTCCACAGCACTTTACCTTTGACCTGGGCGTGACTGCTGCGATTAGCCGTATGGTTTACTATCCTAAAGCCGTTGCTGGTGATAGCTATACTACTACAGCGCGTTATTTTGAGATATGGGGTAGTAATGATCCGGATCCAGATGGAGGATGGGACAATTGGGTAAAGTTAGTGGACTGCGAGTTGATTAAGCCATCCGGGTTGCCAGGCAGCGAATATACAGCAGAAGATTTTGCCTATTGCCAGGCTGGAATAAATTATGATTTTCCTCCGGGAACGCCTGCTGTACGTTATTTACGCCATAAAACATTAAGCTTATGGAGTGGAAGTAATTTAAATGTTTATGAAATCACCTTATTTGGGGCTACTCAATAGGTGAAATGACAAATTATAAGATCATGAAAATAACTACTGAAAAAGAAAAATTAGGATATTTTATAATGCTGATCGTCTTATGTTGTTCCTGTCTGATTGGGTGCAGTAAAATGGACGACACTTACAAAGATTTTATTAAAGATGGGGAAAGAGTTTATGTGGGAAGGGTTGACTCTTTAAAGGCCAGACCAGGCCTGAATAGACTCCAGTTATCCTGGTTAGCCATATCCGATCGTCAGGTGATAAAAGCTACCATCTTTTGGAATAACAGAACCTCAAAAAAGGATGTTCCAATTCAAAAAACTGCGGGGATAGATTTGATAGAGGTGATATTAACAGACATACCCGAAGAAAATTATGCATTCGAGGTCATAACTTACGACAGTGACAATAATTTTTCGATGCCGGTTAATATTACATCGAGGGTATATGGAGACCAGTATGTACGTTCCCTTTATAATAGACTGATTATATCCACAGCAAAAAAGACCAACACACTACAGATTAACTGGGATGCGGCAAGTACCGGAACTGTGAGGACAGAGATAGAATATACAGATGTTTCAGGTCTTACCAGTACTGTAAATGCGGCAGGAAGCGAACTCATTACAGTAATTGCTAATTATAAAACAGGTACCTCATTTAAATACCGCACCTTATTCCTGCCAGAGCCTTTAGCATTAGATACCGCTTATACAGACTTCGTAGTAATAAACTAAAATTGTATTCCAATGAAAAAGAACATGAAATTAGCGGAATTATCAAACAAAATTTCAAGGCGCAGGCACCTGAGGCAGTTGACGATGGTCACCACAGTATTTGTTTTATCGCTCGTTTTGATCTCCTCCTGTCAGCAGGAAACCGACAAGCCGGAAAGTCTCAGTACCACCAAAGGCGTGCAAAATCAGGAATTTGCCGGGCTGATGTCAGCTGCCGTACACACCAGTATCAAGTTGTTTGATGGGGGAACCGGAGGCTTTCACGCGTATCGCATCCCTTCCATCGTACGTACAGCCAGTGGTACGCTCATCGCCTTTTGCGAAGGGAGGGCAGATAGTGATCATGATTACGGCAACATCAATGTAGTCTGTAAAAGATCTTCTGATAATGGCGTAACATGGCTTCCGCTCCAGACCGTAGCCGGAACCACTCTTGGTACATGGGGCAACCCCACATCAGTTGTGGATTGGGACACTGGCCGGATATGGCTTTTCATGTGCTGGAACGATGCTGACCATAGTGAATTTGGTGGCGGCGATACCGATCCAGTTGATACTTGGGGTCAAAGACGCGTGAAAGTGACCTGGAGTGATAACAATGGTGCCAGCTGGGCAACTCCAGTCGACAAAACAAGTACGCTTTTGCCCTCTACAATGACCTGGGATACCATGGGGCCTGGCGTTGGTATCCAGACTACCGGTGGTCCTCATCCCGGCCGTCTGATCATTCCTGCCAGAAGACGAAATATTTACAGCGATGACCATGGACTGACATGGCAATATCAGATCGTTCCCAAGGGAACAGACGAAGGTACAATCGTAGAACGCGCAGATGGTACGCTTATGCGTAATGACCGACCTGGAAAAACCATATGGGATATAGCCAAAAGAAGATATATTTCAACCGGGACGATTGAGAATGGATTTTCGGAATTCACTGCGGTTTCGGCCCTGCCTGATCCCCGTTGCGAGGGCTCTATATTGCGATACACAGGCGACCGTTCACGCATCATTTTCCTGAATTCAGCCAGCGAGACTACTCGCTATAACATGACGGCCCGGGTGAGTTACAATGAAGGACAAAACTGGTACGCAAGCCGGAGGCTGCACAATACAATCACTCAGGAAGAGGCAGCTGCACAAGGTAAAGGGGGGTATTCAAGCATGACCAAGACGGCTGACTTTGCAATTGGCGCGTTGGTGGAACAGCGGGAGCTACCTTCTAACGACAACAACAACTGGTCCATAGAATTCCAAAAATTCAATTTGACATGGCTCCTCGACGGACAACCTGAACCTTGATAGATAACCGGCCGGAGCTTTCCGGGGCGAATTTCAACGGAAACGATAGCTGACAACGTAGTACATAACCACTAAATATAAACCAAATGAATCTTTTTAGAGCCCGCAGCAGAGATCTGCTTTTCTTAATAGTAATACTCATACTTGCTTCCTTTTCGAAGCCAGAACAACCAGACCCGAATTTTCACCTTTACCTGCTCGTCGGGCAGTCTAATATGGCTGGCCGCGGAACACTTACAGCGGAATACCGCAATCTTTCCCAACCAAACGTGATGATGTTGAACAAAGATGGTAAATGGGTAGAGGCTTCGCATCCGTTACATTTCGATAAGCCGGCCAGGGCGGGAGCAGGACCGGGACTGATGTTTGGCCTTGAAATGGCGAAAGCCAACCCGTCTGTCCGGATAGGATTGATCCCATGTGCGGTTGGAGGCACTGCCATCGAATCCTGGGAGCCGGGCGCAATGGATTCTGTTACCAGGAAATACCCTTATGATGATGCAATTGCGCGGTTGCGTTTAGCCATGAAAAGTGGTGTAATCAAAGGCATCATCTGGCATCAGGGAGAAGCGAACAGCAGACCCGAACGAGCTGCTGGCTACCTTGAAAAGCTTGAAACACTAATTGGCCGTCTGCGCGAAAACGCGCAGGATAAAAACCTGCCTTTTGTTGCAGGCGAACTTGGGCGTTACCGCGATACTTATCAATTGGTGAATGATCAGTTGAGGCTGTTACCGGAAAAAGTAAAACGCACTGCTCTTGCAAGTTCGGAAGGGCTTGTCCATAAGGGAGATAAAACACATTTCGATGCAGCCTCGGCTACGGAGCTGGGCAAACGGTTTGCAACGCAAATGATTCATCTACAGCAAAACAAATAGACAGTGATGCATTTATTACGTAAAATTTCATACAATTAACGACATTATTGTGTTTTTTAATGGCGATTGGCCAACCTGAAACTAAAGCATATGTCTACCAATAATTGTTGAGCAGAACCAAATTTTGTTTATGTAAGTTATTGAATGTTAATTGTATAAACGCAAAAAGCAGCTCAACAAGAGCTGCTTTTTGCGTTTGGTGGAGTTGAGGGGTGCTCAATCGAACCCTTTGTTAAGATTTTGGAGTTGGTAAGACTGATTAATGAGGAGAAGATGAAGGAAAGATTCAATAATCGGTATTGATGCTGTTCAAAAGCGCATCGAGAAGTTGAACCTATTGCCAGTCAAACACTATCTTATCTAATAAGAGGCAGCACTGCTTAGATTTGTAGTAAATTTTGTTTCTGTATACTCATTTCCGAATCTGCCCACATCTTAAGCTGAGTAGTTCAATTCAGCGGTGTTAGATAAAAATCTCAGCAGTGAGCAGATTTAACGATAGCTTAATTTTGCAAATCTACCTTTGCCAAAGCAATTAGCTCGCATGATGGATCAGATGCTGGAACTTAAGTGGTGGGAAGCCGTCCGGCAACAGGACGACAGGAAATTATTCGATCGGCTGTACCTCATGCATTGGGAGAAGCTTTATGCCATCGCATGGAACCGTACCAAGGATGAAGCGGTGGCCAAAGACATCGTGCAGGATATCTTTGTTAGCTTTTGGGAACGACGAAAGGATATCATCATTCGCACAGGCGTTTCACAATACCTCACGGGTGCGCTGAAAAACCGGTTGATTGACTACTTCCAGTCCGAGCAGGTCAAGCAGCGGGTGTTTACCCATGTTCTCGGGCAGATAGATATTTTTTTTCAGCAGCCAAATGGTGTGCTGTCCTATCAGGAAGTAGAAGATATCCTTGAAGACGAGTTGGAAAAAATGCCGGATAACATGCGCAAGTCGTTCCTGTTGAAACTGGACAATCTCAGCACCCCGGATATTGCAAAAAGCCTGAACCTTGCCGAACAAACGGTGAGCAACTTACTCACCGAAGCGTCCAAGCGCCTGCGCAAAAACCTGCCTCATCGGTTTCATGATGGCGCAATACCCATTTTGATTGCCCTCCTTCAGATAGTTCACGATTTGTTAACAAATAAGTAACTTATTGTAGAAGTAAATCCAGCCCTTCCGGCCGACGTATCAGTGTAAAAGACGAAATACGTGCAACCATATTTATTTAAGGAATTATTACGGAAGTACCGTGAAAGAACGGCTTCTTCGAGGGAAACCAAATTGGTAGACGATTGGTATGCATCATTCGGCGAAGCGTTTCCGGAAAAAGACCTGCGGCAGAAAAAAGCCCTACGGAATGAGTTGCATGCTGGCATCCAACATCGGCTGTCCAAGGATGAAGCAGGGCCCGCGAGTTCAATACGTTGGTCTTTGCTGCCGGGAATTGCCGCGGCAGCCATGGCCATGATCGTTATAGGAACCGGTGTTTGGTTTTTGGCGCGATGGGATGGCGCATCGCAGCCACGGAAAAACAGACAATGGGTAACGGTAACCGCCAAACAAGGGACACTAAAAAAAGTGCAATTGCCGGATAGCACAACGGTATGGTTGAATGTGGGAAGTAAACTGGGGTTCTATATCCCGTTTGGCCAAGCCGATAGCCGGGAGGTAATGCTGGAAGAAGGGGAAGCTTTTTTTGACGTAACACCTGATGCCGATAGACCTTTTATAGTTCGCACAGGTACCCTTAGTACGCGCGTGTTGGGCACGTCCTTCAACGTGAAAGCATATGCGGAACTGGATGAAATGCAGGTGTCCGTATTGACCGGGCGTGTGGAAGTGTCGCAGGGAGACAGCCTTGTATTGAGGATATTGCATCACGGAGACGAATTGACCTATAGCAAAGCAACGCAAACAGCCGATATTCAACAGGCAGCAACTGAAAACAGCAACGGATGGATGGTTGGTAAGACGTATCTCCGGCAGGCATCGTTCGATGAGCTAGCGGTGGTATTGCACCATTCTCATGGAATACGGCTTCTGGCCGGTAGTAATGCAATTGCCAAACAGCGCTATAGCATTCAGCTCAGTCGGGATGTCCCCATCGACAACCTGATCAGGGTGATTTGTGAAGTTCATGATAATCAATACAGAAAGGAGGGAAATACGATTACGATACGCTAAGGAATAAAATAACCGGCAGGCGACAGCATCGCCATACCGGTAAGGATTTGGACCAGTAAACGTTTGGGAGCGCATCACTGGCCTTGAATAGCAATTAAGTTAAACAACTACTATTTCCATCGCAAAGATAAGACAGTCTTGGCAATAAACAAGCAGCTTGTAGCTAGCTTATTGGCAGGGTATGTCCGTCTTTAGTCCTTTGGAAGTAGTTTCAATGGAAAAAGAAATCAATGAATAATTTACTACTGTATTTAAAACAAGTAATGAAAATATCCACATTAGCGGTTTTTATAACGATACTGATGACGGAGGTGCTCTCTGCAAGAGAGGCAACGGCGCAGTTTCGAAATAAAGTGAATATCCGTTTGGAAGGAGACAATGCCTTGACGGCTATCCAGCAATTGGAGAGGCAGAACGTGCGGTTTGCCTATAATGCCCAGCAACTGGGGCTTGACCAGATCCGGATAGCCGATCGGACGCTGGAAAAGGCCACAGTGGAAGAGGTGCTGGCGTACCTGCTGGATCATACTGACGTGATGTATGAAGAAACCAAGGGGTTTGTCATTTTAAAACGAAAGCAGCAACCTGGCCGCCTTGTCGGCCGAATCACTGATGAACGAGGTGAACCCCTCCCCGGAGCCAATATCCGGATTGTGGAGCTTAACCGCAGTTTCAGCACGGATGGAAAAGGGTATTTTACCATTAGTTTGCAACCCGGCATATATTCCATGGAGGTGAACTACGTCTCCTACCAACGGCAAACTAAACAAGGCATCAAAGTGGGGGAAGGCAGTACCGTGACTGCGAATTTTGTTTTGCGGGAGTCTTTGGATGCATTGAATGAAGTGGTGGTAACTGCCCTGGGTATCTCACGACAGGAAAAATCGCTTGGCTATTCCGTCGGGAAAGTTACTGGCGACGAATTGGTAAAAGTGCCTCAGGAGAATGTACTGAACGCACTTTCCGGAAAGGTATCGGGCGTAACGATCAACCAGACCGGTCCCACGGGTTCTTCCGTAAGTATGGTGATCAGGGGAGGAACTTCCCTCGCCGGAGATAATCAGCCGCTGTTTGTGATCGATGGTATTCCCGTGACAAGTACATTGAATAATGTCGGTCAATTCGGATCGGGAAACGCGGTTGACTACGGTAATGCCATTTCCGACCTGAACCCGGAAGATATTGAAAGTATGACGATACTGAAGGGGCCGAGCGCAGCTGCCCTGTATGGTTCACGCGCCGGTAGCGGCGTTGTGGTGGTTACCACTAAATCGGGGAAGAATGCAAAAGGACTTCGGGTGGATCTCAGCAGCAGCACCGTATTCGACGTTCCGTACAAATTTTACAGGAAGCAAGATTTATTTGCCCCGGGAAGTCGATCGATCACTCCCGACGATGTCCCCGAGGGTACGATCCTGGACCTACCGGCAACTGTTACTACCGGAATGGGAATACCTTTGGATAAAGGCATTTTCGCCACCCAGTGGCGCAGACCTGAATACGCTAATGAACCCCTTCTCCCGACCGAGGTGGTCGGCCATCCGGATAACTTCAGGAATTTTGTGAATACGGGTTTAACCAGTACGAACTCCTTATCGCTTAGCAATGGAAACGAAAGGATGAACTACCGCGTGGGTGCTACCAACATGACCAACCAGGGAATTATTCCCGGTACCGACCTGAACAGAAATAACTTCTCTGCAGCCGGACAATTCAAAGGAGGGAAAAATTTCACTTTCTCGACGAATATCAACTACACGCAAAGCTGGGCGGACAACAGACCGGCAGGAAACCGTGGCACCAATGTATTGCAATATGCAATGCAAATGCCTAATAATCTCGACATCAAAGAATTCGAAAACTACTGGGTTACGGGTAAAGAAGGCCAGGAGATTGTTCGTCTCTATGAGGGATGGGATAATCCCTATTTTCTGGCATATGAGGTCAAAAATGCTTTCCGCCGTGACCGCATTTATGGCAATATGATGGCAGAGTATCAAATTCTACCAAAATTGAGTGCCATGGTGCGTATGACTATGGATAATTTTTCTGAACGGCGCGAAACCAAAATCCCGAAAGGCTACTCTGGTGAACCCAATAACGGTGCTTATGGCCTGGGCAATATTACAAACTATGAGCGCAATACCGATTTTTTGATCAAATGGAACGATCGTGTGGGTGATTTCGCTTATACGCTTTCGGCAGGAGGTAACGAGATGTATACCAAGGGTACCAACATATCCAATTCGTCGATTTCCGGCAGAGGATTGATCTCTCCGAATGTGTTTACCATCAAAAATATCGCGCCTGACAACCTATTGTATAACAGTGCCTGGTCGCAAAAAGCCATCCAGAGCCTGTATGCGTTCGCCAACCTGGGTTGGAAAGATATGGTGTATCTGGATCTGACTGCGCGTAATGACTGGAGCAGTACGCTCCCCAAGAACAACAGGTCCTATTTTTATCCTTCGGCGTCCTTGAGTTTACTGGTCGATCAGGTGTTCAAATTAGATCCCCGGGCATCCTCGATTAAACTGAGAGGCGGTTGGGCGCAGGTGGGTAACGATACTTCACCTTACCAATTGCTTTCAACGTACAATGCGCTTGAACCATGGGGTACCACAACGCGGTATGGCAAATCGGGCACTATGCTTGTACCCAACCTGCAACCGGAATTGTCGACCTCAAGAGAATTCGGAACGGATTTTGGATTTTTCCAGAACCGTCTGAGATTTGAAGGCACCTATTTCGTGGTGAATAACGAACACCAGATCGTACAAAATCAGCCTATTCCCAGTTCGAGCGGTTACAGTACCACAACACTCAATATGGGTCTGGTGCAGAGCAAAGGATGGGAGTTTACCCTCGGAGGTACGCCCATCAAAACAGCTGGCTGGAAGTGGGATATCAACGTTAATATGACAAGAACCCGTGCGGTACTTAAAGAACTTGCCCCCGGAATTACAAGATTACCGATTTGGAACGAAGCTTCGCAGGGCTCTGCATCGTGGGTTAACGTTGGAGAGGAGATCGGAAACATTTATTCCCCAAAGGAGGTGAGGGTAACCGACCCAACATCTGAATATTATGGATATCCGATCCTTAACGCTGAGGGTCGCTGGCAGAGTGTGTCGAGAGAGGTCGCCAATTATAAATCGGGGAATTTCAATCCCGATTTCATACTCGGCGCCAATTCTGTCTTATCGTACAAAAACTTTGCGTTGAACTTTACGCTCGACTGGAGATACGGCGGCGAATTCTTTTCGGATACCGAGCGTCGTATAAGAAATAACGGCGCATCTCCCCGCGCTTACGAAAAAGAAATTATAGATGCCGGAGGTCGCACCGGCAAGGAACTCAGCGACTGGCTGAAAACCAATCACCACTTATTTACGGATGATGGTCTGCTCAGATATGTGGGAGGCCCCACTCGTGATATGGGCGGATACCACGCTCCCGACGGCATTGCATGGGATGGATCTTTCGCTCCGGGTGTATTGGAAGAAAGAGATGCAGACGGTAATTTTATCAGGTATGTTGAACACCTGGGCCAAGGAGCTGAAACAAAATGGGGTACTTTCAGGCAATTTGATACCTCATGGAGTTTCCCACAGGCAAGCATACTTCCTGCCGATTTTATCAAACTCCGGGAAGTATCCCTGACGTATAATATCCCGTCGAGATATTTGGAGAAATTGAAGATCAAAGGGTTGGCTATCTCCGCTTACAGCCGTAACATTATGCTTTGGACAAAGGCCAAGGTGAACATAGACCCCGAAAGAGCGTTCGTGCCCACTACCGAGGGCGACGGCAGAAGAGGTATCCAGATGAGACAGGGGACGGAGGAGTTCAACATCGAACCCTGGGTAATGCCGATGGGCATAAAATTAAACTTTACTTTTTAACATTTTACAAGGTTGACAATGAAAGTATACGGCATAATATTATTGTTTTTAATGGGTCTTTTTCTGGCATCCTGCAAAGACCTCGATGAAATGAACATCGACCCCAACGGAATTGACCCATCGATAGCGAATCCCAGCCAATTATTACCGACGGTGATAAGTAGAAGCGGCAGCGCGGTCACAAATTTGGGATTTGGCGATATTTCAGGCGTGATGCAACAGACTCAAAAAGACGGCTGGTCTGGTGGTCATAACGATTTTGCATGGCAAAGTTCCAGCCATAATGGAGTTTGGCTAAGTCTATACCAAAACCTCAGCGATTCCAAAGAAATGTTGCACAAGGCTGAAGAAGCGAACAATGACTTTTTCAGAGGGACAGCCCTGATCATGATGGCCTACAATTTCGGCTATATTGCCGATTTGTGGGGCGATGCTCCTTTTTCTGAGGCGCTTAGGAACGACGAGGGAATAATGAGCCCCAAGTACGATTCGCAATTCGATATTTACAAGGGCATACTCAATTACCTCGACCAGGCAAACACCCTGCTGTCAAAAAACCAGAGCGAATATAACACGATCGCTAACGGCCAGGATATCCTCTACGCCGGCAACGTATCCAAATGGCGTAAGTTTGCCAACTCGTTGTCGATAAGGTATAATTTGAGGCTTTCGGAAAAAGAGTCTTCATTCGCTCAGGCGAATATAGGTAGGATCTTGGGAGACCCTGCCAAATATCCCCTTATTTTGGAAGTTGCGGACGAAGCCGCTTTTGCATATCCCGGAAACAATCCGTCGAGTTCATGGCCTACTAACATTGTTGGAAATACCGATCTGAGTTCCGATTATCACAGAAGAAAAATGTGTTCTACGTTGGTAGAAGAGATGCGGCAGCATAACGACCCCAGGTTGGGCGTATGGGCAAACAGAGTCGAGTTGCCCTTGCATCTTGACGAAAGCAAAAGCGACACCTACGACAATGTCGAAGATGTTGTCTTCACGATCAATGGAGAGACAACAACGGTAAGATGTCGCGTGATCGGCAAGGGAGTTGCGGATGATTACGTTGAAAAATACGATGAGCCTGTTAACTATAATCTCGATTTTATCGGGATGCCCCCCAACTGGACAACCCTTTCACTGTTCGCCTATAATGTGAGCCCGGTAACGTATCAGGGAAGGCCGAACCCACACTGTTCGATGCTTAATGATATTTACAAACTGGCTTCCCATGAGTTGTTGAAATCGAGAATGTTGTCTGCTGCTGAGGTTCACTTCGACCTTGCCGAGATCGCGCTGAAAGGATGGGGTGGCAATGCTTCATCTCATTATAACGATGCGATTAGGACATCTTTTGAAACCTGGGGTGTAGCCAATGGTTACGCCACTTATATTGCCCAACCCGGCGCGGCATTTGCCGGCACCCTGGAACAGATCATTACACAAAAATGGGTTGCCAGCTGGAGCGCCACCTGCGAAGCGTGGTTCGACTGGAGAAGAACAGGGTATCCCGCATTTGAAACCGTTGGTCAAGGCGCTAAACAAGAAGTAATACCTATCAGACTGTATTACCCTACAAATGAAGAGACGACCAATGCTGAAAAATTAAGAGGGGCATTGTCGAATTTTGAAGATACACGTTATTCTCTTGAGGAACCCGACAACGAAGCGTTTCCTGTAATGAAAAAGAACAGTGCATGGGCAAAAATGTGGCTGTTGCAAGGTACCAGCAAGCCCTGGTAAAATATATTTTATAATGTTATAATAAATTAGAATTGAAATGAATACTTTTTTTCGTTATTTCGCAGTTTTGATACTGCTCTCCTCGGCTTGCGCCGCCCAAAAACAGAAGGTAGACTTCGTACCCATTACCGAAGTAAGAGACCAAGTATTGAAGCGTCTCATCAAACAGGAGCCCAATGAACGTTTTGATAGTTTGGACGATAAGTTTGTGATGAACTTTATCACAAAGGAAGAAAGGCATGTTTTTGCCAATAATGGTTGGCTATTCACTGTCGATAAGCCTGCAATCGTATCGGTAATGCGGTTCAAAGGGCAGAAAACAGTCCCATTTTGGCTGGAAGAAAGTGGTTTTAGAAACACAGGAAAAACCGTTAGTAATGGTAGTTTCGACTATGATGTGTGGCAAAAACAATTTCCGGCAGGGAAAATAAACCTGGGAATCAATGGCTTCGACCTCGATAGAGTAGTCTATTTTGTTACGATCGGGCCTGTAGAGAAAGGCTCAAAGTTGAACATTACTGATGTCTACCCTAATAAGTTTCCCATTATTAAAATGAAAAAGGGCGCATATACATATAACGACTGGCCTAGCCTGACCATAAAGGAGATGCCCGACGAATTGGAGGGACACACCCTGTTTACCACCATCCGTGGTCGTGCCCGGGAAGCCAGCGTGGTGAAGAGTTTTCGCCCGACAATGCACCCATCGTCTACGACTCCCGACGAAGTCGTGTTGTCCTGGGAGGGTGACAATACCACCACTCAGGCAGTGCAATGGCGAACCGATACGACCGTAACCGACGGCTATGTCCGTTACTGGAAGCACGGTGCTTCTGAAAGTGGTGCACAAGAAGCGGCCGGAACGGCGCTTCGCCTTAAAGACGTTTACATCAGCAATCACATGGAGATCAATCATTGGGGCCTCAACCTTACCGGATTAACCCCGGGTACGAAGTATGATTACAAAGTGGTCAGCAAACAACAAGGCACAAGCAGCGAAATGTATACATTTACAACCGCTCCGGCTAAGAAAGAGACACCGTTTAAATTTATTTACATTGGCGACACCCACAATGCCGATATCGTAAAACCTACTTTGGAACAGGCCCTCAAAGACTGTCCGGATGCGGCATTCTTAACCCATACCGGTGATCATGTCAACACAGGTTTGTTCCGTAATGAATGGGACAGACAATTTTACCTGGGTAAGGATATGTTTGCAAGGGTTCCATATATGCCTGTGTTGGGTAATCACGACAGCCAGGACGGACTTCCCCCGGAACTCTATACGCAACTTTTCAGGCTGCCCCAAAATTCCGGCTGCGGCCTGATCCCCGAACGCAATTATTCGTTCACTTACGGAGACGCACGTTTTATTGTAATCGATGTTACCGGAGGAAATGCCGAGAAAATTAAATGCTGGCTCGACCAGGAGATGAAAAATGCAACCGAGAAATGGAAAATAGTCATGATGCACTTTCCGCCGTATCATAACGACCGCTACTCTCCGCAGCTTCGTGCATGGTGGGGACCTCTGTTCGATAAGTACGGTATAGATCTGGTATTATCGGGGCACATCCACCAATATTTTCGCTCGTATCCAATATTCGGCGACGAAGTAGTGAACACACCCGGAAAGGGGACTGTTTATGTTGCATCAATGGTAGTGAAGGGAAATGAGAGCGAAAGAGTACCGTCGTCTAAATATAACGTAACTTATTCATTTAAAGGAGGGCAGTATCAGATCATTGAAATAAACGGTAATAAACTTGATTTTCTGTCGAAAAGTAGCGACGGAGAGGTTATCGACAAATTTCAAATTGTGAAACCACAATAGTTTTTGCATCATCTCCATTAATTAGTTGGACAGTGTGAGCAAGGTGCTGCACCCTACTCACACTGTTTTTCTGAAATGCAGGTAACAGGATCCCTCCATTTTATCATTTTAAAATACAATCGCATGTTTAAAAAAGTTTTATTCGTAGCATTATTGCAAACAGCAGCTATGGCCACAGCCTGGGCACAGGAAACAACACGTTTTAAGGAGATTGAAAAGGCATTCCTGTCTCCCGATTCAAAGATAGTAATGATCGCCTCCCACCGCGGTACTCATAACGAATTTCCAGAAAATTCTATGGCAGCGTTTAGAAAAGGGATCGAATTGGGTATTGATATTATTGAACTGGATGTCCGCCATACGAAAGATGATTCTTTGGTGGTCATGCACGATGGTTCAGTAGACAGAACAACAAATGGTAAAGGTAAAGTGTCTGATCTTACTTTTGAAGAAGTAAGAAGGCTGCGTCTGAAATTCAATGGCCAGCTTACAGATCAACAGGTTCCTACCTTGGAAGAAGCGCTGAACTTGGCCAAGGGAAAGATATTGGTAGACCTTGATATTAAAACAAATAAAATTGCCGAAATCATGAAAGTGGTTGATAGGACCCAAACAGTAGGTAATACCATGTTCTTTTTAGGTCGTCCTGTTTATGCCAAAATGGTAAAAGAGAAAAATCCCAGTATAAGAACACTGGTAAGAACACACAAGGCGGCAGACATCGATTCCCTTTTTGCTATAACCAAAACAGAAGCTATACATATAGACCCTTCCCACAATACTTTGGAAGTAACCAGCAAAATAAAAAAGAATGGCGGACGTGTCTGGATCAATGCTTTGGGAGTGATAGACAAAAGAGCGGCAGCTGGTGACCTGGAAGCCTATGGGGAATTACTGATGAATGGTGCGAATATGGTGCAGACGGATTACCCCGCTTTACTTATGAAGTACCTGCAAAGTAAAAACCGCTATTATTTGGGCAAGAAAAAAGGGAGGATTTAAAAAATCCTCCCTAATGTGGAGCCGAAGGGTTTCGAACCCTTGTCCAGTTGTGTGATAAATTATGCCTTCTACATGCTTATCTTCCAATCAATTGTCGGGATCTGGCGGGCTGGAAGCCGACCTAGCCGTTCACCTTAGGTACTTTATCTCGCAATTGTACCGTACCTTACAATTGCCAGCGTTGTTATTTCGATGCCCCATATTCTGACCTAACATCGCAGCAGCCAGAGGGACAAAAGCTATTTAATTCTAAATTAAGCAGCTAAGGCGTAGTTATTTTCGCCAATTATAGTGTGAACGTTCTCTTTTAAGTGCTCTCCGTACAACGCACTGCATGCTAACATACTTAGCTCCACCCTGTCAAATCCAAGACGGCCCCATTTGTTAGTAATTACAAAAGTACTAAAATTATGCCAGAGTTCTGCCCGGATATTGCTTTAAAGCATGTTCAAGGCAGTCCATAGCCCTGTTTAAAGCCTCTGTATTAAGTACATAGGCCATCCTTACTTCATTTTTTCCGGATCCTTTTGTCGAGTAAAATCCTGTTGCGGGTGCCATCATGACAGTGGCGCCTTCGTGGTTAAAGTGTTCCAGTATCCATTGACAGAATTTGTCTGAGTCGTCTATCGGCAGTTTGGCCACGATATAAAAAGCTCCTCCCGGGTTCGGACAAAAAACGCCGTCTATGTTGTTGAGTCTTTTGACCAGTGTGTCCCTGCGCAGGGTATATTCCTTGTTTACGGCTTCAAAGTAACTGTCAGGAGTGTCAACGGCTGCAGTACCTGCTATTTGTTCCACCATACCCGGACTTAACCTGGTCTGGGCAAACTTTAGTGCTGCCTGGATCACTGCTTTATTCTTAGTGATGATACAGCCAAGTCTGGCTCCGCAGGCACTGTAACGCTTCGATACCGTATCAAGCAGGACTACGTGTTCGTCAAGGCCGCTCAGGTGCATTGGAGAGACAAATTCCCTGCCATCATAGCAGAACTCCCGGTAGGCTTCGTCTGCCATCAGGAACAGATCGTATTTCACGCACAATACTTTTAATGCTTCCATTTCTGCCCTCGAGTACAAATATCCTGTTGGGTTGTTCGGACTGCAAATCAGAATGGCTTTTGTTTTTGGCGTGATCAGTTTCTCAAATTCTGCGATTGGAGGTAAGGCAAAGCCGTTCTCTATGTAAGACAATATAGGTTTTACAACTACATTGCTCATACAGGCAAAACCATTGTAGTTGGCATAAAAAGGTTCGGGAATGATGACCTCGTCTCCTTCGTTTATACAGGTTTGCATCGCAATAGTTATGGCTTCTGAGCCTCCAACAGTGACGAGTATATCTTCGGGACTGATGTTGTAGCCCAGTTTATTGTAGTACTCTGTAAGTTTGGTTCTGTAACTGAGCGTACCTTCTGAGGCCGTGTATGCCCAAACATTAAAATCGATGTTCTTTATGGCATTGAGCATGCCTTCCGGAGTAGCTATGTCTGGCTGTCCGATATTAAGATGGTAAACTTTTTTGCCCTCTGCTTTGGCTTTGTCAGCGTAAGGGGTTAGTTTTCTTATCGGGGATGCAGGCATCTGAATCCCTTTCTCTGAAATAGTTAGCATGGAACAAAAGTAAAAAACCTCGTTGATTAACGAGGTTTTTTTTAAAAAATATCTTAGTGTGAATCTATTTGGTTGCTGTCGGCGGAACGTTTCCTTTAATGTAAAGCACTTTTGTAGTGGTTTTCGCATTAGAGAGGATGGTAATAGATTTGTTAAAAGGCAATGTGCTTGTTGGGTTGTATGTAACCTTAATAATACCTGATCCGCCTTTTTTTACAGGTGTTTGAGTGTATTCAGGAACGGTACATCCGCAGGAAGTCTCCACCTTGCTAATGATCAGAGGCTCATCTCCGGTGTTGGTAAACTTAAAATCGACAACTGCTGGTTTGTTGGCAGCAATCATTCCAAAGTCGAAGGTTTCCTTGTCAAACTTAAATTCAGCGGGTTTAGCCTGAGCATTTGCTGCAACACTTATTCCTAAAATTAATGTAAATAGCAGTATTAGCTTTTTCATGTTATGTGAGTTTATAAAACAAATTTAATGTTTTATGTGATAATTCAAAAAGTATTCCAACATATAAAATTACCGCACACAGTTGAGTCATACTTTAGATTTTATGTATCTTTGCCGCATACCGATTTGCTTATGATGCCAGATATAAAACTCACCACTAATCCAATCGATGCCTCAGAATTAAGTTTTGATGATTTCAAAACCATTGTTATTAATGATTATAAGATCGCTTATGAAAGCAGGCAAGCCAGCTTATTAGGTCGAAAAGAGGTGTTGACGGGTAAGGCCAAGTTTGGTATTTTTGGGGATGGTAAAGAGCTGCCGCAGATTGCTATGGCAAAAGCTTTTAAAAACGGCGACTGGCGCTCCGGCTATTACAGGGATCAGACCTTCGCATTCGCCACCGGTATTTGTACACTAAAAGAATTTTTTGCGCAGTTGTATGCCAATCCAAGCATTGAGGCTGATCCGGCATCGGCAGGAAGACAGATGAACTGCCACTTTGCCACCCGTTCGATCAATGAGGACGGAAGCTGGAAAGACCTGACTGAAATTAAGAACAGTTCGGCGGATATTGCCCCGACCGGCGGACAGATGGCCAGACTGGTAGGTTTGGCCTATGCGTCTAAATTATACAGACTGAACCCTGAGCTGGAATATTTAAAGAATTTCTCGGTAAAGGGGAATGAGGTTGCCTTTGGTACCATTGGTAATGCTTCTACATCGGAAGGAGTGTTCTTCGAAGCGATCAATGCTGCGGGAGTTCTGCAGATTCCCATGGCCATGTCGGTTTGGGATGATGGTTACGGAATATCTGTCCCTGCAAAATATCAGACCACAAAAGAAGACATTTCTGAGATACTAAAAGGCCTTCAAAGAGACGAAAATGCGCCCGGTTATGAGATCTATAAGGTTAGGGGCTGGGATTATCCGGCCTTGTGTGAAACTTATCAGCGTGCCATTGATGTTTGCAGAGCTGAGCATGTCCCGGTACTGATCCATGTGACCGAAGTAACCCAGCCTCAGGGACATTCCACTTCGGGATCGCATGAACGCTATAAGGAACAGTCGCGGCTCGACTGGGAGAAAGAATACGATTGTATCATTCAGATGCGTAAATGGATGATTGAATCTGCTATCGCTACCGAAGAGGAAATCGAAGAACTGGAAAGTTCGGCAAAGATATTTGTCCGGGATACACAAAAAGAAGCATGGAATGAATTTTTAGCAACGATTAAAGGTGAAAAGGACCTGGTTGTGGAAATGATCAATACCCTCGCCGACCGGAACCCTGGAATCAGGAAGATATCTTCCCTGTTATCGTCGACACCGGATGCATTCCGTAAGGAGGTCATCTCGTCTGTGAGAAAAACATTGCGCCTTACGGTTAACAGTCCATCCCCTGAAAGGGATACCTTGCTGCAATGGTATGCTGCCCAGGCTGACCTCATTGAGGATAAGTATCATTCCAAATTATTTACTGATGGCAACGAGAGTCCTTTTCTGGTCGCTCAGGTCCCTGCTGTATATAATGAAGAAAGCCGGATGGTCGACGGACGGGAAATATTAAATGCCTGTTTTGATGCTAATTTTGCCCGTGATAAGCGATTGGTGGCATTTGGCGAAGATCTTGGGGCTATTGGAGACGTAAACCAGGGTTTTGCAGGTTTGCAGGCTAAATATGGTGAGCTCAGGATTACCGATACCGGCATCAGAGAGATGACCATTATTGGTCAGGGAATTGGACTGGCCCTGCGTGGTTTGAAGCCCATAGCTGAAATACAATATCTCGACTATTTGATCTTTGCGTTAAATGTACTTAGTGATGATCTGGCTAGTTTGTCGTATCGGACTAAGGCAGGCCAAAAAGCCCCGCTGATCATCAGAACCAGAGGACACCGACTGGAGGGTGTCTGGCATTCTGGTTCGCCGATGTCTATGATACTCGGTTCTTTGAGGGGACTTCACATTTGTGTTCCGCGCAACATGACACAGGCTGCGGGAATGTACAATACATTGTTCAGGTCTGATGAACCTGCTTTACTGATTGAATGTTTAAACGGCTACAGATTGAAAGAAAAGCTGCCGGAAAACATTGGCGAATATACTGTGGCCTTAGGAAAAGCTGAGGTTATCAAAGAAGGCACAGATATCACTGTGATATCTTACGGTTCGACCTTGAGGATCGTGGAAGAAGCAGCCGAAGAACTCGCGCTGCTCGGCATATCGGTTGAGATCATAGATCCGCAAACGCTTTTGCCTTTTGATAAAGCGCAGATCTGTGCCTTGTCACTGTCAAAAACCAATAAACTGCTGGTGGTGGATGAAGACGTTCCCGGAGGCGGGGCTGCTTTCATTTTGCTGCAGATACTGGAGGAACAAAATGGATATTACCACCTGGACGGTCAGCCAAGGACATTGACTGCCAAAGCGCACAGGCCGCCTTATGGATCAGACGGTGATTATTTTAGTAAGCCTTCTGCTGATGATGTAATAGAAGTGGTTTACAATATGATGAATGAGAGTAATCCTGGTAAGTATCCGGCGATATTTTAGATAAAACAAAACAAGCAGGTTATAACCTGCTTGTTTTGTTTCTCAGCAGATGATCTGCAAGGACCAAAGCAGCCATGGCTTCTACGATGACCACCGCTCTTGGCACTACACATGGATCGTGACGGCCTTTACCTTTTATCTCTGCAGCCTCTCCAGCGGCGTTTATGGTTTGCTGATTGTGCATGATCGTCGCAACAGGTTTAAATGCTACGGTAAAGTTGATCTCCATACCATTGGAGATTCCCCCCTGAATTCCCCCTGAAAAATTTGTTAATGTTTTTGGTGTTCCCGTCTGACTGGCCAGGAAGATGTCATTGTGTTCAGATCCCTTCATTTCACTTCCCATGAATCCTGAACCATATTCAAATCCATGTACCGCGTTGATGCTTAGCATGGCTTTGCCCAGGTCGGCATGCAATTTATCAAACACAGGATCACCAAGACCAACAGGACAGTTTTTGACGATGCAGTTGATCTTTCCGCCTACAGTGTCTCCATCTTTCCTTATGCCGTCTATAAACTCAATCATTTGGTTTGCAGTGGCGGGATCCGCGCAGCGAACAATATTGTCCTCGCGCACAGCCAGCAATTCGCTGATGTCATTGCCTTCCAGATTCGGGGCTTGTATTTTTCCAACGGAAGAAACATGGGCAAAGATCTCGACGCCATGATGCTTTAAAAATAACTTGGCAATCGCACCTGCGGCTACTCTTGCTGCGGTCTCTCTTGCGGAAGAGCGGCCACCTCCGCGGTGATCACGGATGCCATATTTGGCATCATATGTATAATCGGCATGGGAAGGTCTGTAGACATCGGTATTGTGGCTGTAGTCTTTGCTGCGCTGGTCTTCATTGGGAATTAGCATAGCTATAGGAGTACCTGTGCTTTTGCCGTCAAATGTCCCGGACAGGATTTGTACGACATCACTTTCTTTACGCTGGGTAGTGATTTTTGATTGTCCGGGTTTGCGTTTGTCCAGTTCTGACTGAATGAAATCCAGGTCAATTGGCAATTGTGCAGGACAGCCATCCAGGATTACGCCAATTGCGACTCCATGTGATTCACCAAATGTAGTGATGCGAAATATTTGTCCGAATGTATTACCTGCCATTTTAATAGTATTAACGTTTACTGATCTGATTAAACTTCTTTAACTGTAAATTCTGCCTTTTGCAAGTCCTTCCAGAAATCCGGATAAGACTTTTCTACGACATCCATATCTTCAAGTACAATTTCTTTGATGAGCAGGCTCAACGGAGCAAATGCCATGGCCATCCTGTGATCTTCATAAGTTTTGAAACTTACCCGGTCAGGGAAATTAAGTCCATCGCAATTTAAGGTATAAATAAGATTGTTTTCCGTGAGCGTTACCCCAATTTTGCCCAGTTCATTTTGTAATGCAAGGATACGGTCTGTCTCCTTGATCTTGAGCGTCTCCAGGCCCGTAAAGGCGAGATTTTTCTTTAATGCGGCTGCACATACAATGATCGTCTGTGCCAGATCAGGGCAATCTTTCAGGTCCAGTATTTCATCGCTGAAATTCTGTTCGGTTGATGTAACAGCGATTCCATTATCAGTTTTACTGGTCCGGACACCAAAAGCCACCATGATCTCACGTATCCGGCTGTCGCCCTGCAGGCTTTTGCCTTTTAGGTACGGAAGGCTGATCTGTCCGTTGTCCAGGAGTGCAGCAATACTGTACCAATAAGAGGCGGCGCTCCAGTCCGGCTCTACCGTAAGCACAGCAGGTTTAAAAGGCTGAGGCTTGATGGTGATGCTGCTGTCATTCCAGCTGTGTGAAATTCCTGCCTCTTCCAGCATATCCAGGGTCATCTTTACATAGGGAAGAGAGGTAAGTTCCCCCTCAATTTGCAATGTTAATCCTTGTTGAAGAGTTGGAGCGATCATCAACAGCGCCGAGAGGTACTGGCTGCTCACATCGCCTTTGATCTTAACTGTGTCTGTGCTTTGCTGCAGAGGCCCGTTGATCAGCAAAGGAGGATATCCTTCCTGCTGGGCGTAGGACAGGTCAGCGCCAATGGCTTTGAGCGCTTCAGCTAAAATGCCTATTGGACGCTGCTTCATTCGTTCAGTTCCGGTTAAAAAGAATTTTCCGGGCAGTGCAGAAAGATACGCAGTTAAAAAACGCATTGCAGTTCCCGCAGGCCCTACATCAACTGTTTGCTGATGTGGGCTGTCATGCGAGATATTGTTTAAAATACCATTCAGGGTAACCGTATCTGCCGCGTTGGACACATTGTCAACTTTCACCAACCCCTTACTAAGTGAACTGATAATTAGTGCCCTGTTACACTCGCTTTTGGACCCCGTAAGTGTTATTTCTGTATTGATATGTTTGTTTCCGGTAAAGGAAACAAGCGCATTTTTGCTCATTGTTAAGATTTAACTTCTGTATGTGCTTCTGCTGCAATACCCTGTTCGGCTTTGCCCGCGTTCATGATCTCAGTTTGTTTACGGATAGATTCACCATGAACAAGCTCCAGGAATTTTTCAGTGAAGTTTACATCCAGGTTCAACGCTTTTGCAAATGAGATTCCTTTTTTAATAATCGCATCCCAGCGGTTTACTTGTAAGATAGTTACCTGGTTGTCACGTTTAAATTCACCAATTTTACCAACAATAGCCATGCGCTCACCTAATTTCTGCAATAAAATATCATCTATTTTGTCAATCTGCTTACGCAAATCTGCAAGCTGATCAACGAAAGCTTCGTTTTTAGATTCTGGTTCACGAACCGTTAAACGTTCTGCAAGTTCACCAAGGGCAGCAGGAGTAAGCTGTTGTTTAGCGTCTGTCCAGGCAACAGAAGGATCTACATGTGACTCGATCATTAATCCTTGCATATCTAAATCCAATGCTTTTTGAGAAATGTAAGGGATCAGTTCGCGGTTACCGCAGATATGACTTGGATCATTGATGATTGGAAGGTCAGGTAATAATGTTTTCAACTGGATCGCAAGTTCCCACATGGGTTCGTTACGGAATGAGCTTTTCTCGAACGAAGAGAAACCGCGGTGAATGGCACCTAACTTGGTAATACCAGCACGGTTGATACGCTCCAATGCACCTGCCCATAATTGCAGATCCGGGTTAACCGGGTTTTTTACCAATACCGGAATGTCTACGCCTTTTAAGGCATCAGCGATTTCCTGAACTGTAAACGGGTTAACTGTAGAACGCGCGCCAATCCATAAGATATCTACGCCGGCAGCCAAAGCTTCCTCTACATGTTTTGCATTCGCAACTTCAACGGCAGTTGGTAAGCCTGTTTCTGCTTTAGCTCTTTTCAGCCATTCCAGTCCGATGCTTCCAATACCTTCAAATTCTCCCGGACGGGTACGTGGTTTCCAGATACCAGCTCTCAATACAGATACTTTTCCTGTCGCGGCCAGCAAATGAGCTGTGGTCAGCAGTTGTTCTTCTGTTTCAGCACTGCAGGGACCAGAGATGATCAATGGCTCGTTTTTAATGTTTAGCCAGGTGTTTAATGGCTGGATGTTCAATTGTAATTTCATTTTTTTGGGGTTTGATAATGTGTTAATATTTTATTTAAGCGGGCCGACGGGAGAACTATACTTTATCGTTCTTTTTGTATTCACCCATAATGTTAAAGTTCACGGTGTATTTTAATGCCTGACGTACAGCTTTGTCGTAGCCTTCCATGTTGTTCCATTCCACATCCACGTAAAAGTAATAGTCGTTTCTTTTTCCGAGTACGGGCATGCTTTGGATCTTGGTCAGGTTCACCTGCTGTTCGGCAAATATGTTCAGTACTTTAGATAACGCACCCACGTGATTGCTTACCTGGAAGCAGATCGACGCTTTGTTAATCTCTTTCACTTGTTCGGATTTATCATCTTTAAGGATCAGAAAACGGGTAAAATTCTTTTTGTTGGACTCTATCCTTCGTTCAATAATGTTCAGACCATATAGTTCGGCAGCAAGTGTATTTGCTATGGCGACTGTGTCCGTAAGCTGTTCTTCTTTGATCTTTTTGGCGCAGGCTGCTGTATCACTGCCTTCGATTACCTGGATATGAGGGAAGTCGTAAAAAAAATCAACACACTGACGAAGCGCAATAGGATGGGAGGTTGCAAATTTTATATCCTTAAATTTTACACCGGGTAGAGCCATTAAGTGCAATTGAATAGCAAGGTAAACTTCACCAACAACTGCAAAGTTGTATTCTCTTATTAAGGTGTAATTGGGCAACAGGCTGCCGGCAATAGAATTTTCTATAGCCATGATGACATAGTCAGCTTCCTTGTTTTCCAGTACCTCACAAGTTTGTTTAAAAGAACTGCATTCAACGGTCTGAATGTCGTTCCCAAAGAACTTGAAGGCAGCTTCTTCATGGAAAGACGCTTTGATACCCTGAATTGCTACTCTTGTTGGTTTTTTCATTTTCTTATTAATGCTTTGCCCTTTGCCGGACGGTATTGCTTTGTTTTTTGTGCTTAATAAAAAAGTCCCGGCGTTTGGCCGGGACTTTCGTATACATTTATCTTGTTGATATCATTGCATATTAGTCCCGGCTCTTACTAAAGTAGTAGAAGTAACCAAACCAATATGTAGTGATATTTTTCATTTAGAACCTATTGTTTCTTTTTGTTTCGCCAAATGTACTAACAAAATTTAATTTGTCAATACTTATTTAAAAAAAATTATTTACTGTTTCTCAGGTTTTGTTGCTGAACTTCAGAATTTTAACACTTATACCTATTTAGGCAAACTGTTATAGTAATCCAAACTCTCCAAAATAGCTGCTGCAGAGACCCTGCAGTTAAAATCACAGGCGCCGATTTTGCTAAGCAATGAAAACATGATCTGCCCGTTTTCGTTTTTCTTGTCGCTTTGCATGAACTCCATCAATTGTCCGAAACTTTCTTTTTTAATGTGATAGTCCGGATAAAGCGCCAAAATATAAGTGCTGATGTCGGTGAGTTCCGCTTGAGTCAGCGTGTTGTTGCCGGCCGACAAGTACCCTTCACAGATCATCCCAATGGCGATGGCTTCTCCATGGGTCAATGGCTTTTTATCATTGATCAGGGAATAGGTTTCTATTGCATGACCTATGGTATGGCCATAATTTAAGATCTTGCGCAGGCCTTTTTCGTGCGGATCTTCAGTGACAACTTTATTTTTGATCTCTACAGAACGATAAATGGCAGGAGCAGTGATCTCTTCATAATCGGATTTTTTAAGATCTTCATAATAGGAGCTGTCTGCGATCAGCCCGTGCTTAATCATTTCTGCAAATCCGGACAGCAATTCGCGTTTTGGAAGAGTTTTCAAAAAGGAAGTCTCGATAAAGACCGCTTGCGGCAGCGTAAAAGTACCTACCATGTTTTTTACATTGTCTACATCGATCCCTGTTTTACCGCCTACGGATGCATCAACCTGTGAGAGCAGGGTAGTGGGGATGTTGATAAAATCGATTCCGCGTTTGTAAGTAGAAGCTACAAAACCGCCCATGTCTGTGATCACGCCTCCACCCAGATTGATCATTAAGCACTTGCGGTCTGCGCCAAAATCCAGTAATGTTTTCCAGATGCCGATACAAAAGTCTATATTTTTATTTTCCTCTCCCGGATCCGTCTCAATCAGGTCAAAGCCCGTATAATCTCCAAGCATTTCCTGAAATAAGGGAAGGCAAAGTTCAGAGGTATGACCGTCAGCAAATACAAAAATTTTGCTGTACTTCTCTGACGTTAAGATTTCTGTTAATGGTGCGAGCTGTGATTCAAAATGAATGGTGTGTCCGGCGCTGTCTAGTTTGTTCATTAAATTACAGTTATTTTCTGGCCCATAAAATCAATTACATCCCCTACGCGTACCTTAAGCCGCTTGCGGTAGTCTACTTTTCCATTATATTTGACAAGACCGTCTTCTACAACGGTTTGGGCTTCACCACCGCTTTGTACAAGGGCAGTTGCTTTGAGCAATTGAATCAGGGGAATGAATTCGCCTTCCAGTTTAAATTGTATCATGATAGGGCAAACTTACAATTATTTATAAAGTGTTTTACCACCCATAGCATTGGAATTCATATTTTTGCCATCGAATTGACTAACTGACATTCATAAATGGAACTATCCCCCAAGAAATCGTTGAATTTTGATGATACAGAAGTTGCATTCCGCAACCAATCCAACACCGAGCTTAATTCAGCTTATTGGCTCTTTAAGATCATTAGCAGTAATTTTCTGACTAAAATCGGCCCGCCCATTACCAATTTCTTTTTAAATGCCGGTCTTCCTGTTAAAGGAATCATCAAGGCAACTATTTTCAAACATTTTTGCGGTGGAGAGACCATCGCTGAATGCGAAAACACTGTAGCGCAGCTGGCCTCAGGTCATGTAGGGACTATTCTGGACTATTCTGTGGAGGGGGAAGATGAAGAATCAGTTTTTGATTTTACCTGTGAAGAGATCATCAGGACCATTGAAAGGGCCGCTGGGGATAAGCGCATACCCATTACGGTATTTAAAGTCACAGGAATTGGCCGCTTTGGTTTACTGGAAAAACTGGACGCAAAAAATGAACTTTCTGAAACTGAACAGCGTGAGTTTGAAAAAGTGAAGCAGCGCTGCGAGAAGATCTGCAGAACAGCGTTTCATAAAAATGTGCCTGTTATGATTGATGCCGAAGAAAGCTGGATCCAGGACACCATTGACCAGCTGGCAATGGACATGATGCGTTTATTTAATCAAAAAAGCATTATTGTTTACAACACTTACCAGATGTACCGCCATGATAAGCTGGCAGATCTGAAAGCAGACCATCTGATCGCTAAAGCCACGGGATATATTTTAGGGGTGAAAATGGTGCGCGGTGCCTACATGGAAAAGGAAAGGAAAAGAGCAGAAGAAATGGATTATCCCTCGCCGATACAACCTGATAAGGCGGCGTCTGACCGGGATTACGATGAATCTTTAAATTATTGCATAGCTCACATTAATGAAATTGCTTTTGTTTGCGGTACACACAATGAAGAAAGCTGCCGGATTCTTGCCCGGCTTTTGGATGAGCATAACATCAGCCACAATCATCCGCATGTTTATTTTGCCCAGTTGCTGGGTATGAGTGATAATTTAAGTTTCAATTTATCGGACGCAGGCTATAATGTGGCTAAATATGTGCCTTATGGTCCTATTAAAGCTGTTATGCCTTATCTTTTCAGAAGAGCGCAAGAAAATACCTCCATTGCCGGTGCAACGAGCAGGGAGCTCGGATTGATTATAAAAGAGAAAAAGCGCCGAAGGCTTTAAGGAGCAACCAAAGGCATCATAAAAAACAGCCTTAGCTTGTGCAAAGCTGTTTTTTATGATATTATCCTTCTAAATATATCATTCCAGATCAAACCGGTCAAGATTCATGACTTTGTTCCAGGCCGATACAAAGTCTTTCACAAATTTATCCTGCGCGTCTGCGCTTCCGTACACTTCAGCAATAGCTCTCAGTTCTGAGTTAGACCCAAACACCAGATCTGCACGGGTGGCTGTCCATTTTATTTCACCAGTAGCGCGATCACTGCCTTCATATAGTTCCCTGTCCTGAGATGCCGCTTTCCATGCAGTGCTCATGTCGAGCAGGTTTACAAAGAAATCGTTGGTGAGCTGTCCCGCGCGTGAGGTGAAAACACCATGTTTAGAACCATCAAAATTTGTGTTCAATACGCGCATTCCACCCACTAAAACTGTTAATTCCGGTCCTGTAAGGCTGAGCAACTGAGCTTTGTCTATCAGCAGCTCTTCAGTGGATACCGGAATTTTTGATTTACGGTAATTACGGAAGCCGTCAGCAATGGGTTCCAGGTAGCCAACAGATTCCACATCGGTTTGTTCCTGGGAAGCATCCATGCGGCCGGATGCAAAAGGAACGGTGACCGCATGTCCCGCATCTTTTGCTGCTTTTTCGATACCTGCACCACCGGCTAGCACAATCAAGTCTGCCAGAGAAACCTTTTTGCTGTCTGACTGTGCACTATTAAATTCTTTTTGAATACTTTCCAGCGTGTCGAGGACCCTTTGTAACTGTGATGGATTGTTGACCTGCCAGTATTTTTGAGGAGCCAGACGAATCCGGGCACCATTGGCACCGCCGCGTTTGTCTGATCCACGGAAGGTGGAAGCTGAGGCCCATGCCGCAGACACCAGTTCCGATATGCTCAGCCCTGATCCCAATACTTTTGACTTCAAAGCCGCAATGTCATTTTCGTCTATTAGTTTATGGTCAACCGCAGGAATAGGGTCTTGCCAAAGCAGTTCTTCTTCCGGCACATCAGGGCCCAGGTAACGTGCACGAGGTCCCATATCACGGTGTGTCAATTTAAACCATGCACGGGCAAAAGCATCCGCAAATTCTTCCGGGTTTTCCAGAAAGCGCCTGGATATTTTTTCGTAAGCCGGATCAAACCTTAAGGCAAGGTCAGTGGTGAGCATGGTTGGCGCATGTTTTTTTGAGCCATCAAATGCATCCGGTATAATACCCCCTGCATCTTTGGCTACCCACTGGTGCGCACCGGCCGGACTTTTAGTAAGCTGCCATTCAAAACCAAGGAGGTTTTCGAAGAAATTATTGCTCCATTGAGTTGGTGTTTTCGTCCAGATTACTTCAAGCCCGCTTGTAATCGTGTCAGCGCCTTTACCAGATCCATAGCTGTTGCTCCAGCCCAGGCCCTGCAATTCCAGGTCAACGGCTTCCGGTTCTTTGCCTACGTGGGTAGCAGGGGCAGCGCCATGTGTCTTACCGAAACTATGGCCGCCTGCAATCAGGGCAACTGTTTCTTCATCATTCATTGCCATACGGCCAAAAGTATCACGGATGTCTTTAGCGGAGGCGATAGGGTCAGGATTGCCATCAGGTCCTTCAGGGTTTACATAGATAAGGCCCATCTGCACAGCAGCAAGCGGCTTTTCCAGCTTGCGGGAGTGGGTATCGCCGTCTGCATCATCATCCGAAACCAAAACGCCATGATTCTCTTTCACACCCTCAGATCCGTGAGCATAACGCAGGTCACCACCAAGCCAGGTACTTTCGGAACCCCAATACACATCCTCATCTGGCTCCCACACGTCGGGACGTCCGCCGGCGAAACCAAATGTTTTAAAGCCCATTGACTCCAATGCTACATTACCAGCAAGGATCAGCAGGTCTGCCCATGAAATTTTGAGACCATACTTTTGTTTAACAGGCCACAGCAGTCTGCGGGCTTTATCGAGGCTCACGTTATCAGGCCAGCTATTCAACGGGGCAAAACGTTGTTGTCCTGCACCCGCACCGCCACGGCCATCACCCACACGGTACGTGCCTGCACTATGCCATGCCATACGAATAAACAATGGGCCATAATGGCCGAAGTCTGCCGGCCACCAATCCTGTGAGTCGGTCATCAGTGCGTGAAGGTCTTTTTTCAGGCTGTCCAGGTCGAGGCTTTTAAAAGCTTCGGCATAGTTAAAGTCTTCACCAATCGGGTTGGATAAGGAAGAATGCTGACGAAGAATGCTCAGCTTCAATTGGTTTGGCCACCAGTCACGGTTCCGGGTGCCGCCACCGCCAACATTGTGCTTCATACTGCCATTGTGAAACGGGCACTTGCTGATATCGTTAGAATCGTTTTCCATTTTAATGATTTTTTGTTAATGAACGGATGCTTATTATCTAAATATACAACAGATAATAACGACTAACAAACTGCTTTTTTCTATAGCATTATAGCTAAAAACTATTCATTTATTTAATGAAGCATTAAGGGGTTATAAGAGATGGTTTTCAATTAAAACCTGTTCCAGCTCTTTAGGGTGTCTGGTCATCAGCAGCGTATTTAGTCCGGCTTGTTTGGCGCCCTCGATATGCTGCGGACTATCGTCTATAAATAAAGTCTCAGCAGGATCAAGTTGATTCTCCCTGACGACCTGTTCAAATATTGCCACATCAGGTTTGCGCAAAAACATCTGCTGTGAATAATAGGCCTTTTCAAACAGCTCACTATTGTCACTTATACTGAATTCCCTTTTCAGGTAATCCAATATATAGTTGTAATGTGTTTCATTAGTATTGCTCAGCAAAAAAGTGCGGTATTTTTGCTTTACTTTAAGCAGCACATCATGAACTCCGGGAGGTACGCCGATCAATAAACTGTTCCAGGCCGCATCGATTTCCTGGTCGGTTAAGTTTTCATCCCCTGCCGCCAGGCGTATTCCGGCCCTGAATTCAGCTGGAGAGATGGCCGCAATTTCAAAATCATTAAAAAGATTATTGTGGCTTTTATGTGCGAAAAACTCCTGGATATCTGCAATACCGAGTTGTAAAAGAGCATTTTGCGCCTTCTTAAAGTCTATTTCGAAGATGACATTGCCATAATCGAAAATGATGTTTTTTATTTTTTGTGTTGAAACAGTTTCCATAATTGAATACAAATATGTAACATTGCACTCGCAAAATCTAAAAGATTTTACAGGGCCATTAGCTCAGTTGGTTAGAGTAGAAGACTCATAATCTTTTGGTCGATGGTTCGAGCCCATCATGGCCCACCCTTTGGGTAAACACGTTTCAGCGTTGTTTGCCCATTTTTTTTGCCTTCTTTTTTTTTGGAAATCATGCAGATGACAGAGACGACTTCTATATTGCAGCCCACCGCAATATATTAAGTGTAAAAATTTTGTGGCTGACTTTGGATTATAATGTTAAATTTGTTTTAAGCAGACATTAAATTCATGAATTGCAGACTCTTATCTGATAACGAATTAATTGTTCTTTTCAAAGGAAGTTGTCAGCATGCATTTAAAGAAATTTACCTCAGGTACTGGCAAAAGGTCTACCAAGTCGCTTACCGGAAAGTACATCACAAAGAACTTGCCGAAGAATTAACCCAAAATCTCTTCACAGAACTCTGGAGACGAAGAGAAACAGCAGTTATAAACTCATTAAGCGCCTATCTTTTCGGGAGTTTAAAGTATAGCATCATTAACCACTACAAATCATTATTGGTTCAGGAAAATTACCACAATTACATAAAGGCATCCAATAATTATGGAATTGTAAATAATACGGATTATTTGCTGATGCTTAACGAATTGTCTGAAGCCCTTGCCAAAGGGATTGCGTTATTGCCAAAAAAAACTGCCGAAGTATTCAGGATGAGCCGCATAGAGCACAGGTCAGTAAAAGACATTTCCGAACAGCTTAATATCTCAGAAAAAGCAGTGGAATACCACATCACACAATCACTGAAATCAATTCGGTTTTACCTTAAAGAGTACATGCTTCTTTTGGTTACTTTTATTATTTTCCAATAAATCTTAAATTTTCAAATATTTTTTAGGGGTAGGGTCGACTTAGCTTACATATAGTTTAAAAGCTATAAAAATGAGCAGAGAAGCGTTTCATCTATTGTTAGAAAGATACCTGCAGAACAAGTGTACGGATGAAGAAAAAGAAATTATTGAAAAATGGTATGGAATGCTTGATCAGCAGGACATGCAGGATATTGCCCCGGCGCAGGTAAAAGCGCTTGAACAAAAGTTATGGGACAGAATACACGAAAATGCACTCGCATCAGAAAGTGAAATCCCCATTCGTAAACTGAAACCTGCGTTCAGATTATCAATGATTTTAAGGACAGCCGCGGCGATGATTGCAAGTTTTATATTGATAGCGGGTTATCTGTTTTTTAGTACGGAGAGTGAGAAACCTGAATTCATCAAATCTGCATCTGCAAATGATATCAATTCTACTGCAAATGATACCGGTAAACCATTGATCGTTAAATTGGAAGATGGAAGTTTGGTCACGCTTCAGCCAAATGCAATGCTGAAATACCCCCGGCACTTTTCTAAATCCGTTAGGGAAGTATCCTTAGATGGAGAAGGATTTTTTGAAATCAGTAAAAATCCATTAAGACCATTTCTTGTCTATAATAAAAACGTCATTACCAGAGTGGTAGGCACAAGCTTTATTGTAAAAACCAATAGTGCGGCAACTGAAACAGAAGTAACTGTTAAAACCGGAAAAGTAATCGTTTCTCCAAATTCAGGTAGCCTATCCTTTAAAATTGACGGGCTGCTAACATCAGGTAAGGGGGTAGTACTTACTCCAAACCAAAAAACGGTCTACAATGCATCGGAAAATAGCTTTGCAACCACCCTGGTTGACAAACCATTGCCGATCGTTACAAAAAATAATAAACAGACTGCAAAGGAGAGTTATTCCTTTAATGATATCCGTGTAGCAGAAGTGCTAAACCAGCTTCAGAAATCGTACGGAATCGAATTCACTGTGGAAGACAAAGAGTTATACAATTATACGTTTACAGGGGATCTGTCTGAACAGAACCTTTATAGTCAGCTGGATTTTTTATGTGAATCCATACAGGCCACCTATGAGGTCAAAGGGACTAAAATAATTATCAAAGGAAAACAATAAAATTCAATCAACCAGAACTCACCTAAACCAGTCAGACTTATGAAAAAAAGAGAATTCTACTAAGTAAACACTCAAAAAAAAACTGACAATGTTGTGGGACATTGCCAGTTAACAATTCTGTACGAAAACTTTCATATTAACGAACAAAACTCCTAAAGTTATGAAAATAAAGCGATTTGTTGCTTTAATAAAAACAGCAATGAGGATATCTATAGCCCAAATATTTCTTGTAGTTCTCTTTACATGCGGCGCAGCGGCAAAAAATGCGGAAGCTCAGGAAATACTGAATAAGGAAATTTCCATCAGTATCAATGATGCCAGGGTAACTGAGATACTCAACGAAATACAAAACCAGACAAAAGTTAAATTTATTTATAGTCCATCGGTAATTAAATCTGACCGCATCACATCTGCAAATTATATCAAAAAACGACTTGGAGATATTCTGGATAAAACATTAAACCCATTAAGTATCTTTTATAAAGTGATCGACAACCGGATTATTCTCTATGATAAAGACGCTTCAAAAAAACCAGCTCCACCCGATGCCAATAAACCTCCTGTATCCGTTAAGGGCAAGGTAACTTCTGCAAAAGGCGAAACACTGCCTGGTGTAAGTGTAAAGGTAAAAGGCACGACCATCGTTACCGTTACAGATGCAAATGGGAATTTTGCAATCAATGCGCCTGATGCAAGTGCTACGCTGATCTTTTCTTATATCGGCTTTACTTCTAAAGAAGTTCCCATAAATGGAGAAAACACTTTAAGCGTACAGCTTATTGAAGAATCGACTTCATTAGGAGAAGTGGTTGTTTTAGGCTATTCCACTCAAAAAAAGAAAGACCTGACCGGTGCCGTTTCAGTTGTAAACGTAGCCGAAATGATTAAACAACCCAGTCCCTCTATAAACAATCTTTTACAGGGACAAGCCTCAGGAGTCACCATCCTGGGTTCAGGTCAGCCCGGGGAAGAACCTCAGGTACGTATCAGGGGGGTAAATACGTTCGGAAACAATAATCCGCTTTATGTAGTGGATGGGGTGCCAACACTTAACGTTGCTGATTTAAACCCTAACGATATCGAGTCCATGCAGGTGTTGAAAGATGCGGGTTCGGCCTCTATATACGGGTCGCGTGCTGCAAATGGGGTAATTGTCATCAGTACAAAAAAAGGTAAAGATAAAGTGAAGGTACAGTATGATTCTTATTACGGTACTCAACGCCCTAAAACCGGGAATGTCTGGAACATTTTATCTCCGCAGGAGATGGCAGACTTAAAAAGGCTCGCCGAAACAAATTCCGGTGCCGATAGCTTTGATGATCCATTATATGGCAATGGGCCGACTTATGTTTTACCAGATTATATTTATCCGCTTAAAGCTAAAGAAGGAGATCCTTCAGTAAATCCAGCTTTATATAATGTGAAGCCGCTGTTTACATCTGACGATGAATACAATGCCTTCTACAGGATCAACAGGGCAAATAAACAAGGTACGAACTGGAACGACGAAATATTTAATCCGGCTCCAATCACCAGTCAGAATGTCTCTGTAAGCGGTGGTTCAGATCAGGGAAACTATCTTTTTTCGGCAAACTACTTTAACCAAAGAGGAACGCTGGACAGGACTTACCTGAAAAGGTATACGGTTCGCTCCAATACACTGTACAAAATCGGCAAGTACGTCAGGGTGGGTGAAAACCTGGCTTATACCATTACCAACAATCCCAAAGTAGATGGACTTACCGGCGATAATGCGATTGGCCATGCATTCAGAGAGCAGCCCATCATTCCTGTATACGACATCAAAGGGAATTTTGCAGGTGGTTACGGTGGCAAGCTGGGTGATGCCTACAATCCTGTAGCCATGCTTTACCGTACTAAAGACAACAAAGCAACAGACAACAGGTTATTTGGAAATGTCTACGCAGAGGCTGATCTTCTTCCGTTCTTAACGCTCAGAACTGTATTTGGCGCCGACTCTTATTCGGGTGCATCAAGATCATTTGTCTATCCTCAATATGAAAATGCGGAGAATACCACGAGCAACAGTTATGCGGAATCTTCTAATACAGGACTGGAATATACCTGGACAAACACATTGTCATTTAATAAAACTTTCAATCTGCACAGTTTAAAAGTGCTGGTCGGAACGGAATATAACAAGAACCGTTACAGTACAATGAGCGGTAGCAACAAGGGATATTTCTCTTTTGATCCGGATTATACGAACCTGTCCAATGGCAGCGGACCAATGGAAACCACAAGTGAAAGGACTGCAGATGCCTTATTTTCTCTGATTGGCCGTGTTGATTACGCATTTAATGACAAGTACCTGATTGGTGCTACCATCCGTCGTGATGGTTCTTCAAAATTCCTTAAAAATACTTATGGGGTATTTCCGGCTGTAAGTGCAGCATGGAGGGTTTCTAAAGAAAGTTTCCTGTCGGATGTGAGCTGGATCACTGACCTTAAAATAAGAGGAGGCTGGGGGATCATGGGCAACCAGGTAAATGTTTCCGGCGCCAATTCTTTTACCACATTTGGAAGTGGAATCGGCCAGTCTTATTATGCCATTGGCGGCGGCAATGCTGTTGTTGCGGGCTTTTATCAAAATCAAACCGGAAATCCTGATGCCAAATGGGAGAAAAACGTGAACTCAAACTTCGGATTTGATGCGACATTGTTTGGTGGAGGAATAGAGATTTCCGCAGACTATTATCAAAAAAATGTTCGTGACCTGTTATACAATCCTGAAATGATTGCAACTGTTGGCGCCGCCACGGTTCCGTTTGTAAACATTGCGCAAATGAAAAACGATGGCTTCGATATTTCACTGACCGGGCATAAGGATATCGGTAAGGATTTTAAAATCAATGCTACGGCAACGATCACTACGTACCGTAATGAAATAAAAAAAGTATCTGGTGATGTGGATTATTATGATGTTGATTCAAGGAGATTCGATGGCAGCCGTATCATCCGTAACGCTGTTGGCCATTCTGTAAGTGAGTTCTTTGGCTACCAGATAGAAGGATTCTGGAACTCGGACAGCGAAATTGAAGCTGCAGATCAAAAAACCCGGGATGCCACTGGTGATCCAAATAGTGTTTATCAGGACAATGTTAAAGTCGGCCGGTTTAGGTATGCCGACGTTAATGGCGATGGGATGATCACTGCCGATGACAGGACTTTCCTCGGCAATGCAAATCCTGATTTTAGCTATGGGCTCAATTTGGGCGCAAGCTTTAAAAGCTTTGATTTCAGCGCTTTCTTCTATGGTGTTCAGGGCAATTCAATCTGGAACCAGGTGAAATGGTGGACGGATTTTATGCCTTCATTTGGTGGTGCAAAAAGCCATACTGCGCTTTACGATTCCTGGACAAGTACCCGTCATAATGCAAAGGCACCCATCCAGGAAACTGAGCAATCATTTAGTACAAACAGTGTCCCTACTTCCTATTTTGTAGAAAAGGGATCATACCTGAGGCTAAAAAATGTGCAGATCGGCTATACGTTACCGGCGAATGCACTTCAGAAAGTTGGCGTCAGCAGATTGAGGCTTTATGTCTCGGCGGCTAACCTGTTTACAGTTACAAAATACTCAGGGGTGGATCCGGAAATCGGAACATCAAGCGAAACCGGACAGCAAACTGCTTATGGTGTTGACGATGGGTCTTATCCAAGTCAGCGGACCTTTCTATTGGGCATAAATTTACATTTTTAACGGTTAATGTTTAAGAAAATGAAAAGATCAACATATATATTATCAGTTGTCATGTTGTTTGCAATGCAACTCATCTATTCTTGTAAAAAGGCATTGGATCAGCCTCCTCTTGGCTCATTGTCAGAAGAATTGATAGCCACAAAAAATGGAGTTAACGGATTACTGATTGGTGCCTATGCAGCTCTTGACGGTATGCAGGGCGGTGATGTCGCCCTCGGCGGCGGAGACGCCTGGCAGGCATCTCCAACCAACTGGGTATTTGGATCTGTGGCCGGGGGCGATGCCAATAAAGGGAGTGATGGTGCAGATCAGCCTGCTATTGATCCTATTGTCAACTTTTATTCAGGTGCAACCAATGCTTATTTCGACGGAAAATGGAAAGCGCTGTATGAAGGTGTTTCAAGAACAAATAATGTCTTGAAGTTGATGGTAAAAGCCACAGATTTGAGCGATGCAGAACGTAAAAGCATAAGTGCCCAGGCTCGTTTTCTCCGCGGCCATTATTATTTTGAATTGAAGAAGATGTGGAACATGGTTCCCTGGGTTGATGAAACCACGACCAACTTTAATCAACCAAATAATGTGGATATATGGCCGAGAATTACTGAGGATCTTAAATACGCTTACGACAATCTCCTGCCTGCACAAGTCGAAGTGGGAAGAGCTAATAAATGGGCAGCTGGCGCTTACCTGGCAAAGGCTTATCTCTATCAGCATAAGTATGATGAAGCCAAGCCTGTCTTTGATGCGGTGATCACACTGGGGCAAACAAGTTCAGGTATAAAGTATAATTTAAATAAAAACTTTGAAGACAATTGGCTGCCAAGCCGTGAAAATAATCCTGAGGCAGTTTTTGTCATTCAAATGGCTGCAAATGCAGATCCAACCGGTCCGTCAAATGCCAACAATGGCGATATGCTTAATTTTCCTTATGGTGATGGCAGTCCTTTCAGCTGCTGCGGATTCTTTCAGCCATCAGTAGATCTGGTCAATCATTTCCGGACTGATCCTGCTACAGGGTTGCCATACTTCACTGCCTATAACAGCTTTCCTGTAAAAACTGATATGGGTGTAGAGGCAGAAGATGATTTTATACCTGATGCGGGAACACTTGATCCGCGTTTGGACTGGACAGCCGGGCGCCGGGGCATACCGTATCATGACTGGGGAATTTATCCGGGTAAGCCGTGGGCCAGAGATCAGAGCTATGGCGGGCCATACGGACCGAAAAAGAATGTTTACTGGAGTGAAAATGCCGATAGCGATGGAGATCAGGGCACCTGGGCCCCGGGAACGGCCGTGAATTATTCTATTATCCGCTTTGCCGACGTACTTTTAATGGCCGCAGAATGTGAAGCACAGCTCGGAAATTTAGACAAGGCACAGGAATACGTAAACAGAGTAAGAGAAAGGGCAGCAGATCATGAGAGCTGGCTGTTCAAATATAATGATGATGAAGATCCATCCGCTGGCTTTTCAGATGAACCCGCGGCAAATTATAAGATCAATGTATATCCGGCAGGCAATTTTACCGGACAGGGCAAAGATTACACATTGAGGGCCATCTATTATGAAAGAAAAATAGAGCTGGCTATGGAAGGGCACCGTTTCTTTGACCTGGTGCGCTGGGGAATTGCGGATCAGGAATTAAATGCTTACTTTAATTTTCAGGGTAAGATCACTTCCGACGTGAGGAACGGTAAATTTGTGAAAGGAAAGAATGACTACTACCCTATACCGCAGCGCCAGATAGACTTAAGCCAATCAAACGGAGCACCGGTTTTAAAACAAAATCCAGGATATAACTAATCTAGACAATGAACCAACCACAACGTTTTTTATCGCTCGATGTATTTCGGGGTATGACCGTATGTTTCATGATCATCGTGAACACACCTGGTAGTGGTGCAGAACCTTTTGCCATGCTGAACCACGCAGCATGGCATGGTTTTACGCCAACAGATCTGGTATTTCCATCTTTCTTATTTGCTGTCGGAAATGCCATGAGTTTTTCAACGAAAAAATTTGCCGGGATGGAAAATGCTGCAGTGCTGGCAAAAATACTTAAGCGTACCCTGCTCATATTTCTTCTTGGATACCTCATGTATTGGTTTCCTTTCTTCTATTATAACGAAGGAGGAGGCATTAGCCTTTCTCCAATAGCTAATACCAGGATATTGGGCGTATTGCAGCGTATCGCACTTTGCTATGGCATAGTATCCCTGCTCATTCATTACCTGAGTACAAGAGGTGTGATAATCACAGGTATTTTGTTCTTAATCGGTTACTGGGTAGCTTTGCTGCTGTTTGGCGATACGGCAGATCCTTTCAGTATGGCCGGTAATGCGGGACAATACCTTGATCTAAGGGTCTTGGGCGAAAAGCACATGTACCATGGCGAAGGTATTGCCTTTGATCCCGAAGGGATACTGAGTACCATACCCTCCTGTGTAAACGTGATCATCGGGTATCTGGCCGGTAAGTTCATACAGGAAAAAGGAAAAGGATTTGAAACGATCTCCAAATTACTCCTTACGGGTGGCCTGCTGATATTGCTCGCAATATGCCTTAATTCCGTATTTCCAATTAATAAAAAACTTTGGACGAGCTCCTTTGTCCTGGTTACCTGCGGCTTGGATCTGGTCATCATTGGCGCATTGATCTATATCATTGAGGTAAAAGCTTCGGTAAAATGGACTTCCTTTTTTACCGTTTTTGGAAAAAATCCGCTGTTTATCTATCTCGTCTCAGAAGTGCTGCTGACAATTATTGGGCTAATCGTTCCCGGCCTGAATTTCAACCAATGGATCAGCACCCGGTTCTTCCAGGTCATTGCTCCCGGCCCGGTTGGGTCATTGCTCTTTGCAATTTCCTTTATGCTGACCTGCTGGTTGGTTGGCTATATACTTGATAAAAGAAAAATATACATACGCGTTTAGCTGTAAATAAAAAATGAAGAAATTCTGTATTCTGATCACGCTGCTGTTTAACAGTCTCCTGAACGCCTATGCGCAATCTGCGTCGCCATTTAAAGTAAGCGATCTGCACATTACACGCGAAGTAGTGAATAATATTGATGGCGGTACACACTCCGTATTGACCATAACCAATAATGGAAAACAAGCATTACCTGCAACAGGCTGGAGCATCTTTTTCAATTCCAGACCGATGAATGTTGCCGGTCCCGACACACTCAATGCGAAGATAAGCCACGTAAACGGTGATCTCTTTCGTCTGGCCCCTTTAAAGAGTTTTAATGAGTTAAAGACAGGATCATCGGTTAAGATAAATGTGCTTTCGACAGAGGTTAAAAATATTACTGACCTTTCATCTGGCTTTTACCTCGTTTGGGACAAGGCTCCATCAAAGGGATATAACATCAGTAATACCAATATCAATCCGGTTGAGCAGGTAGAAAAAACTGAAATTGTGGTTGCCGCGTATGCATTTGGCCAAAATAAAGCGGTAAAGGACATTCCTTCAGATCAATTGCCAAAAGTTTTTCCTACACCGGTTTCTTATAAAGAAGGTGCGGGCATTTTCAACCTGGTACCTGAAGTTTCTATCGTTGCCGATGATGAGTTTGCAAAAGAAGCGGCATTTTTTGCCGGTGAATTACTGGCCATTTTGGGCAAAAAACCTACACTTGCGAAAGTCAGTGCAAAAAATTCTATTGTACTGATAAAAGGTAAAGTCAGGGGCCTTGAATCTTATAAATTAAGTATCACACCAGAAAGAATATTGATTACGGCAGACGATCCTGCAGGTGCGTTCTATGGCATTCAATCGTTAAAAACATTGTTCCCTTCCACTTCGTGGGGAGCTGTCCAAAAAGAAATCGCAGTACCAGCGGTAGAAATCGAGGATGCTCCCAGATTTGGATTCCGTGGTTTTATGATGGATGTAGGTAGAAACTTCCAGTCTAAAAAACAAGTATTGAAGACCCTGGATGTCATGGCCCTTTACAAGATGAATGTGCTGCACTTTCATCTAACTGAAGACGAAGGCTGGCGGCTGGAAATTCCCGGCCTTCCTGAACTGACCAGTGTCGGTTCTCAACGCAGTCATACCATGGGCGACGAAAATAACATCCTGCCATCTTACGGATCCGGTGCAGATACAGGTGTGAACTCCGGAAGCGGATTTTATACCCGCTCAGATTTTATTGAAATTCTAAAATATGCGACAGCAAGACACATCCGCGTGATCCCCGAAATCGAAACACCCGGACATGCCAGGGCTGCAATCAAGTCTATGGATGCGCGGTATCACCGGCTCATCAAATTAGGGAAAAAGCAAGAGGCCACACAGTATTTGCTGCGTGATCTGGATGACAAATCTGAATACGAATCTGTTCAGGGATTTAAAGACAACGTTATTAATGTGGCTTTGCCATCGGTATATACTTTTCTGGAGAAAGTTGTAGATGAAATGCGCTCCATGTATGTAGCCGCAAACGCACCCTTAGCTACCATTCACTTTGGCGGTGATGAAGTACCTGCCGGAGTGTGGGAAAAATCCCCTGCAGTAACCAATCTGCTGAAAAAAGATACTTCAATCCGGGGAGTCGACGAAATGTGGTACTACTATTTCAATAAAGTGAATGCTATGTTAAAAGCAAAAAAACTCTATTTATCAGGATGGGAAGAAATTGGTTTGCGTAAAGCACTGGTAAATGGAGAGAAAAAAATGGTGCTGGACGATCGTTTTTCTAAAGAGAACTTCCATGCAGATGTTTGGAACAACTTAAAGGGAAATGAAGATCTGGCGTATAAATTGGCAAATGCTGGTTATAAAGTGGTCCTTACCTGTGTCACCAATCTTTATCTTGACCTGGCTGCCAATAAAAGCTTTAACGAAACCGGCCAGTATTGGGGTGGTTATGTTGGAATAGATAAGCCTTATTACTTTGTTCCCTATGATTTATTTAAAAATTTAAAGGAAGATGAAAGTGGCAATCCGATTGATAAAAAAACACTTGAAGGTAAAACCTCCCTCACTGAATTTGGAAAATCTAATATCGTAGGAATCCAGTCACCCCTGTGGAGCGAGATCATCAAAACTCCCGAAAGATTTGAATATATGCTTTTACCAAAACTATTCGGCGCAGCCGAGCGGGCATGGGCAAAGGACCCGGAATGGGCTACAGAAACAGATACCGCCAAAAGTAGCATCGCGTACAATCAGGTGTGGTCTGAGTTTTTGAATATTGTTGGTAAAAGGGAATTGCCAAGATTAGACCACTATGCCGGTGGTTACAACTACAGAATTCCGACCCCTGGTGTCGTTATAGAGAACGGACGGGTTATTGCAAATGTCCAGTTCCCGGGTTTTGTAATCAGGTACACGACAGACGGAACCGAACCGACTGCAAATAGTGCCGTATATGCTTCACCTTTAAATTCAAAAGGAACAATTCAACTAAAGGCATTTAATGCGGAAGGAAAGGCAGGAAGAGCCGTAAAAATACAAAATAACTAAAGAAGAACCGGGAGGCTTTTTGTGACTAAGCTTCAAGGTATTTGTTCAGAACGTCTTCCAGTTCTTTTGGAAACAAGGGTTTCTTCAACAGTTTTATAACGTAGGGATTTGCTTCTGCTTTTTTGATGTCACCAAAATCAAGGGTAGAAGAAAGCATGGCGATCAAACACTTGTTTTTAAGTTTTTCGGGAAACTTTTTAAAGATCTCCATAAAATCAAAACCATCCATTTCCGGCATTTGTATATCCAGCAAGATAAAATCAGGCAGGCTTTGCTCATCATCAGCATGTTTGTTTAAATAGGCCAGTGCTTCATCACCAGACAGGCAGGTGATGATCTCATCAAATAGCTTTGATAGGTTGATGATTTTTGAGTTGATCTTCAGGTCCACTTCATTGTCGTCTATCAGCATTACTTTTCTGTATTTATTTTCCATTTGGAATTGTAATTTTAAAGGCGGTCCCCTCAGAAAGATCAGAGCTTACGGTTATCTTACCATTAATTTTATTTAGCGCCTCTTTAACAATGAACAACCCGAGACCGGTTCCATGATTTGTTTTAATCTTAAAGAACTGCGTAAAGATCTTTTCAAGGTGTTCATTTAAAATACCCATTCCATTATCACTGATTACGATCTCTGCAGCATTATTTTTAACCTCAATAATAATATTAACCTTTTTATCTCCTTCGCCTTCCTTCTGATATTTTATCGCGTTTGATATCAGGTTACCCAATATCACTTCAATTCTAAATGCATCACCATAGAAATCACTGTCCTGTTTGATGTCTACATGAAAATGAGTGTCCTTATCAGTATAGGAATAGAGATTGATCAGTTCGGGAATCAGTTTTTCAAAATTAACAAGAGTATTTTCTGAAGCAATCTTATTGTTTTTATAATACTGAAGTGTTTTCTGTATGTAGTAATCCAATTTGTTTGAACAGGTTTCTATGAGGCTCCAGTATTCGCCGCAAGAATCATATAAGCCTTCCATCTTTACGACATTTATCACACCCATTGCAGAAACAAGAGGAGCTCTTAATTCATGTGAAATGCTGTAAATGAATCTGTTCAGTTCGTCATTGGTCTTTTCGAGTTCTGAGACTTTTTCGCGCAGGTCGATTTTTGCCTTATACGCATCATACGCGTTTTTTATGGAATTGTGCAGTTCAAGATCATTCCAGGGTTTGGTAATGTACCTGTAGATATCACCGTGGTTGATCGCATCCGCAAGCGCTTCAATATCTGTATATCCGGTAAGCAGAATTCTAACCGGATCGGGATGGGTTTTGGCAATGCTTTTAAAAAATTCTACACCCGTGGTCTGGGGCATTTTTTGATCAGCAATGATCACATGCAGCACAACGTTTTCTAAAATTTTTAACCCTTCAGCAGCAGAAATAGCTGTGTAAATTTCATATTGTCTTCTGAAACCAGCCTTAAATGCGTTTAAATTGTTTTCCTCGTCATCAATATACAGAACCCGGATTGTTGGCATATAGACCTGCTATTTAGTGTTTAAAGGCAAGTTAATAATAAATTCTGTTCCTTCACCCAAATTTGTGATAACATCTATATTGCCATGATGATTTTCTATAATCCTAAACGCAATTGATAGGCCAAGGCCAGTTCCTTCTCCTACATCCTTTGTCGTAAAAAACGGTTCGAAGATCTTTTGCTTTACCACTTCAGACATTCCGGTCCCCGAATCTTTTAGGCTTATTTTGGCAAAATTGCCCTCACGCCAGATTTTGAGTGTGATATACTCGTGCTCATTTTGAATTTCCTTAGATTTGATCGCATATATTGCGTTTGTGATGAGGTTCATAAAAACCTGGTTTATTTTACCGGGCATACACTCCACTTCCGGGATAGGCTGATAGTCTTTGATGATCTTCAGATTAGCAGGGAATGTACTCTTGATCAGGATAAGTGTACTGTCCAGTCCTTCAGCCATATCTGCAGGTTTGGTGTCATTCTCATCCAGCCGGCTAAAATTCTTAAGACTCCTGATAATCTCAGCAGTTCGTTTCGCACCCTCAGAAATTCCTGATAGCAGAGATTTGATCTCTTCCCTTACGAATGCGATGTCTATTTGTTTTTTAAATGATTCGATTTTAGAAATTTGAGGGGGCAGTTCCGCACTAAAATCGAGTTTTTCATACATCGTAATTACATTGGCCAGATCAATAATATCAAGTTCCAGTGGTTTAATGTTAGAGGTGACGAAATTAATTGGATTATTGATTTCATGAGCGATACCTGCTGTCAGTTGACCCAAACCAGCCATTTTTTCTGCATCGACCAATTGTGATTGGGCTTCTTTTAAATTAATTAAAGCCACATTTAGTGATTGGTTGGTGTTTTCCAAGGCTTCTGTTCGTTCTTTTACCTTTATTTCCAATAATATGTTTTGTTCCCGTACCAATTTTTCATTCTCGGTTAACACCCTCAGTGCCTCTGCCTGCGATTCTTCTTTTTCTTTTTTGAAGATATTTATTTTGTCGGCCAGTGCAAATGAAAGTAATACTGCTTCAAGCCCGGAACCGATAAGAATGGAATTATTAGTAAAGAACGACGAAACGAGTACACCGATATCCTTTAAAATAAATATAATGACTCCAAGCAGAAAACAGGACCATGAAATCACAAAATATAACGCCGGCCGGTAATTTCTGCGGTAAACTACTATACCAGTCGTAATGAGAGAAATAGAAACGATTATTGTTAAAATTTGCAGCATCATCTGAGCCTGGAGTGGATACCCGAGCAAACTGATCAGCAGTCCGACACTATATAACAATATGAGTATATTCAAATAGTAATTTACCCGTTTTGAGTACTGCCTGACATGAAGAAACTCCGCAGCGAAAAGCACGGATGTTATTCCAACCAGAACAATAGACAGAACGATGCCTTGTATATTTAGTGAAAGGTTATCACCCCATAAAAATATCTGGGAATATCCCAGCAAGGACATTTGCGTAAAGCCTACACTTAAGATATAGATTACATAAAACAGATAGCTTTTGTCCCTTACCGTAAAATATATAAAAATGTTGTACAAGAACATCGTTATAATCAGTCCGATGTACAAGCTAAATATACTGTCTCCTAATGTTATGGAACTCAAAGTAGATTTGAAACTACCCAGGTATACGGGCAGAGTTAAAGGATTGGAAGATTTTACACTCAGGAAGTATGTTGTAGTATCTTTTGATGTTGGAGAGAGTCTGAATATTGGATTTTGATGATGTACCTCGCGTTTTTTAACGTCGACGACCATACCGGATATATGGCTGTTGAACTGACCATTTTGCTCAGGCATAAAAAGTTCTACCCTGTCAAAAGTCGGATTTTTGATTTCAAGAAAAATATCCTTGTACTTTTGTGGATTAACAATTTGAACCTTTAACCAGATGGTAGATGAAGTGAGTCCAAAGTTTGCTATTTTTTCAGCAATAAGCTCGAATCCCTGTTTTGCAATTACTTGATCCAATGAGAGTTTTCCAGACAGATCTTCATAAACGGAAATATTATTACTGATGTTTTGTTGTTTATAGATATCCTCGTTAATGCGAATTATTTGAGCAATTGCACCATTTTGAAAAAAAATAAATGCAAATAAAAATGCTAAGGAAAGAATCTTTTTTTTGAATAAATTCACAATAAGAAATTAAGTTATTTTTAAATCATACATTACTTCGATATCTCCTCTAGGTCCACTTTCTTTCTTTATTTGAACTGGATTCTCAATTAAGTCGAACACCAGTTCCCTTATTCCAGGTTCTGCATTTTCAAGTGTCCTCAAATTGCCGATAATCACTGCCGTTGCAATCAAATCTAATTTGGGATAATAAAACTGTCCACTATTGCCTAAATCAACGTTAACGTCGAAGCCTGTTTTCTTTACGCCTTTAACTGTTGCCGGAGCACACAAGGCAAAAAGACTATTCAAACCTAACGCATATGCCAGAGCGACAGAGGCTCTTATTAAAAAAATACTTCCCACTCCAAACCCTGCAATTTCTCTCGAATTCCAAAGTCCGCAAAGCTCTCCTGTTTTAAGCGGCTTTCTTTGCTCGATCTGCTTATATATATTCATGTCAATCTTACCGATAGCTTCCTGTATCGGAAGGGCAAGTACTTCATCAGCGATTTGAATCCGGGCACCGCCCAATGCCCTTTTGTCTTCCATTGATTCTACGATAATAACATAGGTATTATCGTGATGGACCCACTGATGTTTTGCAGAGGTGATCATTGTTATTCCATATATTTCCAGAACCTTTCTGTGCCCCTCTATAAATTTGTGACACGCAGCTTCATCGTCAGTGGCTTTAAACGCTTTGAATCTTATCATCTAAGTATTTAAATTTGACATAAATATTTGATTCATAGGTAAGCGTTCTGATGGTGTACCACTATTTTCTGCATAAAATAATCTAAAGAGAAATACGGGTATTTCTTTTTTGTCAGTTTGAGGAAAGCATTTATAAAACAAACTGCTCAGATGGGAAAATTTTTCTTTTAAAAATTCGTCATTATCCAGTGCTTTACCAAATTTGAGAATATTAAAATGGAGTATGCTTGCCGTCATTGGGTGTACGGAGATCTTATTTTTATTTGCGGTTAACCAAGCCCTTTCAATCGCTTTTCCACCATCAATAAAATTTGCGGCATCATACTCAGACATCGTAATTAGTCCGAGAGCCGACGAAGCATTTCCCGCCTTTCTGGACATCCGCTCCAATCCGGAGCCCATTTTCCAGTTTTTAAGTAAATTGAGCACTTCCGGATCTTTCGCCAACCTCATACCTATTGCTTCCAGAGGGGTCAGTTCAAAAGAAGCTAGATCTAACCCATCGCCACTTTCTTTACTTTGCTCTTTTGTCCACCTTAGCTCTATGTTAAATAATTCATGGTGACCTGTGGGAGTAAAAAGGCGTAGTTTGTCCGCTTCTCCCATTACCTGAGCCATAGTGTTTATACTATTCCCGTCCTCCGTAAAATAAAATTTAGCGCCCTTGATTAACTCGGTTTCTTTCTTTATTTCCAGGAGTTGATCACTGTCGATGGGTTTTTTAATCTTGGGAACATTTCTGTTGGTATGCCTGATTCCGGTAAAATTAGCAAGAGGATCTTTTTTGAAATTGGTATCGGCTTTTGAGAATTGGATAACAGCGATAAGCGAGGAAATGGTTTTGTCAGGAAATGTCATTTCATGTGCAATTAATCCCAGTGATTCGGCTTTTAATCTGACACTTTCAAGAGCAACGCCAAATCCCAGGTAAGCGACAATGTTGTCTTGGTTCGCAAATGAGGAAGAACGTCCTGCATCATGAAACAGGTAAAGTGAATCATTTTCATAATACCATTTCCAAGGTTGATTGTTGCCTGCAGAAGCTGCCCTCTGTGCAGTGATCATAATCTCATCCAGTTCCTCATTTTTAAGTGAGATGCGATTTGGTATTGAATTGACTTTTATTTTCTTAGCTAATGCTTCAATGTCCTCAAAGGTTATTTTGTCGTCTGAGAATGATATGGTTTGCTGCTTATCTTCCGTTTTAGGATCTGAAATGATTTCCTCAATATCAACAAAAAATCTTCCCGATATACTTAGTTGCTTAAGCAAAATTCTTCTGGCCAGATCCGCTGTAATGCCGCCTCCGTAAGCAACAGCACTGGCCAGTTGTGGCCAGGAAGTGATGGTTTGTTCAATTTCCATCATAGAAGCCTTCATCCTGGTTGATAATGTTTCTACGCCCGCAATTGGTAAAATGTAAGGCACTTTTTCTTCATTTGTTTTTAGAAACTTAACTTTGGAAACATCCAGGTGTTCAATGTAACCATGAAGTATCGGACGCGCAGGCTCAAGATCAAAGCGTTCAATGTCTATAGTCCCCCTGTCGCTAGCTTCCATCAATACGGGTATTTGGTATTTTCTTGCTTCGAGGCGACAGAGAATTTTTATATCTATACCATCGCATTCATCAATAAGAAGATCGAGTTTGCCATTATCTGTTATAAAAGCATCGATGTTTTCCTCCGTAATACCTTCATGAAAACAGCTTACTTTCAAAAAAGGGTCTATTTCTGCAATTTCCCTTGCTACAATAACTGTCTTTTTTAAATCTACGTTAGAGACGCCTGCACGGATACGGTTTAAATTTGTCAGGTCAAGTAAATCAAAATCTGCTATCCTTAGTTCTCCGCAACCCCTTTCTATTGCTAGGGTTAAAGATACAGACTGACCAACAGAAAGCCCGATTACACCTATTTTTTTTTGAATGAGCTGATCTTGTTCTTCCTGGGTTATTTTGTGCTTGTTCCTGCCGGTACGAACCCGGATAAATTCTTGTTCATCAAGCATATGTACCAATTTCTCTGCCCAGGGATAGTATACCCAGACCCCATATTCTCCAAGATCTGTTCCGTTAAGGTGTTTTGTGATAGCCTCATCAACTGTAAATTCGTTAAATATGATTTTCGGATTTAATCCTTTAATAAGATCCTGAAGCTGATTTTGAATGGTGTCAAAGACATGCAGATTCGGTCTTTCTGCAATTAAGGCAGCCAGGGCTGCTCTTTCAACTGCGTTCTTTATTCTGTAAAACTCAGGTTTGCATAACTCTCTGGATGCTGCCGTCGATGAAATTAGCGCTTTTATCGATTTTTTTAAATCTTTACCTAAATGCATTTGTCGTAATATGAAATTATCCCTTTAAACTAAAAATAGATTTAGCTAGCGCCAAATATCATTAAATTTATACTTTTTTCGAGTGATAATGAAGATTAAACGTTAAATTATTTAGACATTTTACCATGGGTTTATCAGCGGGCAAGCCCGACTGTTTCCATATTATATTTTGACGTTTACAAGACAGAGAGAAATTTAAATAGGAAATTGTCTTCTAAGATTTATAAAAATAATATATTTATAAAAATATTCAATAAAATGCCTTCAGATGCTGTAATAAATGTATTATATATAGACGACGAAGTTCATAACCTGAACTCTTTTAAAGCGGGATTCAGAAGATTGTTTAATGTATTTACCGCTGAATCTGCAGCAGAAGGGAGAAAGATACTAGAAACGGAGAAAGTGCAGGTGATCATCACAGATCAGCGCATGCCGGTAATGACGGGTATAGAATTTTTAGAATCCATTATTCCCGATTTCCCGGACCCCATTCGAATCCTTTTAACAGGTTACGCCGACATCAATGCGGTGATAGATGCGATCAACAAAGGCCAGGTTTATAAGTATATCCAAAAGCCCTGGATGGACGAAGACCTGCGGATAAACATAGAGAAGGCATATGAGATCTATGCGCTTAGAAAAGAAAACAGGGAGCTTACCGAGCAATTATTACTGGCAAATAAACAATTAGAATTTTTATTGAGACAAAATCTCTTATCTTAGTTATGGGGTAATTTTTTGTAGCTATGAAAAGGTGGGGGTTAGTTTTTTTTCTGCTAATTTTTTTCCCATTGATCTACAATGCGAAATCGCAAAATATTTCAAATGAGGGCACGGACTTTTGGGCTGTGTTTCCCAGTCATGACCCGTCTCCCAGCCGGGACGGCCCGCAGCTTGCGAATATTACAATTTATGTAACCAGTAAATCGGAATCATACGTTACGGTGACTTGTAATGGAAGACCTCCGCAAAGTAGACCAATCCCTCCCAATACTCCGGTTCCCTTCAATGTCCCGAGGGCGGATGCTTATATAGACTATAATGAACAAAATACTAATCTGGTAAATCGCGGCATTCATATACAAGTTCGTGAAGGTGCTCCAAAAGTGGCAGTATATGCCCATATTTATGCTGGAGCCCGTTCTGCGGCTTCATTGATTTTACCTCTGGAGTCTTTAGGACAGAAATATTACTCCATGAATTACGATCAAACGCTGGATGCCTCCCGTATGAACCGTAATTTTTTGATCGTAGTAGCAACAGAGCCCAACACCGACGTAATTATTCACCCGCGTAGCCGTCCAGCTGTAAAAGTAACCTTAGCCAATCCAGGTGATCTCTATCAATATATGCCGGAGGGAGCTCAGGATATCTCAGGAACACTTGTTGAGATAGATCCCTCTTCGCCTGACAATTGCACAAAACGATTTGCCGTCTTTTCCGGAAGTACTTCAGTAACCATTGGATCATCTGACTGCAGTACTTCCAGGGATCCGTTATATCAACAGCTTTACCCGACTTCCAGCTGGGGGAAGACCTATTGCATAGTGCCTTTTAAAGACCGGTTTTATCATTACCGGATATTGGCAGAGGAGGACAACACAAAAGTAAATATAGGTGGTCAGGTGATTACGCTTAACAGAGGATTTCCTTATGTCAGCCCAATTTATGTCAGAGAGCCAGTCCTTGTTTCTGCGGATAAAAAGATCAGCGTTGCCGAATATTCCCTTACTCAGGACTGTTCAGGTACATCCGGAGCGCGCATTGGGGATCCCGAAATGGTCATGCTTAATCCTACAGAATTCAATATTAAAACAGTAACTCTATTTTCTTCAGAACTTCAGGATATCGCAGAGAAATACATCAATGTAAGTATCAAAACAAGTGCTGCTCACACTTTTAAGATAAACGGAATAGCGCTTCCGGAGGGATCATGGAATGAAATGCCCGCAAATCCGGAATTGTCTTACGCCCAGGTCCGTGTCTTTGATGAAAGCTCGACGCTCACTGCCAATGAAGGATTTAATGCAATAGCTTACGGATTTGGCGATCATGAATCTTATGCCTATTCTGCGGGCACGAACCTGGCCGCCAACAACTATCTTCTTGTGAGCAATTCCGTTACAGGTTATGATTCACCAAATGCCTGTATAGATCAGGAATCTGATTTTAAGATCGTATTTCCTTTTCAGGTCCAGAACAATAAAATAACCTGGCAGCTTGACAACGAACCCGCTGTCGAGATCACAGCTCCTCCCAGAATCTTTAATGCACCCAACGGTGACCTGCTCTATGAATATATTTACGACTTAAATAAAATATTTCCTGATGTGTCATCGCATACGATGGCTGTAACTGCAACCATGCCCAATGCAAACAACTGTATTGGCAGTGTCATTGAATATGCATTTGATTTTAATTCTTACCCCATCCCGACAGCGGCCATTTCGGTACCTGCTGAGGCTTGTTTTGAGGAAGAAGTGATGTTTATTGACAACAGTCTTTCAAATGTTGCCGATAAGCCCGTCAATAAATGGCTGTGGGATTTTGATGATGGAACTACTTCAACCGAACAGAATCCTAAGCACATTTACAAAACTGCCGGTCCATTTCGTGTGAAATTTTCTGCCGGGCTTGAAGATGGTTGCCTGTCTGATGTGATCGAGAAGACGATTACAGTCAAACCCAAAATATTGCCCGATTTTAAGGTTAATCCCGTAGAATGCATTACTTCAGAGGTAGTTGTTGAAGACCGCTCTACTGTGGAAAATAACGGTGCAGTCATCAATTCCTGGTCCTGGGATTTCGGGGACGGGAGTCCGCCGGTACTTACAAAAATTGCCAGCCACACTTATGCATTGCCCGGTGAATATGACATCTCTCTCATTGCAGGTGCTGCCAATGGATGTATAAGTAAACCAAAAACTTATCGTGTTACGATTAAAGGCCTTCCTATTGCCGGCTTTACAGTGCCTGAAGTCTGTATTAACGATACGGAGGTACGTTTTATAAACACATCTACCGACGCCGATGGAAGCAGTACTTCAAATTTGACTTACTTATGGGATTTTGGTGACGGCATCAGGTCTTCAAGAGACCGCAATCCGCCACCACTCAGGTTTAGTGCAGCAGGCAAATATACCATTAAACTGAGGGTGGTTACAGGTGATGGTTGCATTACCAATGTCAGTAAGGATCTTGTTGTAAACGGTGCAGTGATCACACCAGTTTTTACCGTAGTTAATCAGGATAATCTTTGCAGTCAAAATAAAGTTACGGTCATTAATAAATCATCTGTAGACCAGGGTAAACCTGTTCGGGTAGTATGGTTCAAAGATTATGATGGCAATCCTCAGGATTTCATCACAGATGAAGACCCTGAGGAGGGCAAATCTTATGAATTTGAATACCCGCCGGCAAGTTCCCCGGCACCAAGGCCGTTCACTATCCTCATCCGTGTTTACTCAGGGATCACATGTTTTGAAGAGTTCAGACAGGAAATTATGATATATCCAAGTCCTGAACTGATTTTTGGCACTATTCAACCAATTTGTCTGAATAGTGGACTGTTCACGGTGAATCACGCAAAAGAAGTTCTTGGATTACCGGGTAAAGGAAAATATAATGGCCCGGGCATTAGTACAGACGGGACTTTTGACCCCAAAGCAGCCGGCATTGGCTCCCATACCATCAGCTATACATTTGAAGCTGACAATAGATGCAGCGAAATGAAAACACAGACCATCACGGTTTATCCTATTCCATTGGCAAACTATACCAGGGATGTATTTATTTATGCAGGAGAAAAAAAACAGCTGGACCTCTCGGCAACAGGCGCTGACCTCACCTACAAGTGGGAGCCGGCGATCAACCTGGATAAAGACAATGTTCAAAATCCTGTGGTCACCGCAGACAGGGAGCGAACCTATACGGTGACCATCCGCTCATCACAGGGTTGTGTCATCATAGAGAAAATTTATGTGCATGTGATACCCGAGGTCGACACCCATAATGCCTTCAGTCCAAACGGAGACGGTATAAACGATACCTGGGTATTAAAAAATATTGAGATCTATCTCAATTCTACCGTAGAGATCTTTAACAGATACGGGCATAGGGTATACTACAGCAAGGGCTTCTACAAACCATTCGACGGAAATTATAAAGATCAGGCTTTATCTGTCGGAACTTATTACTATATTATCAATCCAAATAACGGAAGGAAAATTTTAACCGGCTCTTTAACACTAATCAGATAACGTGAGAACACCTGTATACCTAACTTTGGCGCTTTTAATACTGGGATTATCAATAAAGGCCCAGCAAAGGCCACAGTACACACAATATATATTTAATAATTACCTCTTAAACCCGGCCTTGAGCGGGATAGAAAATTATACCGATGTGAAAATTGGATTCAGAAAACAATGGACGGGGATCAAAGATGCGCCTCAAACCTCTTTTATTTCTGCCAACTGGAAATTTGGTGATGATTATTTATGGAGAAACCCCCTTTCACTGCCAGACCACGGAGATGACCCCATGAGCAGGAACTATATGCAAAATTACACCGCTTCCCCTGCGCATCATGGAATGGGCGTTACAGCCGTTGTCGACGATGTTGGACCGCTCTCCAGAGTAGATGCTAATTTAACGTACGCCTATCACCTGCAGATGGCCAGTCAGCTGAATTTGTCAGTGGGCGTAGCCGCCGGAATATCCCGTATAGGACTGGATCTGAATGCACTTGACTTCGGAACGGACAATCCCAATGATCCGTCTATCCAAAACACGATTGTGAGCCAGGTCAAGCCTGATCTGAGTTTAGGGATCTGGCTATACGGAGCGAATTTTTTTGCAGGAACATCGGTTCAGCAGATTCTTCCGCAGAAACTAAAGTTTACAACTGATCCTCAATACAATACCGGTAAGAATGTACCCCATTGGTTTATGACTGCCGGATACCGCTTCTTCGTGTCTGATGAGATAGCGGCTACGCCCTCCGTAATGTTTAAACAAGTCAGTCCTGCGCCGCTGTCATTTGACGCCAATTTGAAGTTTGCTTTCAAGGACAGATTTTGGGTAGGAGGCAGTTACCGCAGAAACGATTCTTTTTCTGCAATGGCAGGAGTAAATATCAGCAAACTGATCAACCTTACCTATTCTTATGATTTTGTGACCTCCGAACTGAATACAGTAAGCAACGGGAGTCATGAGATTGTGCTTGGTTTGCAGCTGAACAATTTTTATGAAGTATGGAGTACGACCAGAATGTGGTGATGGATCTACAATTCTTTTCTTAACCTGGCTACCGGAATATTCATTTGTTCCCTGTATTTGGCCACGGTTCGTCTTGCAATGTTATATCCGCGTTCCTTCAGGATTTCAGTAAGTTTTTCATCAGCCAGCGGTTTACGCTTGTCTTCATTGCCTATACAGTCTTCCAGTATCTTTTTTACCTCCTTGTTAGACACTTCTTCGCCGCTTTCAGTCTGGATGGCTTCAGAAAAGAATGATTTCAATAAAAATGTTCCAAACTCTGTTTGTACATATTTAGAATTCGCCACACGCGACACCGTAGATATATCCATGTCGATTTTATCTGCAATGTCCTTGAGGATCATAGGACGCATTTTGCGTTCATCTCCGGTCAGCAGGTATTCGTACTGGTATTGCATGATGGCATTCATCGTTTTAAGCAGCGTTTGCTGCCTCTGTTTTATGGCATCAATGAACCACTTTGCGGAGTCAAGCTTTTGCTTTACAAATTGAACCGCCTCCTTCATTTTTTTATCTTTTTGAGCGGTCTTGTCATAATGATCAAACATGTCGATGTATGAACGGCTAACCCTCAGCTCAGGAGCATTTTTTGAATTTAAAGTCAGTATCAATACGCCGTCATTATTAGATACATGAAAGTCAGGAATGATCTGTAATTGTTTGGTGGTCACCTGGTTTGAATCGCCGGGTTTAGGGTTTAACCGCAGAATCTCGGCGATGATCTCCTTCAGGTCTTCACTGTTCAGACCTAAACTCTTTTCGAGCTTATCGTAATGCTTTCGGGTAAACTCGTCCAGGTAATCTGCGACTATTTCAATGGCTTTCTGTATAATCGGATTGGCGGGGTCTTTGCGTTTTAACTGTAAGGTTAGGCACTCCTGCAAATCTCTTGCTGCGATTCCGGGAGGATCAAAGCTTTGTATCACCTTGAGCATTTCCAGTACATCTTCCTCCTCAACCATTACATTCTGAGAAAAGGCCAGATCATCGATCATTGAGGTGATCGGACGACGCAAATAGCCATCATCGTCCAAACTGCCGATGATTTGTTTTCCTATGATAAAATCCGAATCCGAAAGCGGTACCAGGTCGAGCTGTTCCTGTAAACTTTCGAAAAAAGTACTTTCAATAGCTATTGGGGTCTCTTTCTTCTCTTCGTCATCATCATTGTTGTTGTATGATGTGCTGTAATCATTTACACTGTCATCTTGTAAATAGTCATCAACATTAAACTCATCTGTGCTTTCTTCCTTTGATCCTGCGTCATAGTCTTCCGGTGTATCATTCAGGTCATCATACTCACTTCTGGGTTCTTCAGCTATCATTAGACTAGGGTCTTCAAGCGCTGGATTTTCCTCCAGTTCTTCTTTGATCCGGGTATCTAATGCAACGGTTGGCACCTGCAGCAATTTGATGAATTGTATTTGCTGTGGCGATAGTTTTTGAAGTAACTTTTGTTGTAAATGTTGTTTCAGCATAAGGAAGCTCGCAGGTATTTTATATACACGTCTCAAAAATACATAATTTGTATGTATAAGTAGTAATAACGGAAATACATTCTGGCAATTGCTTGCAGTTCAATAAGGAAAAAGTGATTAATCCGATCAATTCGGATTCACTATCGCAGTACACTGCGTCTATATTTGTGCTAATATCAGTCCTTGTAAAATACAACTAAAGTGAATGTTTAGTCCATATTTTTCTAACAAAAGCTGGACTAATGTTGGACTAATCCTGGACTAATGTTGGACTTTAAGTTCCGACACCTACCAGGCAGGAGCACGGGATAAGTTCAACAGGGGCTGGTGCTATAATCAGGATCTTGCCTGACGACTTAATGTACAGTCGCTATGTATGACCGGTATGTCTTGAGGATTCGAAAACTTCCCTGGCTGCTTTTAACCATTCAACACATTGCTGGTGCAAAAAGAAGATGGTGAAGGGGTCCTCAGGGCCATTTGGATTTTTATCGGTGAAGCATTTACGCTTAGAAAGCAGTTGAAAGTGACTTTCGTCTGCCGGGGTTTTACGGGGAAAAATACTTTCGAGTTGATTTGATAAAATATTACAAAGCGGCAGAAGATAAGTCAGGTCACTGCGTTTTGGCTGATAATCGAGGCAAGCCTGAAGTAAGCCGGTGCAGGCATGTTCAAGGCTTTCAATGATCAGGTAAAGGGAAGCAGAATTGTCGTCTATTCCGAGCAGGTTACCTGCTGATTCCTGAAATGCGGTGGCTTTTTGGTAGTGGTCCTGCCAAAGCATCAGTGCATTTGCAGGGTCGGCGACCGGGGAATTACAAAATTGCGTTTTAAAATGCGAATGCAGGTACATTTGATCTGCTTTTTGAAATATTTTGTGAAAGAACCGGCTGCCGGCAGCCAGGGCGTGTGCGATTTCATCTTCTGTATGAACCAGCAAACTAATGGAAACAGATTTGTCCATCTGGCCGTTAAGCTCGTCCTGCAATTGCAGGATGTCCCTGACCTCTGTTTCACTAATGACCGTCAAATAGTAATGCTGCCTGCTTTGAATGAGTGCTGTTTGCTGAAAAATACTATCGTTCACGGACCTCCAGGAGCGTTCGCCAAAACAGAGGATGTTATCAACTTTTAGGAGTCTATTAATTATTTTTGAGGCGTCCTGTAAATTTTTGTCTTTGTTTAATTCCATTATGATCAGTTAGTTTTAATTAGCTGATATTATGGAATTTGTAAATCCATCAGGTATTCCAGGTAGTGCACCCTGGAATTTTTTTCGTTATGTAGTTGAAATTCAGCAAAACCCTAATATTAGCCTCTTGTTTTTATAATGCTGCAAATATATACAGGTTTTGATGCCCAACGTTAAACCCTTTGCTGATTTTAATTTAAAATGCTGTAATCGTGAATGTTAGGTTAAATGAAGTTGTGTTTTCTTTATTCAGGCCAGACAATTCGTTTGAAATGTATATTGTTTTACTTAATTTTAAGTGAATCTTAACTATGATATTATGGGCTTTGTAAAAGAATTTAAAGAATTTGCCGTTAAAGGAAGCGTGATGGACCTTGCTGTCGGTGTGATCATTGGAGGTGCATTTGGTAAGATCATTGACAGTGTGGTAAAGGATCTGATCATGCCGCTGATCTCAGCAGTGATCGGTTCTGTAGATTTTAGTAACCTCTATGTGGTGCTAAAAGGAAATGTAGAGGCAAAGCTGGCGCTCGAAGAGGCTAGAAAAATACCGGATACCGTGATTTTTGCTTATGGAAATTTCATTTCTGTAGCCATCAATTTCCTGTTGCTTGCTTTTGCTGTATTTCTGCTGGTAAAAGGCATCAACGCGATGAAACGTAAGCAGGAAGCAGAACCGGCAGCTCCGGCGGGACCGTCTAAAGAAGAGGTGCTGCTCGCCGAGATCAGGGACCTGCTAAAAGCAAAATAACATTCAGTTTATATAGCAGCTAAATTAATTTGAAAAGCATCCGGACGAGAATCGTCCGGATGCTTTTTTTTACCGATAAAAAGATGTGGTTTGCCGACCTTTTTCTGATACACGGGCTGTTTGGGTTGATAGGAGAAGGGAATCTGTATACATTTGATCATGCAATTCGTGTAGCGTTTTGCTGTATGACAACGATTTAGAAATAACACAAATGGAAAACTGTAAAAATAAACATAACAATACCAGCAGGATTTGGAGCGGGTTGATCATTTTGGGTGTGGGATTGGTGTTTTTCCTGAGAAATGTGGGGATACATATTCCCGGATGGGTGATCAGCTGGCACACTTTGCTGATCGTGATTGGTTTACTGGTCGGTTACAAACGTAATTTTAATGGCGGTGGCTGGCTGATCATGGTACTGATTGGCGGTTTTTTTACTATGGAGGATATCACAAACAGTGATTTTTCGAAATATTATTTTGCGATAGGATTCATTGTCCTGGGGTTGTTTGTAATTTTTAAACCTAAGAATACCCATCACAGGTGGCATGGTAAATGGAAAGCAAAGCTTCGTGACCGGGATAATTTTAGTAAATCTGCTGATTTTGATGATGCCTCCTCAAAGGCCGAAGATACTGGCTATAATTATACGGACAAGGAAGATAACGATGTACTGGATTCGGTAAATGTATTTGGCGGCAGTCATCAGAATGTATACTCTAAAAACTTCAAAGGAGGAGATGTGATTGCAATATTCGGAGGCTCGGACGTCAACTTAACCCAGGCAGATTTTCAGGGCACTGTTACACTGGATGTCGTGGCGATTTTCGGTGGTATGAAGATCATTATTCCGCCGAGCTGGGAAATAAAATCGGAAATAACGGCCATTTTTGGCGGTATGGATGATAAAAGGGCAGTCAGCCCGGTAGCCGATGCTGAGCGCAAAATATTGGTCATCAAAGGAGTCGCTTTGTTTGGAGGTGTAGATATCAGAAATTTTTAAACCCTATGTTATGAAATGGTTCTTAGTAAAATATATTTATCAGATCGTTAGCGGAGAAGGAAACTATAACGCTCAGTTTGATGAGCAGCTAAGGCTGATGCAGGCGGCTAACGTCAACGATGCACTCAAAAAAGCAGAAGAACAGGCTGATGGCTTTCAGCCTCCATTTAAAAACTGTATGGGGGAAGTGGTGAGCTGGAAATTCATCTGTATTGCAGATCTCCATGAGATACAGATGCCGGAGGATGGTGCTGAGATAACTTCCATATTGCATGAACCCAATGATGTGCCCGCTTTTTTAAATACGATTGAGCAGCGTAAGCTCTTTTTACAGCAGCATATTCAGTGTGAAAATGAAACTATTGAGATCCAATAAATAAAAACTTTTGACAACCAGGCCCTTATCCATCCCCAAAATACAAAACATTGCCTCAGTGATACTGCTGGTATGGGTATGCGTGTTCGTGTTTTTATATTATTATTCACTGAATTTCAGTATCCAGGTTTCAGTAGCTGATAGTGTGATCACAAGCGCCCTGCTGGCGGCAGGATGCATCTGTCTGAGCAACCTGTTAGGCTATTATCAGCCCAAGAACGAGACCATATTATTTATACTGGTGCTCACGGTGATGCTCGCACTGATCATTACTTTCATCAGCAAATTCATGCTGCACCTGCTGTTTGCAGAAGACAAAACCTATATGAATTTTTTAAATCTTTCCTTATTGGTCCGGTTTATTATATTATTTGTTTTTTTAGGCTGGTGTGCACTGGCCAATATTTTATGGTACAGGCTTGAAGAGCAGTCTGCAACTCAGGACCGGCTCCTGGCTGCTCAAAATTTATCTAAAGAAGCTGAGCTAAATAAGCTAAGACATCAGCTGCAACCGCATTTTTTGTTTAATAGTTTAAACTCAGTTTATGCCCTTACGATTGTAAATCCTAAGGAAGCAGGCACGATGATCACTAAGCTGGCTGCTTTTCTGAGGGGAACGCTAAAAAGAGATGACGAGGTATGGGTGAGTGTAGAAGAAGAGATGGAGTACATACAGCTTTATCTGGATATTGAAAAGGTAAGGTTTAGCCACAGGTTAAACATAGACGTGGCGATAGCCGCGGAAAGCCTGAAGATGAGTTTGCCGGGTACCCTCCTGCAGCCAATAGTCGAGAATGCCATTAAGTTTGGATTGTACAATACATCTGCTGCAATCACGATCACTATGCGGGTAACAGTGGACAATAACGTGCTGAAAATCTGCGTGCAGAATCCATATGATCCGGAGATGAAAGCTGCAGGCGGGACAGGATTTGGCTTGTCTGCCATTAAAAGAAGATTATATTTGTTATTTGCAGACGAAAGTCTTCTGCAGGCACAGGCCATTGAAGAAAATTTGTTTAGAACAACGCTGAAGATACCCCAAACCATACAAGGAAATGATAAGGACGATATTAATTGATGATGAATCCCTGGCCAGGGACATTGTAAAGCATTATTTAAATGATTTCCCCGATATAGAGATTGTAGCAGAATGCAGCGACGGTTTTGAAGGTATAAAAGCCATTACCCAGCACCAGCCCGATTTTATTTTTCTGGACATACAGATGCCAAAGATCAATGGATTTGAAATGCTGGAACTCGTGGAGAACCCACCTGCGGTGATATTTACTACAGCCTTTGATGAATATGCCATAAAAGCTTTTGAAGTAAACGCAATAGATTATCTGCTAAAGCCGATAGAAAAGAGCCGGTTTGACCAGGCAGTACAAAAAATTGCATCCAGACTCAGCAATCTTGAAGCGGTAACTACTCAGGAATTACTGGATTCAGCTGCGATGAGCCCGGCCCAGCACAATAGGGTAGTGGTGAAAAAGAACGGAGTGATCAAGATCATCGCAGTAGCGGATATTCATTACCTGGAGGCAGATGACGATTACGTGAAACTGAGCACGACGGAAGGAATATTTCATAAAAATAAGACCATGAGTTTTTTTGAGCGTACGCTCGATCCTGCACAATTCATCAGAATTCACCGTTCATATATCATAAATCTGGCCCAGGTCACGCGGATTGAGCTAAAAGAAAAAGACAGTTATATTGTACTTTTAAAATCAGATATTTGGTTGCCGGTAAGCAAAACCGGGTATGTAAAATTGAAAGCTGCACTGGGTATGTAGAAAAAACCAATATCTATTTGCAAATAGAAAAAAATCACACTATATTTGCACCTCTTAATTAAAAAAATAGTCTAAGATATAATACAGTTATGAAAAGAACATTCCAACCTTCGCAAAGAAAGAGAAGAAATAAACATGGCTTCCGCGAAAGAATGGCTACAGCAAACGGTAGAAGAGTATTAGCTTCACGCCGTGCAAAAGGAAGAAAAAGATTATCAGTTTCTGACGAGCGTCGTCATAAAGCATAATTTTTGATTGCAGCACTTTAAGTGTTAGCAGATCAGGACAGTCTGCAAATTTGCGATCAAAAAGATGAACACATTTAATAAAGAAGAACGGTTATGTAGCAGGAAGTTGATCGACTTGCTGTTTAAAGACGGTTCTTCTTTTTTATTATACCCTTTTCGGGTTTCTTATCTGCTTGCAGATACCCCATCTAAATTTCCTGCGCAGGTGGTCATTAACGTCTCTAAAAAAAGATATAAGCGTGCTGTGGACCGCAACCTGGTAAAAAGACGCTGTCGTGAGGCTTACCGCCTTCAGAAACAAATACAGCTCTATCCTTTTCTTTCCGGGCAAGAGAAGCTGCTGCTGCTCTCTGTGCAGTTTGTGGGTAAAAAGATCTATGAATATTCTTTTTTTGAAAAGAAGCTGGCTGCTGTCTTTACGAAGCTGGTTTCTGCTTTGGATACAGGACATAAAGGAGTTGAGGCAGATGATGGGGCTCATTAATACTTTCATTGGCTGGATATTCCTGGGTCTGATCAGGCTCTATCAATGGTTGCTGTCTCCATTGCTTGGTGCAAGCTGCAGATTTACACCTACCTGCTCTCAGTATGGCATAGAAGCCATAAAAAAACATGGTCCGTTTAAAGGAGGATGGCTAACTTTAAAACGTATCGGCAGGTGTCATCCCTGGGGAGCACACGGCCACGATCCTGTTCCCTGAATATTTAATTTATATAATGGCTACTATACTCCAAATCGAAACCGCTACACAGGTCTGCTCTGCTGCAATCTCAAAAGATGGTCATACCATAGCTTTAAAAGAGCTGATGGCAAGTAATATTCATGCAGGGAGCCTGACCTTATTTATCCAGGATGTAATGGCTCAGTCAGGATTGCAGTTTGCGGAGCTGGATGCTGTTGCGGTAAGTAAAGGACCCGGCTCTTATACGGGTTTGCGCATTGGCGTGTCTACTGCCAAAGGACTTTGTTATGCACTTGATAAGCCTTTAATTGGCATTGATACGCTGCAAATGATGGCAGCTGGTTACCTGTCTTCAAATCCTGATTGCACCGGATTGATTTGCCCCATGATAGATGCACGGAGGATGGAAGTCTTTACTGCTGTGTTTGATCAGGAACTGACCGAAGTTGCACCTACTGACGCAAAGATAATTGATCCTGAAAGTTTTAAAGACCTCCTCTCTAAAAATGAGCTTGTTTTTATTGGTGATGGCGCCTCAAAATGCGCTGATATGCTCAGGAATAAAAATGCGGTATTTTCTGATCTGAATTTCAACTCTGCTGCGCATATGAGCAGGCTGGCAGATGTAGCATTTGCTGCAGGCAGATTTGAAGATGTGGCTTATTTTGAGCCCTTTTACCTGAAGGACTTTGTACTGACCAGTCCGAAAAAGAAATAATTTACTTTTTACCGTTCTTGAAAAGACTGAACATTCGCTTGAAGAAGCTTTGTTCGTCATCGCCCACACCCGGCATATAGCTGCTGTTTTGCGGATGTTCTACCACATAACCAAATTTTATGCTTGCGCCCAGGTAAACAGACGCACTGTTATAGGCTTTACTGACTCCGCTATTCGAATCATTCTTTCCTACCAGGAGAGAAGTTGTCTTAAACAGGTTGTCTGACCCAAGAAAGACCTCAAAATTGGGCGTTTGGTACATTCCCTGCATTCCCACCTGCAGGAAGTTGTAGAGGTTATATGCGGGTACGACATTAACCGAGAAGTTTCTGTTATAAAATCTGTTCACCATGGCCACTTCACCTCCTTTATGGAAGATGTTTTTTGAGACAATCAAACCCGGTGTATAAAAGCCATAGGTTTTGGAGATCATAAAGTCGGCCTTTGCGTTAGTAGCAGAATAAAATGCATAGTTCTTGCTCCCTTTGGTTAAAACTCCGGTGATTGCATTTTCAATATCTCCGGGAGCCATTTCATCAAGGCTATCCAAAACAAGAGGATCATTGAGGTTGTTGAAGTTATTTACATAAGAACTTTTGCTCCACCTGATCAAACCCAGGTCTTTAATGTTGGCCATGATAAATATCCCGCTTTTTGCGCTATACGAAGTGCCCAGGCTAATTGCCGCACCGGGATTTTTGAAGAACGGAGCAATACTTTTGCCCAATTGTTTTCCGGTTTGAAAATTGGTGGCATAGCTGCCTTTAAGGCCTACGATCATAGGACCGTTTCCTGATTCCAGGGTAAGAAAAGAATTGTCAATATTGATCTTATTGTAGCTTATCCCGCTTAGTAGACTGAGTTTGACGCCAAATGCCAGCTTTTTGTTGTAGTTTTCCCTGTAACTCAGACTAAACTGGTGATAGGACTGGGAATAACCCCTGTCGTTCAAAGCATTGTTGAAGTTCTTGTTGTTTTCGTCATAAAAGCGCAGGTAATTGTCAAAGATTGCTAAGGTCTCATTGGTGTAATCTACCTGTGCATCGGCGCGTAGCTGCCAGGAAAGACCAATTTCCTTATGGTATTTATAAGATTTAAAAAGCTTGAAGTTGAGCAAATAGATATTGGTGTGCTGAAAGAGGCTATTGACTTTTCCGGTGTTCAGAGGAACATCGGCTGTGGTATAGACTCCCTCTTTTAATAAAGTGCGCAGGACATTCTCGTTGCCTCTGACTACCGCATGAATACCAAAATAAGGCAATAGAAAGTTTGAAGCAAATTGCCTGGACGAATCCAGAACAAAGGTCTTTTGCGCCGGGTTTTCAAAGCCATCAAACAGCGTTTTGGTATTGAATAAGCCGTATTGCTGCGCTTTAAGCTGATTAAAACAGAGCAGTAAAAAACAAATTGTTAAACATTTTCTGATCATCATACACATAAACGACTAAATCTAATGATTTTAATTTGTTTGTCGGAGGCCGATTGTTAAAGAATCAGCATCAATCTCCAATGAATCAGGTTTAAGTGCTTCTTCCTTTTTATTGAGCAGAATATTGGTCTGGAACTTTCCCTGTTCGGCGCTCAGCTGATAAATAAAAGAACTGTAATCCCTAAGGCCTTTTTCACCCGTAATGTGTCTGTAGTAAGGCAAGTATACATTTTGCAGCAGCAGGTCTGAAGAATTTTTGAAATTTATAAAAAAAGTAATGCCTGAGGTATTTGGGAGCTGACCAACAGAATAAATATAGTCTGTGTTGTTGATCAGTAAACGGTTGCCCTTATAACTGTTTAGAAATGATTGCACAGTACTTGCATTATTGGCGAATACCATGTAATTGTCAATGATGGCATAGTATGGCTTCCTGAATTTTTTAAAAGGTTCGCCAAAATAGCAGTAAAGCAGATCTGGCTCATAGAAAGCTTTTATGTCATCACTATAATTTGAGCTGAGGTCCAAAAGCAGTTGCTTGAGTTTATCGCCATTAGTCAGTTCAAGGGCGCCGATCTTTTCAGCTGTACTGAGCTGAAAAGTTATGAGCTGATTTTTAAAGTATCTGGGGAATGTTTGTTCAGGGTCCAGGTGATATTTCGTGTTGATGTGGTTAATTATCTTGTTTATTTTTCCGGATTCTTTCTTTGAGTTGAACCAGGTGCTCAGTGATTTTCTCCAATTCTCATAATCTGCTATGGTATAAATTGTATAACTGGCAGTGTTTTGAGGCAATATCCTATTGATGGTGACCTTTTGAGCAGAAAAACCCACAAATAGCTGGTAATAACTTGCCGGATCATTGATCTGGGTGTTGCCGTTAAACAGTATTTTTTCAGCGCTGTAGTTATATACCAGCGATGCAAAAGCATTTTGATGGTTCAGCACTGAAAGTTCTCCGTTCAGGTTTCCCGGCATGGCAGCCTGCAGGAGTTTGGGCAGTTTTGAATAATTGATATATATTTCTGCAAGACTGGTTTTGCTTAGTCTGCTCGTAGACTCAATGTATTCCGTAAATCTGTCATCCTTTCCCGGTACTGCTGATAATCCGTTCTGAACAAGATTGGCAGCGCTTGAAAGCAGCAGCAGGTTGTCTTTGAGCGCAAGATAAAAAACCGTGCTGTCTGCCAAAATCAATTTGCTGAGACTTTGACCAGAGCTGGTACTGATCCCCGCAGACTTTAATGCATTCATCAACTGACCTGGTCCGGATCCGGTATTGAGCTGTGTGCTGTAAAGAAAATCGATACCGTGACCTGCTCCGGGGTACAGACTGACATAAATATTTTGTTTATCTGCAAGCGTGCTGATCGCCGGTTTACTGAGCAGGTACTGGTACAATATCCGGAGTTGTTCAGATTTTTCGTCTCCAATGATCTCTTTGAGCAGGCTCTGGCTGCTGAGAATGTCCAAAATGCTCTTTTCGTTCTGGAACGCGAAGATGAAAGCTGAACCGGACGCTGCCGCGTACAGGGCATTGTCATTATTTTTTTTATCTGCTTTGAGGCCAGTAAAATAGAGGTAAGCCATTGTTACAATGGCAGTAAGCAAAACAATAATTAAGACGAGAATCCTTTTCATTTGATGTATGTACAAACTTAGATAAAACTGGCTAAGCATTCACACATAGCAGTAAAAAAATGTTAATTTTGTTGTAATAAAAAGCTGGTCTAATATGAATAAACGGATATTGATAACTGCATCTTTACTTGGAGCCATAGCTGTAATACTTGGTGCTTTTGGGGCGCACGGGCTAAAAAAAGCAGTGGGTGCGGGAGACCTTGAAATATGGGCGAAAGGAGTAGAGTACCAGTTTTATCATGTGTTTGCCTTACTTTTTCTGGCCCGGTTCAAGATTGGGAACAGGCTGGTCAAACTGTCTTATGGCTTTTTTACATTTGGTATCCTGCTGTTTTCCGGTTCCCTGTATCTGCTTGCCACCCGAAGTCTTCTGAATGCCGGCTTTGTGGATTACATTGGTCCTGTTACTCCCATAGGCGGTCTGCTGTTAATACTCGGTTGGTTATCTATGTTTTTAGCTGCCTTAAAAGAATAGCTGATGCTTGATTTTCATCCTGTGGATTTCGAGGAAAGGGAAACCCTCTTTATAGAAGTGGTATTGCCGCTTTCTCTGGCTAAAAACTATAGCTATCGTGTACCTTTTGACCTGAATGATCAGGTAGAGGTCGGAAAACGCGTGGTGGTTCAGTTTGGGAAAAATAAGATCTATACGGCGCTGATTAAAAATATCAGTACCCATGCCCCTGAAGTGTACGAGGCAAAGTACATTATTGATGTGGTTGATGTGCATCCTGTAATTACAGAAGAGCAGCTTGCCCTATGGGAATGGATGACCACGTATTATTTATGCAATGAAGGTGATGTCATGTCAGCTGCTCTGCCGGCGGGATTAAAACTGGCCAGTGAGACCATTGTTGTGCTGAAGGAAGACGCAAATCCCGGCGGAGAAATTTTTACAGAAAAAGAACAAACTATTCTGGATGCCCTGCGCAGCAGGCCAAGACTTACTATAGATGATGTATCGGCATTACTGGGACAGAAAAGGGTATATCCGGTCATCAATTCCCTGCTCAGTAAGGGCATGCTTTACATCGCTGAGGAAGTAGTTGAAAAATATAAACCCCTGTTGAAATCGTTCATCGGACTGAATCCCTTTTATAAGGAGGAGGGGCACCTGAGAGAACTGTTTGAGATTCTCGAAAGAGCACCTAAACAGCTCAATGCGTTTTTAGCCTATTTAAAGCTTTCTAAGCAGCAAACTTTAATTTCTAAACAGCAACTGCTGGAAGAGAGCGGCTGCGGCGCAGCTGCGCTGAAAACCCTCGTGGATAAAGAAATATTTACAGTATCCAAAAGGCCTGTAAGCAGGCTGCAGGACAATAATGATGAGTTTATCCTCAATTTTGAACTCAGCCGGGGGCAGCAGGGGGCGCTTGCTCAGATAGAAGAAAGGCTGAAAGAGAAAGATGTCGTATTGCTGCACGGTGTCACGGCATCGGGTAAGACCCAGATCTATATTAAACTGATCGAACAGGCAATTGAAAAAGGCGGGCAGGTTTTGTTCCTGCTGCCTGAGATTGCCCTGACGACACAAATAGTGGAGCGGATACAAAGATATTTTGGAGATGCAATTGGTGTATACCACAGTAAGTTTAATAATAATGAGCGGGTGGAAATCTGGAATAAGGTGCTGACCGGGCAATACCGGGTGGTACTTGGAGCCAGATCTGCAGTATTCCTGCCTTTTAAAGAACTCAGGCTGATCGTAGTTGATGAAGAACACGAGTCTTCCTACAAGCAGCAGGAACCTCCGCCAAGGTACCAGGCAAGGGATGCCGCCATTTACCTTGCTCATTTGCACCGGGCAAAGGTAGTTTTGGGATCGGCTACGCCTTCTATAGAAAGTTATTTCAACGCCACAACCGGAGGTAAATATGGTTTGGTGACCTTAAATGAGCGCTATGGCGGTGTTACACTCCCCGTACAGGAGGTGATCAGTATCTCGGAGGAAACCAAGAGAAAGAAAATGGTCTCTTATTTTTCTGGTAAGCTGGTCGACGAGATCGCGCTGACACTGGAAAACAAAGAGCAGGTGATCCTGTTTCAGAACAGGAGAGGCTATGCTACTATTTTGATCTGTGGTACCTGCGGCTACGCGCCAAAATGTGTGAACTGTGACGTCAGTCTTACCTACCATAAAACAAGCGGTAAACTCCATTGCCATTATTGCGGCTACCATCAGAGCAGCATCAACATTTGTCCGGCCTGCGGCTCAGTGCATATTGAGCAAAAGGGATTCGGGACGGAAAGGGTAGAGGAGGAACTGAAACTGATCTTTCCTGATGCGGTAATAGCCAGGCTGGATGTGGACAGTACAAGGACTAAAAACGGGCTGCAGCAGATCATTTCCGAATTCCAGGATAAGAAGACAGACATCCTTATCGGTACGCAGATGGTGGCTAAAGGTCTTGATTTTGATAATGTAACATTAATTGGGGTGATCAACGCAGATACCCTGCTGAACTACCCCGATTTCAGGGCATTCGAAAGGAGCTATCAGCTCCTTGCGCAGGTAGCCGGCCGGGCTGGCAGAAGGGACAAGCAGGGCAAAGTGATCATACAGGCTTATGATGATCACCACAGGATCATTAACCAGGTCATAGAAAACAAATACCTGGAGATGTATAACGAAGAACTGGCCGAGCGTAAGCAGTTTCATTACCCGCCTTTCACACGGCTGATTTTTATCAACATCAAGCACAAAGATCCGGATGTATTAAATGTTGCCGCACAACGGTTTGCAGCAATGCTAAGAGCGCAGCTCGGTAGCCGTGTTCTCGGTCCGGAACAGCCACTGGTGTCGCGCATCAGGAATTACTATATCAAACAGGTCATTATTAAAAGCGATAAGAACACTTCTATTGTAAAAGTAAAATCGGTTTTAAAGGAGGTAATGCTGGACTTTCAGACAGAAAAGGATTTCAGGAGTGTGATCCTGCAGGCTGATGTGGATCCTTATTAATTTATTGCAATTGATTCAGTGTTTGTTAGCAGCTTTTTATTTAATGTCAGCAGTTTGTTCAGTATATTAAGATTCAAAAAGCTATTTTTGGGGTAGTATGGCATATAAGTTTGTTGACAATTACAGGGAGCAGGGCGCAAGAAAGAAGCTGGTGGTACATTTGGAGGCCAGGGGGATTGCAGATAAAAATGTGCTTAAAGCAATTGGAAAGGTACCCCGTCACTTCTTTTTTGATGAAACCTTCTGGAACCAGGCCTATAAAGATATCGCCTTTCCGATAGGTGACGGGCAGACCATCTCCCAACCTTATACTGTGGCTTATCAAAGCGAGCTGCTGCACATCAAAAAGGGCGATAAAGTTTTAGAAATCGGCACCGGATCGGGTTATCAGACCTGCATACTGATGGAACTGGGTGCCAATGTTTATACCATAGAAAGACAGGAAAGCATTTACAGACATACCATAAGGGTATTGCCGGGAATGGGTTACAACGCACATTTCTTTTTTGGTGATGGTTCCAAAGGCATTCCAGCACATGCGCCCTATGACAAAATCATTGTAACTGCCGGTGCACCTTTTGTGCCTGAGGTACTGTTGAAGCAGTTGAAAATAGGCGGCATTCTCGTGATTCCTGTTGGTGATGAGCATTCACAAAAGATGATTACGGTAATCCGCGCCAGTGAAACAGATTTTGAACGGATAGAACTGGATACATTCAGGTTTGTACCCTTGGTGGGTGATCAGGCCTGGTAGCTTATTGATCCGGATGTTATACCTTCATCGCCCGGTCCATCTCTCTTTTGGATTCACGGTCTTTAATGCTGTCTCTTTTGTCAAACTCTTTCTTGCCCTGGGCCAGTGCGATCTCTATCTTGGCAAAACCGCGCTCATTGGTGAAAATCCGAAGCGGAACTATCGTATAGCCCTTCTCCTCGCTTTTTGCTTTTAGTTTTTTGAGTTCCTTTTTTTGCAATAGCAGCACCCTGTCGCGCTTGATGTCGTGATGGAAAAAGGAACTGTGGCTGTATTCGGAAATATGAAGGTTTCTAACGTAAAGAATATTGCCGATGAACATACAAAATGCATCAGACATATTTGCTTTGCCCTGTCTGATGGCTTTTATTTCGGTACCCAGCAAAGCGATACCGGCGTTGAAATTTTCAACGATGTGGTAGTCAAAAAAGGCCCTTTTATTTTTTATCTGGATGTCGTTCTTCATAAGAATCGGCTAATATCTCAATTTTATCTTACAATAAGTACAGGAATAGCTACTTTGTGACGTACAGAATTGACCGTAGTTCCAAGGATCAGGTCTTTTAATCCCTTGTGTCCGTGCGCCCCCATGACCAGCAGTTCGAGCCTGTTTTCTTCGGTGATGTCTACAATTGCCTTGACAGTTCCGCCGTAGCCGATGTGAGCAGTGGATTCGTAACCAAGCTCTTTGAGATTGGCCCGGTATTTTTCCAGGTTCTCTGCGTCGCTCAGTGTTTCATAGTCCAGCGCAGAATTGCCATGATAACGGGCTACTGCCGTCTCTACCACATGGATCAGGTAATAATGCGCGTTCTTACCTCCCTGTATCAGTGCATGCCTGATGGTGTTCCGGTCGTTCTTTGAAAAGTCTACGGTAATGCCAATACGGGTATAATTGATCTTCTCAACTTCCTGAATGTTGAGTGCGTTGCCATGCGGGGCAGCATTGACCTCTCTTTTACGGGAGTTGATGAGCGGATAAATAAAAATGAACAGCAGCAACAAGCCAATCATTATAGTAAGCGGAACGATGATGGTGTATACGTACCAGCCCCCGCCGGCGCCCCAGCTGCTGATCTCTTCAATGACCAGCTTTACATTTAGCGAAACGATGACCACTGAACTGATCCAAGCCAGAATTTTAACCCATGGTTTTATGGCAAAACCTTTCATGGTCTTTTTATCGGAGGTGAAATGGATCAAAGGGATGACAGCAAATCCAAGCTGCAGGCTGAGTACGACCTGGCTCAATATCAACAGGCCTCCAAGTGCCTCATTGCCAAAATACAGGATTGTAAAAAACGCAGGAATGATGGCGAGCAGACGGGTAATAAGGCGGCGGAGCCAGGGTTGGATACGCAGTTTAATGTGACCTTCCATTACAATTTGTCCTGCCAGGGTTCCTGTCACTGTTGAGCTTTGGCCTGCGGCAATTAGCGCTATCGCAAATAATGCAGGGGCAACGCTCCCAAATATATTCTGAAGCAGCTGGTGGGCATCCTGTATTTCTGCAACTTCATACAGCCCGTTCTTAAAAAAGGCTGCAGCCGCAAGGATCAGGATTGCTGCATTTACGAAAAAAGCAAGGTTAAGTGCAACCGCAGTGTCTATGAAATTAAATTTTATAGCTTCTTTGATGCCTTTGTCATCCCTTTCGAATTTCCTGGTCTGCACCAGAGAGGAGTGGAGATAGAGATTATGCGGCATCACAGTGGCACCGATGATTCCTATGGCAATATATAAAGCATCTCCGGATAATATAGACGGCTCAAATCCGGCGGCAATCTCTTTTAATGAAGGTTCGACGATAAACATCTCTATTAAAAAAGAAACCCCGACAATAAAAACCATAGAGACGATAAAGCTTTCCATTTTACGCATCCCCTTGTTGAGCAGGAAAAGCAGCAGTACCGTGTCAAATATGGTAATGCTGATCCCCCATATCAAGGGCAGCCCGAATAAAAGGTTCAGCCCTATGGCCATCCCAATGACCTCTGCCAGATCGCAGGCGACGATAGCAGTTTGGGCCAAAACAAACAATGGGAAGTTCACCCAGCGCGGGTAGCCGTTTCGCGATGCCTGCGCAAGGTCCAGACCCCGCACTATTCCAAGACGCGCGCTTAGTGACTGCAGGAGCAGGGCAATGAGGTTGGACATCAGCAGGATCCAGATCAGCTGGTAGCCAAACTTACTTCCTCCCGCTATATCCGTAGCCCAGTTGCCGGGATCCATATAGCCCACACTAACCAGGTAGGCCGGACCGATAAATGAAAGTATCCGCTTCCATCCTGTGCGCTTGCTGGTATCCACACTTTGGTGGACTTCGCTTAGTGACTGCGCCTGCTTATTGTAATCATTTTGCTTCATGTTATGCTTTAATGAGGATATGTTTGGCCACTTCACGGCTGAGGTTTATTTTTTTGCTTTCCACCAATAGTTCGATAGACCCGTCAAAATCGGTGATGTCTGTCACTTTTACCAGTTTTCCAAGTGTAAGACCAAGTTTTTCAAGGTGTTTTAAGAAAGCAGAAGAATGTTCGCTTACACCCATCACGAGTCCCTGGTCATTGATCTTTAACTTGTTGAGTTTAATAAAAGAGGCGGAATCAAATTTACCTTCTTTATCAGGTATCGGGTCGCCGTGAGGGTCGTTTTTGGGGAACGCCAGGAATTCATCCAGCCTTTCAATCAGTTCAGCGGAATTAATGTGTTCCAGTTCTTCTGCAATATCATGGACCTCGTCCCATTTAAAGCTGAGTTTTTCCACCAGAAAGACCTCCCAGAGCCTGTGTTTGCGGACAATGTTTATTGCAGTTCGCCTGCCCGTATCCGTTAACTTTACACCCTGGTACTTTTGATAAATAATCAATTGTTTATCAGCTAGTTTTTTTATCATATCAGTTACCGATGCGGCTTTTGTACCCATTCTTTCCGCAATGGCATTGGTCTGTACAGGGGCGTCTGTGTCGCTGGACAGATGGTAAATGATTTTAAGATAATTCTCCTCTGTGAATGACTGCATTTTATTTATCTAACTAAAAGTTTAGACAAATCTAAAAAACATTTTGTAAAATAAGCTATAAAAAAACACAGATATTATAGAATAAAATTTGGCAAAGTGTGCGCCTATACGTTATCTTTGACCCGATATAAAAATTTACCATGGCTGGAGAACTAGATAAAACAGATTTTAAGATCTTAAAACTACTACAGGAAAATGGTCGGATGACCAACTTATTGCTATCACAGGAGATCGGATTATCGCCGGCACCTACACTGGAGCGGGTACGTAAACTGGAAACTTCCGGTTTTATTAAGAGTTATCATGCCCTGGTTGATGAAGAAAAACTAGGTCTGGGAATTAAAACTTTTATACAGGTTCAGCTGGATTTCCACAAAAACAACACCATACAGATCTTTTTAGATGAGGTGAACCAGATCAAAGAAATTACAGAATGTCACCATGTGACCGGTCAGGCAGATTTTCTCCTCAAGGTCTATGTAAATGACATTAAAGCATACGAGCGATTGATTATGGATAAAATCAGCAAGATTTCAGTAGTAAAGACCTTTCAGACCATGATGATCATGTCAACCACCAAGAAAGAGCCGATAGTACCCCTGGAATATTAAGTGATTTGCCAGTCTACCGGACTTTTTCCTTCTTTAAGTAAGATCTCATTGGTCCTGGAAAAATGGGCGCAGCCAAAAAAGCCATTATAGGCAGAGAACGGAGAAGGGTGGGCAGCCTTTAGCACCGTGTGCTTTTTCCCATCTATCAGTTCCGATTTGTTTTGGGCATACCTGCCCCAAAGTAAGAAAACCAGACCTTCACGCTGTTCAGATAATTTGCTGATGACCATATCTGTAAATATTTCCCAGCCCTTGCCCTGATGTGAGCCCGCCTCATGCGCCCGCACGGTTAGCGTAGCATTTAAAAGTAAAACACCCTCATCCGCCCATTTTGTCAAATCTCCATGCGCCGGAGCTTTAAAACCCGGTATGTCCTCAGACAGTTCTTTATAGATATTCTTTAATGAGGGCGGGATGGCTATTCCTTTTTGTACGGAAAAGGAAAGCCCGTGTGCCTGACCAGTGCCATGATAAGGGTCTTGTCCGAGGATGACCACTTTGACTTTATCAAAAGGGGTATGGTCCAGCGCGTTAAAAATATCTGCGTTTTTTGGGTATACCGTGGCTCCGCTTTGTTTTTCTTCCAGCAAAAAAGCCTTAAGGGTTTTCATATAAGCCTTGTCAAATTCATCACCCAATAAGCGCAGCCAGCTTTGTTCTAATTTTACGGACATGCTATTTCTTTAAGGGGTCTATTCATAATGTATACTTATTTTTTTCTGAAAGCAGCCGGGTCTGTTTTAAAAACCACGGACTTAAAAGACAATTACATTGATTTCTTTTTTTGCTGAAATTATAATTTTAAATCTGCTTTTTGGTATTTAAACACGATATTTGCAAAAAAAATTACAGAGAGATATGCCAAATATTGTTCGTCTTATTATAGGTTTTGTGGTGTTGGGAGCTTCCATTGCTATATTTTTTACCAGCTTTTGGGGCTGGGGCATCCTGGGTGTGTTTTTAAGTCTCCTGGTATTTGTTACTTATTTCTTTAATGAGAACATGCTGCTTGCCCAGTGGTTCCTGAGAAAAGACAATATGCCAAAAGCTGAGGCTTTTTTGAACAAGATCACCAACTATGAAAAACAGCTGATCAGGGTGCAGCACGGTTACTATAATTTACTGATCGGACTGATAGAATCCAGAAGGGCACCAATGCAATCGGAGAAATATTTTAAGAAATCAATTTCTTTAGGCCTGCACATGGACCATAACATTGCTCTGGCTAAATTAAGCCTGGCCGGTATTGCGATGGCCAAAAGAAATAAAAGGGAAGCTCAGATGTATTTAACTGAAGCTAAAAAGGCAGATAAAAATAAATTACTTGCTGATCAGATTAAACAAATGAAGGACCAGCTGGGAATGCTGGACAAACAGCAACAGGTGAGGTACCGCTAAGGTTATTTTTCATTTAAATCATCAAAGTTGTCGTTTCCGTCATAGCTTGATGTTCTGCTGATGATGTCATCGTCTTCCATATAGGTCTTCTTTTTACTGAAGAACAACTGTTCTGATTGAATTCTGGTGATGAGCTGGCGTACAAGAGTCAAATCAAATGTGTCTTTGCTCAATTTTATACAGTATTCTTTTTCGTTTATTTCAAGGCATGAACTGTTCATAATATTTCATTTTTAATATGCCGTAAAATTAACAAGGCTTGCTATCAGTTTATGTAGCAAGCCTTTAACTTTATGTTATATTATTGTTAACCGGACAGATCGGCCTTTTTGACGGTTGGAAGGGCTTTTAAGCGAACCAGGCGGTTACTTCTTCTTTTGAGGGCATGGCCAGTTCCAGTTTTAACTTTTTGCGCATCCCGCCCAGGTCATTGAAGACCTTATTTGGATTTGCAGCTTTCAGATCTTCGATGGTATTGATACCCATTTTCCTGATCACCTGAACCCATTCAGCGGGGACTCCGGCATTTACAAAATCTTCATCTGTTACGGCCTTTGCTTTTTTCTCCGGTCTCATCTGCGGGAAGAACAAGACCTCCTGTATGGTAGACTGGTTGGTCATCAGCATCACCAGACGGTCTATGCCTATGCCCAGGCCTGATGTAGGCGGCATACCATATTCCAGGGCGCGGATAAAATCCTCATCCATTGCCATCGCTTCAGCATCGCCTCTGGCAGCGAGTTTTAATTGATCTTCAAACCTTTCTCTTTGATCGATAGGATCGTTGAGCTCGGAATAAGCGTTCCCAATTTCTTTGCCCAATACAAAAAGCTCAAACCTTTCAACAAGACCTTCTTCGCTGCGATGTTTCTTCGCCAAAGGCGTCATTTCCAGGGGATAATCTGTGATATAAGTTGGCTGAATCAGGTTTGCTTCTACTTTTTCGCTGAATAATTCATCGACAAGTTTTCCGCGTCCCATGCTGGAATCTATTTCGATGTTAAGACTTTTGCAGGTTTCCTGCAACTGTTCTTCAGTCATTTTAGAAACATCAATTCCTGTATATTTCTCAATAGACTCATACATGGTCAGTTTTGCATACGGACCTTCAAAGTTTAACTGATGTTCTCCAACGGTTACAATAGCAGAACCGTGTATGGCAATAGCTATTTTTTCAAAACATTCCTCTACCATGGCCATCATCCAGATATAATCTTTATAAGCTACATAGATTTCCATTGACGTATACTCCGGATTGTGCGTCCTGTCCATTCCTTCATTGCGGAACATCTTGCCAAACTCATACACTCCGTCAAAACCCGCAACGATCAAACGCTTTAAATAAAGTTCATTTGCGATGCGCAGGTATAGCGGCATATCCAGTGTATTGTGATGGGTAGCAAACGGACGTGCTGCGGCACCACCGTGAATAGGCTGAAGGATTGGTGTTTCTACCTCCATCCAGCCCTGCTCATCAAAGTAATTCCTCATGGTGTTGATCACCTTTGAGCGGTTGATAAAGATCTGTTTGAAGCCCGGATTTACGGTAAGATCGACATAACGCTGTCTGTAGCGCAGTTCAGGATCGGTAAATGCATCATAAATGTTTCCCTCTTCATCACGCCTTACCACGGGTAATGGTCTCAGTGATTTTGCCAATACCTTTAAATCAGTAACGTGTAAAGAGATCTCACCGGTCTGGGTGGTAAACATATAACCTTTTACGCCAATGAAGTCACCAAGATCAAGCAGCTTCTTAAAAACAGTGTTGTATAGTGTCTTATCTTCATGAGGGCAAAGATCATCCCTTTTCAGATAGATCTGAAGGCGTCCTGTTGAATCCTGCAGCTCCACAAAAGAAGCACTTCCCATGATCCTGCGGGACATGATCCTGCCGGCGATGCTGATGTTCTTGTATGCGGTCTTGTCCCTGTCATAATTTGCTAAAATGTCTGCAGCGTTGGCATTGATGTCAAATGCCTCAGCAGGATAAGGGTCGATACCCAATTCACGGAGTTGATTTAGCGAATTTCTGCGCAATAACTCTAGTTCTGATAGTCCTGTACTCATATCGTATATATACGGCCGGACCGTATACGTTTATTTGTGTATAATTAAAATTTTGGCAAAAATAGGCATTTTTCTGATTTAAATCAGCTTAATCTGCCTCAACACTTTCCGTGTACATTTGGTTGATGGTCTCCGCATATTTGCTTTCAATCACCTTTCTTTTTGCTTTAAGCGTAGGTGTGATTTCCCCTTCTTCCATGCTAAATGGATTGCGCTTTACCTTGAAATTCTTTATCCTTTCAAATTTGGCAAGTTCATTGGAGAGTCTTTTGATGTCCAGGCCGATCCAGTCGATGACCTCCTGGTTGTCAATAAAAACATCAGGTTGCTGAAAAAAGGATTCAGGCAGCTGGAACGCCTCCTGCAGGTTCTCTTTATTAGGGACCACTATTGCAGTCAGGTATTCTCTTTTGTCACCGATCAGGAACAACTGATCTATTTTAAGGCTTTTCAAATAGATGTTTTCAACAGGGGTTGGATAAACATTCTTGCCATAAGCATTTACGATCATATTTTTAAGCCTGTCAGTGATCTGAAGATTGCCCTTGTAAAAACGGCCGATATCCCCGGTATGAAACCAGTCATCCTTATCGATCGCCTCCGCAGTTTCGGCAGGTTTGTTGAAATACCCCTGCATGACACAATGGCCCCTTACGATGATCTCACCTTCAGCACATTCAAAGTTTTCGTCAAAGGATTCGTGGGTCTGGATGCTGACCATTTCTTTGGTCTCTACATTCTGAATGCCGATCTCAATCCCCGGTATTACCCGGCCAACCGTTCCATATACCTGTCTGTGATATTCAGTCACGGCCATTACCGGAGAGGTTTCCGTAAGTCCGAATCCTTCCAGGATCTTAATGCCCAGGTTGCCAAAGAACTCGCCTACATTTTTAGGCAATGCTGCTCCGCCTGAGATCATGAACTTTAACCGGCCGCCAGTCTTCTCTTTGATCTTGCTGAAGACCAGTTTCTCCGCCAAAGCCTTTTTTGCCGATAAAATTAATCCCGGAGTTCCGCCATTGGCTGCCTTACGCCGGTAGTTTTGCCCGGTCTCCAGTGCCCAGAGAAATATTTTTGACTTTAATCCGCCTCCTGAAGTTCCGCTTTTTATGGCCTTGTCATGAATCTTTTCCAGTAAGCGTGGTACACAGTTCATCACCGTAGGCCTGATCTCTCCCATATTTTTAGCCAGCAGTTCCAGGCTTTGGGCAAAAGCAATCTTGCAGCCCTGGGCACAGCATACGTGATAGGTAGCGGTGCGCTCAAACACGTGGGATAGCGGCAAGAAAGAGAGGAATGTTTCCGTCTCATCGATGACAGGTATTTGCTGCAGACACACTTTTACATTTTCTACAAAATTGTAGTGAGAAAGCATGGTGCCTTTTGGAATTCCTGTTGTACCCGATGTATAAATCAGAGAAGAAGTGTCTGAAGGTCGAAGTGATTGCCGGATACTGTCGATCTGTGCGGTTTTTTCGCCATTTAAAAGATTTTTATAGTTCAGTACTTCCTCAAAGCTGATGATCTCCTGCTTCAGATCTTCAGGAATGGTAGTTTTGGTATATTCCTCGAAAGCGGGAATGATGTAACGCAGCTCCCTGCAGTTTGCAGCTATTTTAAGGATTTTTTTGAAAAGGAATGTATTTCCGATCAGGATGGATTTAATGCCGGAATCATTGATGATGTATTCTACCTCATGTTCTGAAAGGGTGGGGTATATGGATACATTTATGGCACCTATTTGCTGAATACCCTGATCATAGTATACATATTCAGGGGAATTTTCTATCATCAGACCCATTCTGTCACCTTTCAAAATTCCTTTATCAAGGAAAAATGCCGATACCGCATCTGCGTTTTCAAGGGTCTCTTTAAAAGAGATCTCTTCCCATTCTGACTTCTTTTTATCAATTAAAAAAGTCTCTTCCGGTTTATGGATATTTTCTACTACGTTCCTGAGTAAGCTGGGAACCGTAGAAAACTCGTTGAATGATACCATATGGTGTTCGTTGGTTAGCTGTATATAAAAAAAGGACGCTTTTAGCGTCCTCTTACAAATATATGAGAATATCTATTAAACTGAAAAACTCTCTCCGCAACCGCAGGAACGGCTTGCATTCGGATTGTGAAAATTAAATCCTTTGCCGTTCAATCCATCAGAAAAGTCAAGTTCAGTGCCGGCCAGATATAGGAAGGACTTCATGTCCAGCGCTATCCTGATGCCCCGGTCTTCAAAAAACTGATCGCCTTTCTGCTCTTCATTATCAAAATCTAAATTGTATGACAAACCTGAACAGCCGCCGCCTTTAACGGAAACACGCAAAAAATAGCTTTCGTCCATAGCTGCGTCCTGCATCAGGTGGTCAATTTTGCTTTTTGCTTTATCTGTTATTGTGATCATGACGTTTTTATTGTCTTCTTAGTGATGTGATTTAGCCAGTTCAATTGGTTCTAAACCGTTTTTAACGCGGTAATCGTTGATTGCTGATTTAATAGCATCCTCTGCCAAAACTGAACAGTGGATCTTTACCGGCGGTAAAGCCAGTTCCTCAACAATATCCATATTGTCGATGGTCATCGCCTCATCAATACTTTTACCTTTTAACCATTCTGTCGCCAGTGAAGATGATGCAATTGCCGAACCACAACCAAATGTTTTAAATTTAGCGTCAGTGATCATGTTGTTTTCATCAACTTCAATTTGAAGGCGCATTACATCGCCGCACTCCGGTGCGCCGACCAATCCTGTACCAACCGATTTGCTGTCTTTATTTAAAGTACCAACATTTCTTGGGTTGGTATAGTGTTCCATTACTTTCTCTGAATATGCCATTTTTTCTATTTCTTTAGTGTTCTGCCCACTCAATTTTACTCAAGTCAATTCCTTCTTTAAACATTTCCCACAGCGGAGAAAGGTCCCTCAGGTGATTAACTGCTTTTTTAGTATTTTCTATTGCGTAATCAATTTCTTCTTCAGTAGTAAAACGACCCAATCCAAAACGTATCGAAGAGTGTGCCAAATCATCAGAAAGACCCAAACTTTTTAATACATAAGAAGGCTCTAATGAGGCTGATGTACAGGCAGATCCCGATGATACAGCCAGATCTTTCATTGCCATCATCAGACCTTCTCCCTCAACATACTTGAAAGAGATGTTGGCCACATGCGGCAAACGATGCTGTGTATTGCCATTCACATAACTTTCTTCCATCTGGCTCAATGCACCTTCGAGTTTATCTCTCAGGCCTGATAAACGTTTTGCTTCTTCATCCATTTCCAAACGGCAAAGCTCACAAGCTTTACCCAGGCCAACGATACCAGGTACGTTTAAAGTGCCCGAACGCATGCCGCGCTCATGGCCGCCACCGTCCATTTGGGCAGTTACTTTAACCCTTGGGTTTTTACGGCGAACATATAATACACCAACACCTTTAGGGCCATACATTTTGTGGGCAGAAAAGGCCATCAGGTCAATTCCGTCCTCATTTACATTTACCGGTATTTTACCAACTGCCTGCGTGGCATCTGTCATGAACAGGGCGCCAAACTTATGGGCAATCGCTGATATTTCTTTAATTGGCTGAACTACACCGATCTCGTTGTTGCCATACATGATGGTTACCAGGATGGTTTGCTCCGTCATTGCTGCTTCAAGCTCAGCAAGATCAATTAATCCATCTTCTTTTACGTTCAGATAGGTAACTTTTGCACCCAGTTTTTCCAGGTGTTTGCAAGTGTCAAGCACTGCTTTATGTTCAGTAGTGGCCGTAATGATATGGTTACCCTTATCCTGATACATTTCATAAACACCTTTAATACCCAGATTGTCGGCCTCTGTTGCACCTGAAGTGAAAATAATTTCTTTTTCGGTACAGCCTATCAGTTTGGCTACTTGCTCACGTGAATAATCTACAGCTTCTTCAGCAACCCATCCAAACGCATGATTACGGCTGGCAGCATTACCAAATTTATTGGTGAAATAAGGCAGCATTGCTTCTAATACCCTTGGATCCAGAGGTGTAGTCGCATTATTATCTAAGTAAATAGGAAGTTCCATCGTTTTGTTATATCTTATTGATAGACAAAGATACGAAAAAAGATTCCCAATAATTATAGATATTAGCGATCAGCGTATGGCTAAAACCAGCATTTTTACATTAGTTTAACCTTTTAACCCGTTTATGAAGAATATAGAGCATATAGGTATCGCAGTCAAAGACCTTGAACAGTCAGGAGGGCTCTACGAAAGGCTGCTCGGCAGCCCTTGTTACAAAACAGAAGAGGTGCCATCCGAAGGTGTAAATACAGCTTTTTTTAAGGTTGGAGAAAATAAAATTGAATTGCTGGCTGCTACACATGATGAGAGTCCAATCGCCAGGTTCCTTGAAAAAAGAGGTGAGGGCATCCATCACATTGCTTTTAAAGTAGCGGACATTTTATCGGAAATGGAGCGCTTAAAAAGTGAGGGTTTTGTATTGCTCAATGAGGTGCCAAAACAGGGAGCTGACCAAAAGCTCGTCTGCTTTGTGCATCCGAAGGAGACAGGTGGTGTGCTGATAGAGCTTTGTCAGGATCTGTTGCTATATTAAACAGGGTATCGCTGGGAATTTTCAGGGGGGCTGAATGGGTCGGGGGTCATGCAACCCCCTAGCAACCCCCTTGGGGAGGTTGAGAAGGGGTTATGAAAAGATGGAAACAAGAACCTGCCGGGAAGGTAAGGGTATGCAGCGGTCAGGAGTTTTCCACATCTACTGAATTTTATTTGCATACTACTTGTTTCTAAAAAATAAAAGTCCGATATTTGCATCCTTAAAAATAAGCGACAAATAAGTTATATAATCATATGAAAAAAGATCTTCATCCATCAAGCTATAGATTTGTAGTGTTTAAAGATATGTCTAACGAATATTCTTTTTTAACAAAATCTTGCGTAGATACTAAAGAAACTATTCAATGGGAAGATGGAAATGAGTATCCTCTTTATAAATTAGAGATCTCACACACTTCACACCCTTTTTATACTGGTAAAATGAAACTGGTTGATACTGCAGGCCGTATCGATAAGTTCAAAACCCGTTACGCCAAAAAGTAATTATACCAATAATAGAAATTATTTTAAGTCCCGTTGCTGTTGCTTCGGGACTTTTTTTATTTTTGTAGCTTATGACAATCAATTTATTTGATGATGGCGCATGGCTTACGCTCCGTCCACTCTCTCTTACCAGGCCGGTTGCCGATCTGAGAATAGGAATTTTAACTATTGCTCAGAAATGGGAAAAATACCTGGGCACAGGTCAGGCGGGTTTCAGGACCATTTCTTATCTGGCACCAAAATATGTTTTAGCAAAGGATGCAGGTTTGTTCATCAATGGCTCTGTCTGCCCTGACCAGAAGCTCGCTGAAGCTGTTTCCGGTTTAAATCCGGGAGAGTCATTAAAAAAGTCAGACCTCATCATTGCCTATAAAGCTGAGGCCGGTGAAATTCCGGAAGATGCAGCCATTGGTCTTTTCACATCAAAAAATTACGATGCTGAATTGATCAGGATAAGTTTTCCTGAAGATATTTTTAAATACAATGATACTGAGCTGAAAAAAGATTTTGCCCTGCTCACCAAAGGGCGCAGCTCTGCAAAATTAAGTAGCACCAATACTTTTATCGGCGACAATATTTTTGCTGAGGAAGGGTCGGAAGCGGAATGTTCCACTTTCAACAGTAAAAACGGGCCTGTTTATTTGGGCTATAATTCGCAGGTTTGGGAAGGCTGCCACATCAGGGGGTCTTTTGCGCTTTGCGACAACTCCCAGATAAAAATGGGTGCTAAAATATATGGACAAACTACAATTGGTCCGCATAGCCGAGTAGGCGGGGAGATCAATAACGCAGTAATATGGGGTTATTCTTCAAAAGGCCACGAAGGTTATCTTGGCAATTCTGTGATGGGGCAGTGGTGCAACATCGGTGCCGACAGCAATAATTCTAACCTGAAGAACAATTACGCAGAAGTAAAATTATGGGATTATTCGACTGAACACTTTCGCAAGACCGGCTTGCAGTTTTGTGGTCTCATTATGGCAGATCACGCGAAATGCGGTATCAATACCATGTTCAATACGGGTACTGTAGCCGGAGTAAGCGCCAATATCTTTGGCGCAGGTTTTCCAAGAAACTTTATACCCGATTTTGCATGGGGCGGTGCTCATGGCTTTGAAACTTACAGTCTCCATAAAATGTTTGAGACCACTGAAAAAGTTTATGAACGCAGGAACATGGTATTTAACCAGATTGAAAAAGACATTTTAACTCAGATTTTTGAGGACACCAAAACACACAGACACTTTTAAACCAGGCATAAGGTTAGCCCTTAACAGCCTAAATAAATTATATTATGAGAAAGAAAATAGTTGCAGGAAACTGGAAAATGAATTTGGATTATGCAGAAGGCATATCTTTGTTTTCGGAAATTGTCAATATGATAAGAGATGAGAAACAGGGAGAGCAGCTGGCCATCATCTGTGCGCCATCTATCCACTTAAACAGTCTTGCGAAATTAGGCGGCAATATTGTGAGTGTTGGTGCTCAAAACTGTCATCAGAAGGAAAGCGGTGCGTATACCGGGGAGATCTCTGCAAAGATGATCAAATCTGTAGGATGTGGGTATGTAATTATAGGACATTCAGAGCGTCGTCAGTATTTTGCGGAAAGTAATCAGCTATTGGCAGAGAAAACAATCATTGCCCTGCAAAACGGTTTAACTCCTATTTTCTGCATCGGTGAGACCCTGGACGAAAGGAACAACGGAAGCTATTTTGAGGTGTTAAAATCTCAGCTGGAAGAAGGTGTTTTCGGTTTGCCTGCTGAGGACTTTGGTAAAATAGTGATCGCTTATGAACCGGTTTGGGCAATCGGGACCGGCTTAACGGCTACATCTGAACAGGCACAGGAAGTTCATGCGTTTATCCGTAAGGAAATTGCCGGTAAATATGATTCGGCAGTTGCAGACCATACAAGCATACTTTATGGTGGCAGCTGTAATCCTAAAAATGCCGGGGAGCTTTTTGCTCAGGCAGACATTGACGGTGGCCTTATAGGAGGTGCATCATTGAAATCAAGAGATTTCGTAGACATCGTTAAAACTTTTAATGCTTAATGCAGTACATACAGGTTACTTTCAGCTTTGCCGGAATTGAGGAGTATCAAAAGGACCTATTGATTGCGGAACTCGCGGACATAGGTTTCAATACATTTGAAGATACACCTGATGGGTTTGCCGGGTTTATCGACCAGGCAGGTTTCGATGAAACCCGGCTCACATCGGCAATGCTGCAGTTTGAAGGGGAGTTTGAATATCAGTACACTGTTGCTGAAATAGCGGCAGAAAACTGGAACGAGGAATGGGAGAAGAATTTTGAACCGCTGATCATTGATAACCAATGCTATGTAAGGGCCACATTTCATCCTTCGCAGCCCCAATATGCTTATGAGATCGTCATTGATCCTAAGATGGCATTTGGCACCGGCCACCACCAAACTACAACCATGATGATGGAGTACATCCTGGCTGCGGATGTAAAAGATAAAATCGTTCTGGATATGGGTTGCGGTACAGGCATACTGGCTATCCTGGCAGCAAAAAGGGGTGCGGGCTCATTGGTTGCAATAGACAATGATGAGGTTTGCTATCTGAGCGCTCTGGAAAATTCGGATCTGAACAATATTAGTAATATTGAAGCATCATGCGGAGGTAAGGAAGTTATACCGGATACCAGTTTTGACATCATTTTTGCAAATATAAACCGAAATATCCTGCTGGACCAGATATCAGATTATAGTAAAGTACTGAAAGCTGGTGGAAGTATTTTCTTTAGCGGATTTTATGAATCTCCGGATCTTGATATGATCCGCAAGGAATGTGAATCTTTCGGGATCAGGTTCATTGATCGTAAGAAAAATGGGGAATGGGTAGCCGCCCGCTTTAAGAAAGACTGACAGGTCCTTATTTAATTCAGAATATATGCGTATACATTTTATTGCCATAGGCGGCAGTGCCATGCACAATCTCGCCATAGCCCTGCACAAAAAGGGATATCAGGTGACAGGTTCAGACGATGTCATTTTTGAGCCTTCCAGCAGTCGGCTCGACAAATATGGCCTGCTTCCAAGGCAGATGGGCTGGGACGAAAACAACATTACAGCAGATCTGGATGCGGTCATTCTGGGGATGCACGCCCTTAAAGACAATTCTGAGCTGTTAAAGGCGCAACAAATGGGCTTAAAGATCTATTCTTATCCTGAATACATTTATGAACAGACCAAGGACAAACTCAGGGTAGTAATCGGCGGGAGCCATGGCAAGACCACGATCACTTCTATGATCCTTCATGTGCTGAATTATTATAAAAGAGACTTTGATTACCTGGTGGGCGCACAGCTGGCGGGTTTTGATACCATGGTCAAGGTTACGGAGTCTGCTCCGCTGATTGTCATAGAAGGGGATGAGTATCTGGCTTCTCCGATAGACAGAAGACCAAAATTTCATCTTTATAAGGCCAATATTGCCGTCATAAGTGGGATTGCATGGGACCATATCAATGTATTTCCAACTTACCAGGATTATACCAGGCAGTTTGAGCTTTTTATAGAAACCATACAGCCGGGGGGAAAGTTAATTTACTGCAATGCAGATCAGGATTTGAATGACCTGGTGAAAGATTCAAGTGCGCCTGCTGAGCCGATTGGCTATGGTATTCCTGAACATAAGGTAAAAAATGGAATTACCTATCTCTTACCTGATGAAACCGCTTTAAAAGTATTTGGAGACCATAACCTTATGAATTTGAATGCGGCCAAACTCGTATGTCTGCAACTGGGTATTGACGGGGCACAATTTAACATTGCGATCTCCTCTTTTACTGGAGCGGCAAAGCGGCTTGAATTATTGAATGGCGAAAATGAGACTAATGTTTATAAAGATTTCGCACATTCTCCATCCAAATTAAAAGCAACTATAGAAGCTGTCAAAGCACAATTTACAACCCGACAACTTGTCGCCTGTATAGAGTTGCATACATTCAGCAGCCTCAATAAAACCTTCCTCGAACAATATGCCAATACTATGACAAAAGCTGATATCGCAATTGTTTACATCGATGAAAAAACTTTTGTACAAAAGAAAATGGAACCGTTCACACAATATGATGTTCAAACAGCGTTTAACAGTAAAGAAATACTATTTTTTAATAATTCAGCGTTATTGGAAGATTACTTATTAAATATTAATTTTTACCGTACCAACCTGTTGCTGATGAGTTCCGGAAACTTTGGTGGGCTGGACCTTACTAAATTGGCACGTGAGTTGAATACAATTTCACCGAAAGAATAATAAATAACACATAAACCTAATTTTAAATTATGAACATTATAGGTAAAAACATTAGACAATTGCGCCAAAAAAATGGGTGGAGTCAGGGAGAAGTGGCAAAACGTCTGAGCATTTCTATTCCTGCATTTTCTAAAATTGAAACCGGTATAACTGATATTAACATATCCAGATTAGCCCAAATTGCCAATTTATTTGAAGTCTCAACTATGGATATCATTTCTAAAGAAGGAGAAAATCCTCAATCTCTTAATTTTGAGGAGATCAGTAATCTAAAAGAAAAACTTTCTCAAAGGGAAGAAGAGATCATCAAACTTCAAAAGAAGGTGATTGATCTTTATGAGGAAATCAGAGAGAAATAGGTTCTGCCGATTAAAATATTTTACGCATGGTCAGGTGCCGCTTTCCAAAAGTGGCACCTGTTGCATGATGTATCGACAACATCTTGTCATTAAAGTCCCCGACCCAGGAAAGTTCCAGCTCGTCATACTGATCTAAGGGCAGCACATATTCCTTGAGTTTAATGAACAATGCCGATTCCAAGCCATGTTTTTGATAGGCACTTTTAGTACCCATTACAATAGCCCTCATCCTGCTGACACCGACCCACCTCCTGTAAACAAATTTAAGTTTCTCCAATAAGCCCAGTTTGCCGTTAAATCCTTTGATCATTTGATTTGCATCCGGAATAATCACCACAAAAGAGGCAGGTTCTCCATTTATGTAGGCAAACCAGATCAGCTTTTCGTCCATGATGGCCTCCATCTTCTTAAATGATTCTTCCAGCGTTTCTTTTTTGATCGGAACAAAGTTCTCAAAGCCCTTCCAGCCGTCGTTGTAGATCTCCATCAGGTCAGCTACATATTTCTGCGCATTCTTTTTAGAGAAATGCTCAAAAGTATATCCTGGTTTATTTGCTACCCAATTGGCGATCTTTGTAAACCTTTCAGGGAATGGATTTCTGACTGCAAGATGATTGGTGATCTGTTCGTATTCTTTTTTAAAACCGTAGGTCTGAAAAAAATTATAATAGTAATCGGGATTATAATTCATGCCGAAAGAGGGAGGAGTGAAACCTTCTACAAGAAGACCCCAGAATGAGTCGTTTTCTCCAAAATTGATGGGACCGTCCATGGCAGTCATTCCATTTTGCTGCAACCATTCCTTGGCGGTATCAAATAACAAAAATGCCGCAGTTTGATCATTGTTGCACTCAAAATAACCCATACCGCCTGTCGGCTGTTCATACTGATAAGCTTTTTTTTCATTGATGAAAGCTGCAACTCTGCCAATGGTTACGCCCTGATCATTGTTCAATACCCACCTGGTACACCTGCCATGTTTAAAGAACGGGTTTTTATTGACATCAAAAACACCTTCTATATCCTGATCAAGGGGGCGGATCCAGTTGTGGTCATCCTGGTAAATGAGATCTGTAACGTCTAAAAATTTTCTTGCAGTTTTTGTATCTGATACCGGTATTATCGTCATTCTGAGATTGGGCATGGAATTAAAATAAAAAGCATCCCAATATATGGAATGCTTTTTACACTAGTCTATAGTATATGGGTTTTAATAATCGTCGTCGTCGTCATCCGCACCATAGGTGTCAAATGTGTCCAGATCATCTAACGGCAAATCAAAATCATCGTCGTCATCATCATCGTACTTGTTACCGTTAGTTGTTTCATCCTGCACATCTTCCATTTCATCATCTGGATCAACTTGTGGACTTTGATTGATTGGTTTTTTCGGAGTTTTCATTACAAAAGTATAATTCCCTAAGTTTTTTATTTATAATTTAAATTTACAAAAATCTTTTTGAATAGATCTTTGTTACTCCAAAAATAGTATAAAAATCAATTTTACGGAAAAGATTGTTTGCAAAAAATATTCCTGGCTAATCCGGCTGTAAGCTTATAGGAAGAAATGAGCGTTCTCTAAAAAGAAGGCAAAAAAAAATGGTAAAGCTATGAACTTTACCATTTTTTAACACACAAATGAAACCTGAATTGAGATATAGTTTTAGGTTAGGTAAAATATCTGTATCAATTCTATAAGAACGCTTTTTACAAACTATGTTTGTTTTAATATCTATAACAAGTTTAATGCAAATTTGTAAACGATTTCTTTTTAATTAGTAAGTGGTATGAAATATTGAGTAAACGGTACTTAGCTACCGTAAAGGGATCACAATGGATACAAAAGTGCCCGATTTTCCATTTTGCCGAATCTCCATTTGTATAGGATTGGGTTCAACCTGGTTCAGTAAATTGATCCTTTCTTTGGTGAGATCCATCCCCTTACTCACGTGCTGTCCCTTTTTCTCTTTAAGTGAATTGTCTATTCCGATGCCATTGTCTATAATTTGAATGACCAGATGCCCGCTGTCCTTCAGATTGATGTCAATGTCAATTTTACCACCCTCTTCCCTCGGCATTATACCATGCCATATTGCGTTTTCAATGTATGGCTGAAGGATCATCGAAGGGATGGTTGTTTCTTCTTTATCAATGGCATTGTCAACGGTAATGGTATAATTGAATTTTTCACCAAATCTTTTTTTCTCCAGGCTGAGGTATAACTCCAGGTATTCCAGTTCTTCTTCGAGCGTTACATAGCTTTTGGTACAGATTTCCAGGTTCTTTCTGATCAGCCTGGCAAAGCCGGTCAGGATCTTATTGGCCGAGGTGGTGTCTTTGGTGTTGATATAATGCTGTATGGAGTTCATTACGTTAAAAACAAAGTGCGGGTTCATCATGGCCTGCAATGCACGTTGCTCCAGCATCAGAATTTTATTTTTTAGCAGGAGCTGTTCCTGTTCTTTGTTCTTTTGACGTTTTGTTACCATTACAGCAAGCTTATATAGCGCCAGCCCTGATAGGGTGAGGATGATCATGAAAAACCATGGTGTCTGCCAGAAATGCCGTTCCATGATAAAACTTACTCTTGCCGGACTGCTCCATACACTATTGCTGGATTTTGCACTCAGCTCAAAAGTATATTCTCCTGGTTCGAGAGATGAAAATTCAAGCCTTCTGTTTTTCGTTTCGGTCCACACCGCGTCTGATTTAAGACGATACCTGTAGGTTACGTTCTTGTTCTGAAAATCTATGGCACTATAATAGAAGGTAATGTTATTGCTGTAGGGGTTCAGCAGATGATTTTTCTCACTAAGGCTCAGCTTCACTTTATTGTTGACGATAGAAGAAATAAAGACCTGAGGGGCCTCGCTGATCACCTGGGTTTTATTGATAGAAAAGAAAACGAGCCCGTTGTTGGTTGCAAAATAGGCATTGCGCTCGTCAATATACATGCCGTTTACCCCTTCAGCAAGCAGCGCACTGGTATACTCAAAACTTTCTATATAAGCATCCCTGCCTTTAAGAGAAATCCTGTTGATGCCATTATTGGTGATCGTCCACACCTCATTTCCCTTTACAAATAGCTTCTTGCAAATGTTATCTACCAGGCCGTCTCTCTGGGTGATTACTTTAGTAATCTTCTTGTCTTTAATATAGATGATCCCATATCCATCCGTGGCGAGAACAATCGTGCCGTCGTTTAATTCCTGGATGTCATTTATCCTCCTGGTGAGCAGCGGGCTCTTTTCATAATAGTTATAAAGCTTTTCGGCTGAAAACTCCGACAATCCATTGATATTGGAAAACCAGAGGCTTTTATTTTTGTCATAAAATACGCTGTATGATCTGTTGTTAAAAAAATCTGCCTGTTGTTTGAAATACAATGAGCTGTACTCAAACTTATTGATACGGTCAGGCAGAATAACTACTCCGGATGAAAGTGCCATTGCCAGACTTCTATCGCTGCCGAGGCTAAAACTCTTGATGACAAACATCAGATTATTTGCTTCTTTCAGATAGTCAATGGTCTGATTTTTATGAATGTCCCCGATCCTTCCCAGCCCATAGTCAGATGCGAAATATACAGAGTTGTCAGTGGTGTCAAAAGTAAGCTGTTTGATCATGTTAAATTTTCCTTTATCAGGAACCAGGAATTCATTGACAGTGAAAGTATGACCGTCGACAATATTAATTCCTGCATAGTCAAGTCCCAGCCAGATCTGGTTTTTATCGTCTTTTGTAATACTTTTTACCACATCACTGCTCAGTCCGTCAGACCTGTTGATGATGTACAGCCTTTCATCTTTTTTTGGCAGCATATAAATGCCGTTATTGGTTGTAAACCACATGTTACCCTTCGAGTCCTTGATCACCTGGCTTGATAATATGTTTTGGAGATAACTGCTTACTTTTCCCGACCTGTCTATCAAATGAATACCTGAGTTGTTGCTTAACCAGAGTCCTTCATTGGGATCAAAATAGAAGTAACCCGGATCATTCTGCAAAAGATCAGGATCAATACTCAGCCTGAGTGGTTGTTCATTTCCACTTTTTATGTTCAATCCCAGCTGGTCAATATATGCGATGGACTTGTCGGGCATGTTCAAAGCAGTTTTGTAAGAAAGCGGTAAAGAGCTGTGCGGTATTACTTTAAAATTGCCCTTGTCCAGTATCCTTACACACCTGTTGCTATAGGCCCAAATCTTGCCGCTGCGATCTTCATGCACAAAGGTATTGATGAACTGGCGGTCGCTGCTGGCCGAAATAAATTTCATGATAGATTTTCCGTCCCACATGACCAGCACATTTTTGTTGGTGCCCAGCCAGATCCTGCCTTTGGAATCCTGGAAGAAAGAGACAATTACCGCATTAAATTTTAGCAGTTTCAGCAACCTGTTATTGGTCTCATTGTAGATTTTTCCATTGGAGAAATAACTGAGCTGACCGTTTAACGCCAAAAACCAGATTCTCCCGTTTCTGTCCTCTTTAAGCTGCAGGATCTGATTGTCGGGCAATCCGTCATCTACCGAAAAATTTTCAAATACCTTTCCGTCAAATCTGCTTACTCCGGCATCTGTGGCTACCCAAATGTAGCCTTTGGAATCCTGCAGGGTATAAAAGCAATTGTTACTTGGCAGTCCGTTTTTGGTATTGAAATGTTGGAGATAGGTTGTCTGGCCAAACGCATTTATGCCGCTGAAAAATAGAATGATCAGCAGGATAAAAGACCGGATTAAGTTCTGGGCATTATTTTTCACTGTCAAAACTGGTATAAGACCTTACCTTTTCGGCTAAATCACTGGCCCGTCTTCTTGATACCGCAATTTTTTCTCCATTTTTTAACAGGACCTCATAGCCGTTGCGGTAATTATATTCTTTAAGGTAATTCAGATTTATGATACTGGATTTATGAATTCTTACAAACTGATGCTCCGGCAATATTTCTTCGTATTCTTTCAATACTTTAGATACGGTTATTTTTTCCCTGTTTGCCAGGTGAAAAACTGAGTAATTGCTGTCTGCTTCTATGTGTACAATATCTTCGATACTGATCAGGCTGTAGCCTTGTCCGTTGGGCAAACTGATTTTTCGGATCTCATTTCGGTCGGACAGATTCACAGCCAGGTTCTGCAGGCTTTCAGCTCTGCTCTGCTCTGTCTTATTCAGTAAAATATGTTTTGAGGCTTTGTCTACAGCTGCCTTGAGTTCATCTATGTCTATAGGCTTGAGCAGATAATCCAGCGCGTTCGCCTTTATCGCTTTCAGCGCATATTGGTCATATGCAGTAGTAAAGATTACATGGGCTTTGCTGTGTTGTACGCTTGGAATCAGTTCAAAGCCATTTTCACCGGGCATAGCGATGTCCAGGAAAATCACATCTATAGTATTCTGCGACAAGAGGGACCTTGCTTCGGCAACAGATTTTGCAATTCCGGAAATATGGATCTGCTCACAATTTTCCTGCAGCAGGAAATATAATGATGAGCGGGCGAACTCTTCGTCGTCGACTATAATGGCATTTAACACGCTGATTGGGTTTTATTCTGGTGAATTTATTAAAAAAATGAATGATCCGTGAATATTTCTTCTAAACTCCTAAAACCGTTCTGTTTTTTCCTTCGTATGTGCTGATATAAGCATTGAAAAAACTTAAATAACTAAAACTTAATTTAAACCCTTATGAAACCTGCTTGATGTGAGTTTCATAACCTTAAAACCCAAATTCTAGTATTATGAAAAACTTACAAGAACAAAACACGCAAGTGGAGCAAAGCGTTTTTACTGCTCAATTGCAACGCCGTTCCTTTCTGCAATATGCAGGGGCTGGCGCAGCTGGTATCGCTCTTATCGCAGCCGGATGCAAAAAAAGAGACAGAGGTATCCCTGAGTATGAGGGCGTTGTTTTAGATTTTAAAGATGACTTCGGCGTATTAAATTATGCTTATGCATTGGAGCAATTAGAAGCTGCGTTTTATATCCAGGTAGCTTCAGCGCCGCCTTCGGGTTTTAGTGCTGCTGAAAAAGCTTATTTCCAGGACATCCAGTTTCATGAAATTGCACACAGGGAATACTTAAAAAAGGCTTTAGGTGCGGCTGCTATTGGTAGTTTGGAAGTTAATTTTTCAAGTATAAATTTCACCGACAGAACGAGCGTTTTGGCTACGGCTAAAGCTTTTGAAGACCTTGGTGTTGCGGCATATAATGGTGCAGGTGTACGTTTGACTACAGACGCCTATCTGGTAGCTGCCGGAAAAATTGTTTCAGTTGAGGCACGTCATGCTGCGTATATCCGTGATTTGATTTCCAACGGAAGTTTTGCGAATGCAGAGGTCGTTGACGCTAACGGACTGGATGTGGCACTTACTCCCGATAAAGTACTTCCAATAGCTGCTAATTATGTCAAAACCAAAATTAACGTAATCAATTTATAACCCTTAATCTTAGAAAACATGAATATTGTAAACATAATAGAAGAAATAGAAAAAGTTGATGGCGAGATATATGAGCGTCTAAACCCGAGAAGGGCAGCCATGAAAGATTTTTATAGTATGGGCAAGAAAATAGCCTTGGCAGCAATGCCGCTGGCTATGGGTTCTATGTTCAAAAAAGCATATGGACAAAGTACGCCAACTGCTATTACTGATGTTTTGAATTTTGCATTGACACTGGAATACCTGGAGTATCATTTTTACAATCACTCACTTTTGGCTGCGCCAGGATTGCTTACTCCAGGTACACCTGCGCATGGTGCGATTACTACAATCCGCGACCACGAATTGGCCCATGTAAATTTGCTTAAAGGGGCACTGGGTGGCGCTGCGGGAAAAGTCTATGCTTACGCTGATTTTGATTTTACAGCTAAAGGCACGTTCCCGACGGTATATACAGATTATAAAACATTTCTCGCTGTTGCTCAGGCATTTGAAGATACAGGGGTAAGGGCTTATAAAGGTCAGGCAACTGTACTAAAAGGAAATGCAGTATTGACGACCGCGTTACAGATCCACTCTGTTGAAGCACGTCATGCTTCGCACATCCGTCAGATGCGCGCTGCTCCCGCCGGTGGTGGTGTTGCCATTAAACCATGGATCAGTCTTGGTGCAGGTGGCGGAGCAAATGATTCTGGTGTTCCTCAGGTAGATCCTGTATATGCCGGTGAAGCCTTAGATGTACAGACCGGTGTGACCATCACAGGCATTGCAACAGGTGTCACTAAAGCTGCTGCAGTAGAATCTTTTGACGAACCACTGGCTAAAGCAGATGTACTTACCATTGCGAGCTTATTTATCAAATAATAAGCCTTAAAAATTAAGTTTGTTTAAGTTTAGGATAGGGGAAGGAGACGAAAGTCTTCTTCCTTTTTTTATGCTAATAAGTAATCACCTGTTCTTCCAGATGTTCGGGCAGGTCACGGTAGTTGTATTGCTGTCCGCGCAACTGGGGCTCAAAACCTGCTTCTTTGATCGCTGTTTGAATTCCCTGAGCGGTAAAGCGGTGTGGTGCACCGGCAGCAGAAACCACATTTTCCTCGATCATGATCGAGCCAAAATCATTGGCACCGGCATGGAGACAAAGCTGTGCAGTGTTCTTTCCTACAGTTAGCCAGGATGCCTGGATGTTCAGCACGTTTGGCAGCATGATGCGGCTCAAAGCGATCATTCTGATGTATTCGTCACCTGATACATTGTTGCTGATGCCCCTAAGCCTTTTTAATAAAGTGCCGTCATCCTGAAAAGGCCAGGGGATAAAGGCCAGAAACCCTTTTGCATGTACTGGTTTTTCACTTTGTACTTCCCTGATCCAGACCAGGTGTTCAAACCGCTCTTCTATTGTTTCCACATGGCCAAACATCATGGTCGCCGAGGTGGTGATGTCCAGCTGGTGTGCTGCGCGCATCACATCCAGCCATTCCTGGCCGCCGCACTTGCCTTTAGAGATCAGCCTGCGTACCCTGTCATTGAGTATTTCTGCGCCAGCTCCGGGCAGTGAATCCATGCCTGCTGCTTTAAGTGCTTTCAGTACTTCTGTATGAGATATTCCTTCCAGTTTTGCTACGTGGGCTATTTCGGGCGGTCCCAAAGCATGCAGCTTAAGGTCTGGATACAATTCTTTGAGCTGTTTAAAAAGATCGGCGTAAAACTGCAGCCCGAGGTCAGGGTGATGGCCGCCCTGCAGCAGGAGCTGGTCACCGCCCAATCTGAATGTTTCTTCGATTTTTACCTTATAGGTTTCAATATCAGTAATGTAGCTTTCGTCATGCCCTGGTCTCCTGAAGAAATTACAGAATTTACAGTTGGCGATGCAAACATTGGTGGTATTGACATTGCGGTCGATCTGCCAGGTTACTTTTCCGCTGGTTACCTGCTTCTTTCTCAGTTCATTTCCAACAAATGCGAGGTCGGCAGTTGCTGCGTTATGGTAAAGAAAAACACCCTCTTCCTTCGTCAGGAAGTCGAAATGCAAGGCCCTTTGTAATAAATCGGCAGTATTCATAGTGCAAACTTAGATAAAATTGCCCCGCAGAACAAATTTATCAATCGCTCCTTTGTCATAAAAAACAATACATTATTATCACAATTCCCCCTTTCATAATTCCTATATTCGCAATTATTTTTCAACCTATGGTAGATTTTCACCGTTTTAGTTTGGCTAATGGACTCCGTGTACTGGTACATGAGGATGCAACCACGCCGATGGCTGTTTTAAATATCTTATATGATGTCGGCTCACGCGACGAAGAACAGGATAAGACCGGCTTTGCCCATTTATTTGAACACCTCATGTTTGGCGGATCAGTTAATATTCCCAGCTATGATGAGCCGCTGCAAAGGGTAGGGGGCGAGAACAATGCGTTTACCAGCAATGACATCACCAATTATTACATTACCCTGCCTGCTGTAAATCTGGAAACTGCCTTTTGGCTGGAGAGTGACCGAATGCTGAGTCTTGCTTTTTCAGAAAAAAGTCTGGAGACACAGCGCAATGTAGTTTGCGAGGAGTTTAAACAGCGGTATTTGAACCAGCCTTATGGAGACGTATGGCTGAAATTAAGACCGCTCGCCTATAAAACGCATCCATACCAATGGGCAACTATAGGTCAGGACCTCAAGCAGATTGAAGATGCTAAGATGGAAGATGTAAAGGCATTCTTCAAAAAGCATTACAATCCGCAGAATGCGATCATGGTTGTAGGTGGTAATGTAAAAACAGCGGACGTGAAAACTCTCGCTGAAAAGTGGTTTGAGCCTATTCCTGCAGGGGGAAAATACCATAGAAACCTACCAAAAGAGCCAGTACAGACAGCAGCGCGAAGAGAATCTGTACATGCCGAGGTCCCCCTTAATTCTATTTATATGGCCTTTAAAATGCCAGCGAGATCAGACCCTGAATACCAGGCATATGATCTGATGGCAGATGTGCTTTCGCAGGGTCAGTCCTCCAGATTATACAACAGCCTTTTAAAAGAGCAGCAGCTGTTTAGCGATATTCATGCCTACATCACCAGCAGTATAGACGAAGGGTTGTTTGTCATAGAAGGCAAACTCGTACAGGGCGTTCCTGTAGGCACGGCAGAGGAAGCCATCTGGACAGAACTTAAGAAAATGACCCATCAGGAGGTGAGCGGCCATGAGCTGACTAAAGTCAAAAATAAATCAGAATCTATCATGGTGTTTGCTGAAATGAGTCTGCTCGATAAAGCCATGAACCTTGCTTATTATGAATTGCTGGGCAATGCTGAAGGACTGAATACAGAGATTGACAAATATCTTTCTGTGACTCCTCAGCGAATTATGCAGGCTGCTAAAGCAACCTTTGTAGAAGAGCAATGTTCCATTTTATATTATTTAACAGCAAAAGATGCTTAACCGTACACTAGCCCCGGAATCAAAACAGGTTGATGAGATCAGTTTCATTGAGCCTTTAAAACAGACACTGGACAATGGCATACCGGTATTTACGATAAATGCCGGTCAGCAGGAGCTGGTACGGATTGAGTTTATATTTGAGAATGTAAACTGGGATCCGGCAAAGCCTTTACAGGCCGTTGCGGCAAACCATCTGATCAATAATGGCACAGCGCAGCTCACAGCGATGGAGATTGCAGATAAAGTAGATTATTACGGTGCTTTTTTGCAAACGGAATATGGTGCAGATCAGTCGAGCCTCAAGCTATATACATTAAACAAGCACCTGGCTTCAGTGCTGCCAATTTTACATGCTATCTTAAATGAAAGCATTTTTCCGGACCAGGAATTGGGTATATTCATCCAGAACCAAAAGCAATCACTTCAGGTCAATCTGCAAAAGAATGATTTTCTTGCCAAGAAGGATTTTGCCAATGCGTTATTCGGTGAAACGACTTATGGTTCCAACATCGGGCCGGCTGACTATGATGAACTGAACCGGCTCGACCTGCTCCATTATTTTAAGGCAGCCTATAAACCCGGAAATTGTACCATAATTGTGGCGGGTAAGTTTGAAGATACAGAGTTCCGCACATTAAACCAGATTATGGGCAGGGGATGGGATAACAATGATGCTGCTGAAATCAATAAATTTATTTTTGATAACCGGGCCGGAAGTGATATTTTCATAGAGAAACCAGATGCCATTCAGTCCGCAATAAGAATGGGCGCACTGGCCATCACCAGGAGTCACGCTGATTTCCCGGGACTTCAGGTATTAAACTGTCTTTTAGGCGGGTACTTCGGCTCGAGACTAATGGCTAACATCCGGGAAGACAAAGGCTATACTTACGGCATCGGCTCAGCAGTATCTTCTTTAAAAGATGCCGGTTATTTCTTTTTGGCAACGGAGGTTGGTGCAGATGTGTGCCAGCTTGCGCTGATAGAAATTGAAAAAGAAATTGGTCTGCTGAAAACTGAGCTGGTTGGAGACGAGGAACTGGATCTTGTACGCAATTACATGCTGGGCGCTATGCTGGGCAGTCTTGAAAATGCGTTTTCCCATGCAGATAAATTTAAAAACGTGTACTTCTCAGGTTTGGATTATTCTTATTACGACAATTACATCAAAACAGTAAAAATCATTAGTGCTGAGCAATTAAAAGATCTGGCCAACCGCTATTTAAATACTTCAGACTTCACGAAGGTTGTTGTCGGCAAAATGTAGCTAGCTTTTTTTGACGACAATCTGTTCTGATTGTTTCCTGACGATGTGATTAAACAACTCCTTCAGATCGTGATATTCCTGAACAGAATAGACAGACTTTTTGAAGGAGATCCTGCTGACTACAGAAATCTTATTTTCTTCCTGGATCACCACGAAAGAAAATGCTGCTGCATCTTCAAGCAGGCTGATCTTTTCGTTTTGTGGAAGTTTGTCAAAAGTGTATCCCTTAGGGATCTCTATGGTCAGCCGGTAGACTTCTTCATTTGGATGGCCAAAATCTACAGGATACTTTCTGTCGTCAATCTTAAAGGGATTTTCTTTTGTTCTTTCAAACAATAAAGGCATGAAGTAAACCAGGTTGCCAGCCTCTTCTACATTGTCTTCGATGATCACATCCATTGACTCGCCGAAGGATTCATTTGGATTGTCAATATTTTCGGTTTTATATTCGCTAATTCCCAGGCCTGGCTTATCACCTTTAAAGGATTTCAGGTATTCCGCTTCGTTTAGCGAATTAAGGTACCTGTTCCTTCGCTCTAATGCGGTGTAGTCTGTACTGAACATCTGCAGCTTACCGGTTAGCTTATTTTCCTTGTCCAGCGCTAAATAGCCACTGACATTTTTTTTGCTGATTTTGAATTCATCAGTATTGATCCAGCTCCCCGTATTGGTTTTGAAATCAACCCGGTAACCTTCATGGTTCAGGTTTTGAAAAGCAACTATATCCGGTGTATGGTTCTTATTTGTTGCATCAAAAAAAATGTGACGTTCCCCAATTTTTACATCGATGATTATATTGTCGAATTTGGACAGTACAGGGTATTTGGGATGTTTCCCATTTCCTCTTGTGCTCAGTATGATGGGGGAGGCTTCAACCTTGGCTTCATTAAACAATGCAAGCAGGCTGAGGTTTATATCTGCAGAATTACCTGTCTTTTTTTCGAAGACCTGCTGGGCGCTTATGCTTGAGCCATAAATACCTGTTTGATTGTTCCACTTGATGTTGTTTTTTACATAATCAAAGATCAGAAAGGCAATACTATCTGGCTTAGTATCTGGTTTTACGATTTTGGCAACCGTAGTTTTTACAAAATCACTGGGCGCAAGAAATCCACCAAAGTTATTGTAGCCTCTGAGTTTGGCAATGATTTTAGGCCAGGTCATCATATAGTCCATAAAGGACTGGTTGGGCATCTTTATAGAAGTAAGTTCAAAATCTACCTTACTGATGTATTCGTCCATAGTAGGTACATACTTTTCCAATGTAAGGGCAGGTACATTCTCTATCCTGAACTGTGTTCTGGCAATCTGTACTATTCCCGCGCCATAATAAGAAGCCATGTTTTGCTGACCCAGTTCTCGCTTTGATGCTGCTTTGATCAAACCGCTCTGGTTCATATTGTACTTAAGAAACTGGGGAATGCTTACGTCGTACTCTGAATATAAGGTAGGGATATCTTTTTGGAAATGCCAGCTCAGCGTCCCCAGGAAATCCGATTTTATTTTGTACTTAAATTCTATTATTGAACCTTCTTTGACATTGGGCAATGCAAATTTTTTGATGGTAAAATTTTTGTCTCTTTTTTCGGTAAACTTGGAACTCTTGCTGATCTTGCTGATTACTACTTTGCCATTCTCCATGTTATAAGTTGCGCCCTCCATGTCATCAAGATACGATTCATTTTCGCCGACATTGAAGAGCGGGATTTCCAGGTTTGCAAAATCATAGCCCGCTTTACTGATGATCTTATACCTGATATGACGTTCCAGAACATATACGAAGCTCGCCTTTCTTCCACCCAGTTCAAATATGGCCTTTCCCACGTCAAAGAGTACTACTGCTGACGCCGCCGAGTCTGCGCCGCTTACTTTGGTCTCAAATTCTTCCGGAGTAATCTTTCCATATTTGAATATTCGCTGGGCTACTTCCTTTTGTACGGACACGACTTTATCCTGGGCAAAGGAGATAAAGCCAAATCCAATTAATGTGACAAAAAGAATAAATCTCAAGTGACTCATGGGCGCATAATTTGTGATGATATTGTATTATTCCATTTTGGCCAGAATGCTTTTTTGCTTGTCAGCCTGGTATATTTTTTTATAAAAAGCAGCAAAGTCGTTGTATTTTTCCGGCGGATATTTTTTACTGATCATCATTTTAGTTCGGTTATATACCAGTTTATCATCTTTTGCAGTAAATTTTGCGCTGTACTTTCCAAATTCTGATTCTATGAAAATGTCTTTGGGTATGAATTCAATTTTATATCCCTTAGGTATGGTATAAATAATTTCATCTTCATCCTTGAAACTGTAATTTACAGCAAAGGGTGTTTTGCGATCTTCAATAGCGGTCACAGCCGATTCCTGCCTGTTGAGAAGGTTTAAAGTAAGAAAGAGTTTGTCACCTCCTTTTGTCAGTAACTGTGAGGCTTTCAAACTGATCTTTTCCGTTAACATCGCGGCATTTTTATCGGGCTGGAAATAACTCAGAGTACCGATCTGCATGTTTGGAATACTTAAAGAATTCATCAGGCTTTTGCGCTGCTCGGTTGGATCTATGATCAGCATTCTTAAGTTTTCCTCAAACTGCGCGTATCCGTATTGCGTCTCTATTTGGATATCGGCGTTGCCTTCTTCGTTTAAATCTACTATGGCTGATCGTTTTTGATAATTGTCTGCGGGGCTGTAAACCGGAGTCTGGGCAAGTTTTCCGCCATTCTCAGTGACCAGCAAAACAGTTCTGTTTGAATTGTCATTACCTATATATCCCAATGGCACATATTGGCTTGTGCATTCCAGCCAGGTGGTGTCTTTTTCCAAAGGCACGCAAAGGATCATATGGTTGGCCTGATTTACGCTGGCAAAATTCTTGTTTAAAGACGGCATACCGTTGCCTATGACCACCAGATTTGATTTTATACCAGCTACTTCCAACATGGCTTTCATGTAATTGGACAATGCTTTGCAATCCCCGTAATTTACAGAAAACACTTTTTCTGCCGCTATGGGTTTATAGCCGCCAATTCCAAGCTGCACACCCACATACCGTGTATTTGACTGCAGGTACTTGTAAAGTAAACTTATTTTTTCGGCTGGTGTTTTAGCCTCTTTTATAAGATTCAGGATTTTCACTTTTGCCGCTTCGGGAAGCTCCTGCATGCCATTGCTCAGATTATACATCCAGGAGCCAAGATTTGTCCAGTTTTCAATATTGGCTTTAGAATTGTCATACTCAAACTGGTTTGGTGCCAGGGTCACCCATGGCATCACGTTCCGCATTCCGATGCTCATTGGTTCATATTCCAGTGCCTTCACATTCTGGCAACTCCATTTGTACTGTAATTTATCCTTGACCTTGCTGGAGTCGGTTGTTATTCCCTTACTTTTTAAGTATTTAAAAGTCATTCCCTGGGGAATCTTAAACACAAAGCTGGACGCTTCAACAGCATGGTTCCATGTATTTGCAGGATACCAGTCGGGGTAGTTCCTGATGCCGCTGTATGCTATGGTATAACTGTATTCAATGGTGTATGGATAGCTGTTATGAGAAAATTCCAGGTATTTTACCCGGTCATCCTGGTACATGGTGCCATCAGATACAGCACTTCTGTCCCTAAAGTCTGAAGCTTTATAGTCTTTGATTTTTTTGCCGGCAGCGTCATATATGGAAGCTTTCAAATCAGATATGCTGGAGAATTTGTTGTAAAACTCATGCATATTAGACGCACCCTCCCCACTTTTATTCAAAATAGTGACAGCCGTCTTATACGCCATCGCAGCACTCCCCGGATTCCTGACTTCATAGATCTGTTCTTCATTCCTGATCACCACAGATGCATTTTTTAGCAATTCTCCTGGAATTTTACTGACATCATATGGTGCCTGTGCATTTGCTTTTATAAAACAGGAAAAACCGATGACAAAAAGTACGCATGCTTTCATGTTAAATCTTTTTAAGTACGATTTGTTCGGATTGCTTTCTAACAATATTCTTAAAGAGTTCCCTTAGATAGATATACTCTTCATTTGTATAAACAGGTTTTTTAACAGTAATTTTGCTGGTGATCATCATTTTGTTGCCCTCAGAAGCGAAGATGAAACTGAATGAAGCGGATTCGTCAGGCAATATCACCTTTTCATTCTTCGGTGCCTTATCCAGCTGATAATTCTTTGGGAGATCTATGGTCAAACGATAGATCTCTTCCGTCGCATAACCGAAGTCTACCGGGAATTTTCTGTCTTCCAGTTTGAAGGGGTTTTCTTTGGTCCTTTCAAACAACAGAGGCGTAAAATAAGCCAGGTTACCGGCTTCTTCTACATTGTCTTCAATGATCACATCCATGGTCTCTGTTAGTGGCTCAGTCAGGTTATCCAAATTACCTATCTGATAATTCTTAATTGCCAGTCCGGTTTTTCCGGTTTTGTAAGTCTTTAGAAAGTCTTCCTGATCGGTGGCCGACAGATACTTATTCCGCCGGTTAAGCCCTTCGTAACTTGTAGAACTCATGTAGAGCTTACCGGTCATTTTATTTTCATCGGTCATCGATAAAGCATAAGTAATCACTTTTCTGCTCAGGCTATTGTCATCCAAAGAGATCCATTTTCCATTTTCCTGTGCCAGATCAATCTGGAAACCCTCATGATTCAGGTCATCATAGGAGATAAGTCCCGGAAAATGATTCTTATCAGTCGCATCGAGGAGTATTTGTTTGTCACCGACGCTCGCCAGCACAATAACATTGTTAAATACGGACAGCATGGGAAGACCGGGATGAATTCCGTTATCCCTGGTACTTAGCAGAACCGGAGAGGCAGTTATTCCTGCTTCTGTAAGCAGCATGTACAGACTAAGGTTGATGTCTGCAGAGTTGCCTGTTTTTTTTTCGAAAATTGTCTTTGGGTTTACATCCGAGCTATAAAAGTGATGGTCATCATTCCATTTGATATTGTTCTTGACGTAATTAAATATCAGTTTTAAGGTCGTATCCGGATTGGCGTTTTCCTTTACTATTGATTTGACAAGTGTCTTTATATAGCTTTTTCTATTGATGAAGCCTCCAAAATTCTCGTCACTTTTAAGGCCTTTGATTAACTGCGGCCAGGTATTCGTGAATTCCCGGTAAACTTGTCCCGGAACGGTAACGGATGTCAACTCAAATCCAACTCTGCTGATGTGGTCACGCATGGTGGTTACGAAACTTTCCGTCTTTAGTGCCGGAACAGAATCTGCGTGATAGTTCATTTTCAAGCACGTAAGTGATACCGAACCGCCTGAAGTCATGAAATTCTGATTAACAAGTTCCTGTTTAGGATTTAAAAATACATAGCCCCCGCCTGTTACCCTGTATTTATACCATTCCGGAATGGTGATCTCATATTCTGAATGAAGCGTAGGTATTTCTCTTTGAAAATTCCATGACCTTAAAGTAAAGATAAAGTCAGATTTCAAACGGTACTTATATTCTATAATGGAGCCCTCTTTGACATTAGGCAATGCAAATTTCTTAATGGTGTAGTTCTTGTCCTGCTTTTCCGTAAACTTAGATTCCTTATTTATCTTGTCAACTGTCATTTTGCCGTTTTCCATACTATAGGTGGCTCCATCCATTTGATCCAATGCAGTTTCAAAACTATTTTTTTTATAAAGCTCCAGTTCAAGATTTGCGTAATCGTATCCATTTTTATTGAAGATCTTATACCTGACATGTCTTTCCATGACATACATGAAGTCGCCCGTCTTCGGATTTAATTCGAACCGGCCTCTTCCCACGTCAAATAAAACAACAGCACTGGCCGCTGAATCGGCCCCACTTGCTCTTATTTCAAACTCTTCTGGGCTGATCTTTCCATATTTAAAATCTTTGGGTTTCGCCTTTTTTTCCTGGGCGCAGGTGAACAACGCAGCTGTAAGCAGCCAGCATAAGAGAGCCGTTATCTTGGTATTCATTGAGCTTTAATTTAGATAGACAATAATAACATATATACTGGCAAGTAAAAAATTTATTAGCCAAATAATTGCCTTTGTTCTATTGTTTTAATCTTATTTCGTCGCCGTTACCATTTCCAGCAAACTATCCAGCAAGGAAACTTCCAAATTGACCTCGTCATATACTTTGATCACCTGATCATCCCCATGCACATCATATCCCTTCCAGTTGATGCTCAGACTTTTGGTGCGGATAGGTTTAATTGGAAATACCGGGTCTTTTTGCTCCATTTTCTTCAGGACATAATCTTCCATTTTTTTTCTTTGTCTTTCAGTGACGATCACCAGATCAAAATAACCGTCTTCTGAATCAGCATCTTCACTCAGTTTAAGATGAGGCCCCAGGCTTGAAATATTCATGATCTCTATCATGATGGCCCGGCCTTCAATCACCTTATCATTTACCTCAATTCTAAATGGGACTGGCAGATAGTTTCTGGTAATCTCCAGCAGCGCTTTCAAGGCCATTTCAAATTCCCCCTCTGCACTGTTTATGTGGTCCCTGTTCATCTTCTTCAGTGTTTTCATGAGCCTTGGAAACAAACCGAAACCAAATGATTCAATAAAATAAGACGCCTTTTGAAGGCCCGTAACCTGGCCTACATCAAATTTTTTCAGATGATAACCGGCCCAGGAACTGATATTCCTGGTATTGTCTTCAGGAATATTAAGTGACGTGGCAATATTATTGGCCGTACCAAAAGGAAGCAGGGCAATAGGACGCTTGTATTTTAGTTTTTTGTTCAGCAAACGCATAATGGTCTTCCTGATCGTGCCGTCACCTCCGGCAATCACAATAAATGCTGTCTCAGGCTCTATCATTTTGAGCAGCTTCTTTTTAGAAGATGAATAAGCACAGCGGTAACCATGCGATTCTATCAGCTCGATGATCCTTTCCTTAGAGTACTCACCTTCGCCGGCAGTAGGGTTGTGCACCAATCTGACCAGTTTACCGTTTTTTTTCATATTAGCTGAACAATATGAGGGCAAATAAGGTTTTAAACATACTAAATAATCTACTATGAAAATCATGATCACCAATGACGACGGTATCTATAGTCCCGGAATAGCTGCACTTGCAAAAATTGCCCTGCGTTTTGGCGAGGTCCGGATTGTGGCCCCGGATGTAGAACAATCATCAATGGGGCATGCCATAACGCATTCCCGGCCCTTGTCCATTAAAAAATCTCCTATTGTATTTGAAGGTATAGATGCTTACAGGGTGAACGGTACACCCGCAGATTGCGTGGCATTAGGCCTGCACATTTATCCGGATACCAATATTGTATTGTCGGGGATCAATATGGGGCCAAACCTTGGGAATTCTATGTGGCATTCAGGAACACTGGCAGCCGCAAAGCAGGCCGTTTTATTGGGAGTAAGGGGAGTTGCCCTAAGCACACCGGTAGGCAAGACCGGACCGGATTTTAATGGACTTGACGCTTATGTAGCACAGGCTTTGGCAGAATTGTTAAGCAGTACGGCACTGGGGCTGTACAATGTGAATTTCCCTCCGAACCCCACTGGAGTCAGATGGACAAAACAATCTGTCCGGCTTTATGACGGTAAAGTAGTACCAGGAATAGATCCCATGCAAAGAAAACATTACTGGATCACCGTCATCCCTTTGGAAGCAGCAGAAGAAGGCACAGACCGCTGGGCCATCGAAAATAACCTGGTGTCCATCACACCCTTAAGGCTGGATCTCACCAATGAAGCAGAACTGGCTCAAAAATTCCATAAATTATTATAATCCAGCCGATGGTCCCTGAACACGGTATGGTAATGCGGCTGTTTGGAATATACACCCGGCTGACAGGCAAATTCAATCCAAACCCCCGGACCATCTATACGAACGTAATCTGCGATTACTTTTAAGAAAGAATTCTGATCTCCGCTGATACCGACAGCATTCCCGGAATAAGCCACATAAGTGTCCGAAAGTTCCCTGCTGTAAACTTTTAGCAGCCTGGCCCTGATGTCCGCGTCTATATCATTGAGCCATGGCATCATGGCGTTTAGGACTTTTGCTTTAGAGGCTGCACTGAGCTCACTTACCTTAATGCCGGATTTTATAGCCGGAAATTTGCCGTCCTTAGTGGTTCCCAGCAGCACGTCTCCAAACTTTTCGTCAACCTTTGCTTTTGTCAGTTCATCTGCAGTAAATGAAGCCAGCAAAGCAGCCATACCATCATGCTCTTGCTTCAGCGGTGCATATTTGATATCGTCTGTCGTCCATTCTCTGGGATCGCCACCCTGAAAAATAGGTGTGGCGCTTGCAGTCGTCCCTTTACTGTAGACAATATTCTGTGCATAGTGATGACCGCCAAACTGAAGCATCCAGGTTCCGGTCAAAGCCGGAGTACCCAAAAAAGCGATGATGTATTCGCCGGGACCATACCCGGATCTACCGCTTTTGCCAATTACGCCGTCTGCCAGACCGATCTGCAGAAACTCGTCATAACCTTCATTGGCAGCAGTGCCCGATGCTGCTTTGATCACTGCTTTTGCCGCATTCAACTGTTCCGGACTAAGGGTGCTGAATTGCAGTCCGTTCCTGTTAGATGCCCCTCCGGGAATATTGGTCCATTTGACCGACGCCGTTTTGGTTAGCGGAATCTCCAGCTTAGCGATCTGTTCGGGGGTTAGCGTAGCTTTAAAGGCATTGGCCAGACGCACGACGTTAGCCGCAACCCCGGATTTAGCGCGGATTGATTTTTTAGGGGCAGGGGTAAAGCTTACAGCAATACAGGCGATCACTGCAATGAGTACAGCATTATATGGATTTTTCAAACCGGACATGTGGTTAAATTTAAAGGCTTATATTAAGTTGTTTAAATTTATAACATTCCTTCATAATAAGAAAGTATCTTTTCTGTGCTGTAAGTATTTTCTGTTTTCTGCAACTTATTGATAAATGACATCATATGAATATTTCAATTACCAAAAAATATGGATGAGCAGGCATTCTTAGCACTGATGGGAACACACCAGGGAATCGTCCATAAAATTTGCCGCATGTACCGCGATGGAGCTGAAGACCGCGAAGATCTGTTTCAGGAGATTACCTATCAGCTCTGGAAAGCATTCCCCTCATTTAAAGGGACAGCAAAGGTAAGTACCTGGATGTACCGCATCGCCCTCAATACTGCAATTGCTTCCTTTCGGAAGAAAAGACCGGCTGTGGAATATCATCCTGTATTGCCAGATCATGCTGATGACCTGCAGGATGAAAATTTAGCAATCCGGCAGGAACAGCTGTTTCTGGCATTAAAACGACTGGACGATGGAGAAAAGGCCATCATTACACTGTACCTCGAAGATCTGAGTTACCGGCAGATCGCAGAAGTTACCGGTATTAGCGAAAGCAATGTCGGGGTAAAATTAAACCGCATCAAACATAAAATTCAAAAACTTTTAAACTTATAAAGATGGAACTTGATCAATTGAAATCGACCTGGAATAAAGCAGAGACTCCTGCTAAGACAAACGAGGAACTAAAAGCAATGCTGCTGGAAAGCCGGCATCCCGTATTAAAAGAGATCAGAAAACAATTTATCATAGAAATCACGGGCTGGTCTGCTTTTTTGCTTTGCTATTATACGATGTTTGACGGCGATCAGAAACCGATGCTGGTCAATCTGATACTGGTGATCGCTGTTCTTTGTTCGCTGATCCATAACCTCAGCGGGTATAGTTTTTCCAGATACCTGATTAACGGCAGCGACATTAAGGCTTCACTTGGGCGCTATCTTTCAAAAATAAAAACCTTTGCTGTGATTTCTGTATGCACAAGGTTGCTGTTTATGGCGGGCTTTCTTTTATTCTTCACCTATAACATACAGTTTAATGCCACCAAATACCTCTTGCTGACGGCATTGCTGCTGGTGTTTTTAGGTCAGCTGATATGGCTTGGCAATTTGTGGGCTAAGCGGGTCAGGACTTTAGCGAAGACAATCGGGGATTTTTAAAAATGCCTGTCAGGTATCAGCTGTGATGTATTTTTTAATCTCTGATTCAATTTTACTGCAGGATACAAGAAAGGGCTTATTGGTAACTTCAACAGCTACTTGATCACCTGCAATGGTATAGTTTCCCCTGAAAGAAAAGCCCATAGTTGAAAATGAAAATTCTCCGCCAGCTTCATCCCCCTGAAAAGATCCGTGCTGGCCCAAAATAGCTGCTTCAAGTTTACTGACCATTTCTGTTTTGGGTTTGGTGTATTCAAATGTGAAATTACATGCCATAATTTAAATCAATTAATAGGTATCGCTTTGAGATTTCGGCTGTCGTTGTCAAAACCCTCCTATGAATAACCAGTTTTAAGCGTTTTTGTTTGTTCTGTATGCCCCGGCAGCGGCCCGGTGCCCAATGAACAGAACGGCTTTCTGAATTGCTATTGTTCCAGCAAGATGTAATAAGCATCTTCAGGCAGGTTTAAGTGTAGATTATCGCCTGTGATTTTAAGGCTCAGTTTCTTAATCCCGTATCCTGCGGCATCCAGTTGCGTCGCTTTCTTAATCAACCGGTTTTTAATACTGACACTTCCTTTTGCCGGCATACCCATCCATGGCAGACTGCCTGTATTGGTAATTTTAAATCCATTGACCTTCTGGTTGTTGTGATCAAATGTGGCGGGCTCTTCCTTCCAGTTGGAGGGCCTGAAAATAGTACCCACCTGCAGCAGTATCTTCTTAGATTTATCCAGTTTTTTTCCGTCCATGCTTACCAGCTCTATGGTTGCATATTCATTGTCCGAGCGGATCTCCACGTTATCCAGGTCAAATATCTTCTGTGTGTTTAAAAAGCCGGATACCGCTTTGGCTTTAGGAGAATTGAGTACAAAAATGCCCTTCCCATAATCGAGCTTTTGTTCGCCCGTAACCGACATTACCTGCATTTTCCTAGCGTCAATCAGCTTGCCGGGTTCCCCAGTCAGTTTTATCGTGTCCTTTTTAACACCGTATTCCGTAGATACACCGCCCGTTAAAAACACAAGCGGGGATAAAACAGCCTTTCCTTCATTATTTTTATCCGCTATGACAAAATCACGGTTCGGATCAAAAGATTGCTCTTCAAAGACCTGCGGCACCGACCTGCTGAGCATGCTGTTCATGCTGCGCTGCTCTTTTACCGCGGCGCCCTCCCGGATATAACCGAGCCTTTGAATCAAAGCATTCGCAGGAAACATCCCCATTTCACCGGGCGTAGATGTGCTCCACCTGTTCATCGGATGCTGGCCCGCTATATTCAAGAAAGAAAAATGAAGCTGTTTGGCAAAGGTCACCGCCGTAGGACAGAACCAAAAGAAAGCATCCAGACCCGTAAGCCCGCCGTACGCGGCCATTAGCAAGGGACCTTCAGTCTGGTATTTATTGGGCAGGTTCCATCCGCTTTCCGTAACCATCATCGGATGCCCGGCCACATGCTTAATGTTTGAAGGAAGAGCAGCCGGGTTTTTCAGCGCAGAAGGCGCGCCATAAAAATCCCCCGGATCTATCCGCCAGCCATCATTAGGCCCCTTATGCTGCGGATCAAAATACTTATTGGCAGCAAGCACATCCACACCGCTGTTGGTCCACCTTTCCAGATCCAGCAAACGGCTCTGAGAGGCTGTCCGCCAGTTATTTCCGTTGATCAGCTGTTTGCAGCCCAGTTCACGGTAGTAGCCCGCCATGCCGTCATAAAAAGAACGCTGTTTATACGCATAGAATTCTGTCTGGTCCCTCAGCCGGTTTGCAACCGCCTCCTTTGCCGGGACCGTCAGTTCATAGATGTGGTACAAGCCAAAAATTTCCTCCTGAAAGTTATCTTCTTTAAGGACAGCATTGCCCCAGCGCTGCTTTACCGCATCAAGCGAACCATATTTCCGTTTGAGCCACCCGGCGAACTGCCTGCCCGCCATTTTCGCAAGCGCAGGTTTTATTGCGCCCATCGTCCAGAAGAAGACGGCATCCTCATTTTCGATCTGTATGACCGCGACCGCCGGTTCATCTTTCAGCGCTACTCCTGTGTAGGGATTTGGTGTCGTGTACAGGTATTTTACCCAGGAACGATACCCTTCCTGAAGTTTTTCATTGAAATAGAGCACCGCCCAAAGGTCATCTTTACCAGAATACCCCTCAATGCCCCATTCTTCAGGTACCCACCCACCCATATGGCCATTATGCGGCCAGAATGGAGAAATTACCGTATAAATCCCATGCTTTTTCATCGCCGCAACGCAGCGCCAGATGTCCGTGATCTCCTTGGTGTTGACGTCCGTGATCTTCGTGTTTTTTCCTCTCGGGTTGATGGCACCGTGGTACCGGACCACATTGACCCCCATCTTTGCCAGGAATCTGCCCAGGCTGTCCAGCTGCGCGTCATTAAATTCACTGGCAAGGCTGCCGCCATTACAGGCCCAGAACCGGACTTCTCCCTTGTTGTTTCTAAAAGAATTTCCATCACTATTGAGGCGGATAAAGCCGTTTTTTCCTGCAAACTCCTCATTCAAAAACCTCAGGTTCAGCAAACCGCTGTCCAGCGATTTATCAGGATAGACAAAGGTCCACCAGCTTTTATCAGGCACCTGTGCTTTACAAAATGCAAACGTGAGCAGTATAACTGCCGACAGCAATGTTTTTTTCATAACAGTCCAAATGCGAAGAGAGAAAGTGTTAAAGTAGTAAAAAAAGTTAATTTTACGAGCTATGATGATTCCCGGCGGAACCGCTTATTTTTTAGTCCCTGCTTTACTGACAGTAATGATGGTGGTTTGTGTCAGGGCAAAAAAGCTGACCATAGCCGCCGCCCTTACCGCCGGGATGATTGGCTGCGTTGTTTACCTCGCTGCACAGTTTCAGGGTTTGCTGATGTTATGCGGCTTTTTTATCCTGAGTGTATTGGCCACCGCTCATCAGAAAGGATTTAAGGCACGACTGGTTGATTCAGGAGCGCATGCACAGATCAGGGATGCAGGACAAGTATTTGCCAATGGTGGTGTAGCGGCGATAATGGCGCTGACAGCCGTCATTGATCCCGTTCACAGCAAATTGTACCTGCTCATGATGGCCTGCAGTCTGGCATCAGCCCTGGCTGATACATTATCGTCTGAACTGGGCATAGTTTATGGACGGCGGTTTTAC
>NZ_DATHGC010000381.1:0-22378 GCF_035317785.1 Pedobacter sp. | reverse complement strand
CTTGTATGTGATTAAAAACAACATCAACAGTAAAACTTTTTACAAAAGCTTTTTTCTGGCTCCCCAGTGTAAATACCCCTACTATAAATATCGCCAGGCCAAGAAAAATAAATATTCCTACTGTTATCTTACGGCGATTGTCTGATGCCTGCATAATTTCTATTGTATAAAATTGTAATCGTAAAATGGTTTTACCCGTTCATCACTGGTATTGAATACTTCTTCAAAAGTGCCCTGACGCTCAAATTTGCCATCCAGCAGCATGGCTACTCTGTTGCCAACTGCCTTAGCGCAGGTCAGGTCGTGTGTAATGATGATAGAACTGGTATGAAAGCGCTCCTGCACTTCGTTGATTAAGCTATTGATCTCTAAACAGGTGATAGGGTCAAGTCCTGCGGTCGGTTCATCATAAAGCATGATTTCGGGCCTGAGAATCAGTGTTCGCGCGACACCAATTCTTTTCCTTTGTCCGCCTGATAGTTCTGATGGCATCTGGTTGATGGTATGCAGCAGGCCAACGGCATCCAGCATTTCTTCGACCGCACTGTTTACTTCGCCTTTTGTCAGTCTTCTCTGGTTGCGTACGAGCGGGAATTCCAGGTTTTCTCTTACAGTCATGCTGTCGTAGAGGGCGCTGTTCTGGAATGAGAAGCCAACTTTAAGCCGTAATGCCAGCAATTCTTTGTAAGTGATGCGGTCCACATGCTGGTTCAGGACCAATACTTCGCCCTGGTCGGGTGTGAGCAGGCCAACTAAGATCTTGATCAGTACGGATTTTCCTGTACCGGATTTTCCCAGTACCACAAGGTTCTCCCGTTTGTTCAAATGCAGGTCTACGCCTTTGAGTACATGGTAGTTGCCAAAAGATTTATACAATCCTTTGATCTCTATTACTTTTTCGGGGCTGGTTTGTTCTTTTGTCATAAAGGTTATGTTCTGAATAAACCAAAGAACTGAACGGATACGACTTCTTCGATGAAGATGAGGAACATACCGATCACCACTGATGAATTTGCTGCTTTACCCACGCCTTCAGTTCCTTTAGAGGAATTGTAGCCCTGGTAACATCCTACCATGCCAATGGTAAAGCCAAAAATAACGGCTTTGACGGTCGATGCAGTAATATCCAGGAAAGTAATGGACTCTAAGGAAGACTGAAAGAATAATTTTGCACTAGTGCCTTCACTCATTGATACATTGAGCAATGCACCCAGCATACCCACCATTGCAGTATAAAAGGTAAGAATGGGAATGGTTATAGTAGCAGCCAGCACCCTGGTGCTGACCAAAAACTTAAATGGGTTTGTTGCGGATACCTCCATGGCGTCAATTTGCTCAGTTACCCGCATGGATCCAAGCTCTGCGCCGATGCTTGAGCCTACTTTTCCTGCTGCGATCAGCGAGGTCAGGAGAGGAGCAAGTGTCCTCAGCAATGCAATTCCGACAAGAGAGGGAAGCCATGAGGTGGCACCAAATTCAGCAAGGGAAGGTCTGGATTGTTTGGTAAATACGACACCGGTGATAAAGCCGGTCAGCGAGATCAATGCCAGTGAACGGTAACCGATGTCATAACATTGTTTCATCAGCTCCTTGCCCTCATAAGGCGGAAGGAAACCCTCCTTAAAGAAACGGCCCATGAACTGAAAAACATCACTCAGTGTCATAAACATCCTGGACAGTTTGCCCGGGCGCTTAACTTCTTCGTCTAAAATTACAGGATTATCAGTCTTATTTTTCATGCAAAGGGCTTTCTTCTCATACCGTTCAATTCAGGATCTTACTTGGAGCGAACGCAAACACTGCCTAGCAAACCATGAGCCATAATTGCGCAAAGTTATTTACTTTTTTACATAAATAGTCAGGATGTTGAATTTTTATGATTTGAAATGAAATCCTTACATCCAGAAAACAAATCTATCCTTATTTACCTCCGGGCGGACAATAAGTCTGTAAAAATTTAGTGTAAGTTAATGCCAGGTGCTCAGAAGTGCCCGCTCCTTCGCTGATGCTGTGCGTTCTGTTCGGATAAGGCATCATTTGAAATACTTTCCTGTTCTTAATCAATTCGTTAATCAGCATCTCCGCGTTTTGGTAATGCACGTTGTCATCGCCGGTTCCATGGATATACAGCAAATTTCCTTTTAAGTTTTGTGCATAGGTAATGGGAGAGCCTTTGACATAAGCGTCTGTGCTCTTTAAAGGTGAGCCCATATATCGCTCCTGATAGATGTTGTCGTAGGTCAGCTGATTGCCTACTGCTGCTATTGCTATACCTGTTTTATAGATCTCAGGATACTGGAACAAGAGGTTTAAGGTAGAGGAGCCACCGCCGCTCCATCCCCATACGGCAACACGGTCTTTATCTATAAAAGACCATTCCAGAACTTTTTTAGCTGCCATGGCCTGGTCGCGGATGTTAAGCCTGCCTATATTCTGGAAAATGCTTTTGCGCCATTCCCTGCCCTTAGGCGCAGGAGCGCCTCTGTTTTCAAGGGAGATGTAGACATAGCCATCCTTAGGCATGTCACCGGCATAAAGTCTATTTTGGCCAGCACCCCAGGTATCCGTCACCGTTTGTCCGGCGGGTTCTCCATAAACATAGAATACCACCGGATATTTCCTGGTCTGGTCAAAATTGTCCGGCTTTTTCATCCAGCCGTCCATTTCAATTCCATCTTCTGTTTTTATTTTAAAGAATTCTACTTTATTTTTTGGCGGCCTGATCCTGCCCAGCTGATTGGTTATGCTTCCTTCCATGGTAAGCGGGTTCAGTGTAGTTAATTTCATCCATTCCTTTATCGGGGGAACTGAGGCAGTCTGGTACGTGTGACGGGCAAATATGCCGTTTGGAGAAATTTCATAAGTATGTGTGCCGGGCAGAATAGAAGGGGTGACCATTTCAGGTTTTCCACCACCGGACAGTTTGGTTTTGTAAAGGTATTTCTGAGTAGCATTTGCGGGTGAGGCCATGAAATAGACGATGCCATTTTTCTCATCTGTCATGGACTGCTCTATGACATCATAATCACCCTTGGTAATCAGTGTCTGCTTTTTACCGTCCTTGCTGATCCTGTACAGGTGGCGCCAGCCGTCTTTCTCGCTGGACCATATGAACTCTTTTCCTTCCGAGAGCCAGTCCCAGCCTTTACCTGCATCTATCCATGCTTTATCGGTTTCAGAGTAGATATTACTGATGTTTCCGGTTCCGGCATTGGCAACATAGAGTTTGCTTACATTTTGCTCCCTGTTTAGCTGCTGCAATATCACCTCATTGGTATTCGGGATCCAGTCCATTCTGGGAATGTAATTCTGTACCTTGTCGCCCGGAACATTCAGCCAGCTGGTTTTAGCTGTCGCGATGTCAACGACTCCCACTTTGCAGGAGGAAGGGTCCTCACCAACTTTAGGATATTCCACGGGAATGGTATAGGAATAGATAGAATCAGTGTTGTCGATCATCAGAAAGTTCCTGATTTTGGTCGCGTCAATTTGCCAGTAGGCAATGGATTTTCCGTCAGGACTCCAGCGGAAACCGTCCCTGCAATCAAATTCTTCTTCGTAAACCCAGTCAAAGGTGCCATTGATCAGCCTGTCTGTGCCATCCGTGGTCAGTGCTTTGGTGGTTTTAGCCTCCAGATCATCTACATATAAGTTGTGTTTACTTACGTACGCTACTTTATTACCATCCGGAGAGAATTTGGCGAACATTAAAGACGATGCCGGTTTTCCTTTTCCGACCTGGGTGATCTGATTGGTTTTCAGGTCAGCTACATAATAATCTCCGCGGGTCTCATACCGCCAAACTTTCTTACTGTTTGTATACAGCAGTACCCTGGTGCCGTCTTCAGAGATCTGGAAATCTTTGAAACCGTTTAGCCCGCTGTTTCCGCTGCTATAGATCAGGTTCCGGCTTACAATGGTCTTACGGTCATTTGCCGGCAGGGTAATGGAGACCAGTTCCCCGGCAGAAATCTCATAATAAGAATTGCCATCTTTTGTCCATTTAATGTCCTGTGCCGCTGATGGCAGTGACAGAGCGGCCAGAAGGACGAATGCGAGTTTAAAAACGATGTCTTTGAAGTTCATTTTCAGAGTTCTATAAATTGCTGATATACAGTTTGGAGGTATGCCTTAGCATCATTAAGGACATGGGCTGTTCCGCCTTTATCCTTAGGGTTGCTGTTGTACAATACCATTTTTCCAACATTGTCAAAAGTAACACATTGTTTGTTATTGAGGAAACCCATGCCGTTGTCCCAGCTAAAAAAAGCAAAAGGCCTGGTGTAGGGGTTCAAAAGATTTTTGCTCCAGATGAATTCCGGTGCCGGGATGTTGAGTTGTCCGAGTATCGTAGCGGCCACGTCGGCCTGACTGCCCACATTTGTGAATTTCTTTCCTCTGAACTCATCCTTTATTACATCTCCGTAAAATAAAAGCGGAATATGATAACGTTCTGGTACAAAAACATCAACCCTGTCCTTAGGCAGCACATGTCCATGGTCAGCAATAAATACGAACAATGTGTTTTTGTACCAGGCTTGTTTTCTGGCGGTATTCAGAAATGCATTGATGCAGGAATCGGTATAGTAGGCCGTGCTCTTAAATTTGGCTTTATTATCAGCTGAACCAAACCTGGGCTTGCCAGGCAGTACATAAGGTTCGTGATTGGTGAGGGTAAGTGTAGTGGAGAAAAAAGGTTGCTTTTCCCGGTTCAGGTCAGTGAGCTGCCGTTTAAACACATCTTCGTCAAACTGCCCCCAGGGGGATTTTCCTTTTACTTTGAAATCATTCCTGTCTACGAGCTTTTGATAATCGTGGCTCAGTATAAATGCTTTGTAGTTGTCAAATTCAGATTCCCCTCCGTAAAAGAAAGAGGTATTGTATCCGTTTTTGAATAGGGGTTGTGACAGGCCCGGGAGCTTTTGCAGTTTGTCCGGCCATTTTACAATACTGCCTGCCGCCAGTGTCGGGAAACCCGCCAGTGTGGCCATCAGGCCTTTGTCGGTACGGCTTCCGGATGAATAGATCTTGCTGAACAGCACACCTTTATTGATCAGTGTATCAAAGTTTGGGGTAATGTCTTCTTCGTTTCCCAGTGTTTTGGTCAGATCAGCTGTAAAACTCTCTATGATGAACAGCACCACATTGGGTCTGTCTGTTTTTAGGATATGGATTGTGCTGTCCTTTGCAGGTGTGTGCAAATCTTTTACGTATTTGCCTGCCTGCTGGCTGTTAAAATATAAATAAGGATTGCTGCTGGCTTTGCGTGCTGCGAGGGCGCTGGAAAGCAGGTTCCATCCGGTATTTACCGCGGCATGATTTAATACCTGTTCTTTAGAAAAATAAGCCATACTCTGGTTAATCGGCGAACCGCCCAGACCGCCCCTCACCAGCAGAAAGGTTCCGGCAAATAAAACGGGCACCGCAAGCAGCCTGAGCCAAATCGAAACGGCTTCAAATGTTAATTTCCTTTGCACCACCCGGTGCTGTATTACAAAACCCAGGACCACAAGCATAGCAAACATGGATATGGTCAGGGCAATAGGAGAGGATGCACTTGAAGCCAAAGCCTCATTGGGCGTAGAAATGGCAAAACCAACTGCTTTAGCATTGATCTTGCTGCCCCATTCCCGGTATATGTTAAAATTGACAACTGAAATGATGCTGAACAGCACAATAAGTACCTTGTTGTAAACGGAAAGCCATTGCAGTTCTATAATCTTTCGTCCATTGAGCAGCCAGTACATATAGCTCAGTACTGGAACCACTACAATATAGGCCGTCATGGACAGGTCAAGAGGTATGGCATGGTAAAAAGTCGCCGCAATCTCAGAAAATGGGATCGTGGCTATTTTTTTGGAGTTGATCAGCAGGAATATAAGTCGGTCAACAAAGAAAAACAACTGCCAGAAGAGGAAATACCTGATAAAAAAGAGTAGGCTTTTAAACATTTGTCCGTTTACTGACCACCCCCCTGCATCGCTTTGATTTCATCCATCGTTTTTAATTCGTAGCCTTTAGGTATTTCCAAAGACAATGGCGCGATCTTTTCTTCTTTAAGGTTTTTTAATGTAAGTGTAGATTTCACTCCGTTCTGGAACATGGTGAATTTTACTAATGTTCCTTTTACATCCTTAAAATCGTCTTCTTTATATCCTTCAGGAAGGTCAAAGTCTGTGGTCGACCATAGCTCATAGGCAGCACCGTTACTGTCTTTGTAAGTGTATTTTTCTGCATCATAAATACCTACTTTTTGCTTTTCGCCGGTTGCCTTAAAATCAGAAAATTTAGGCGCACCTTCTTTGCTTTTGTCCATATCTTCCTTGCTCATCTTCACCGCAAACTGTTTTTGGGCAATAGGCACATCTATCAGCAGCAATCCGGTCTTTGTGGTTTTATCTCCAAGGATCTTTATAAGCGCAGGTCCCTGGCTCAGTTCTACCTTTGACAGATTGTCCTTAAATCTTACTATAGTTTCCTTAGGTAAAACAGCGGCCATTGGCTCTTGTTCCGCTGTTAGCGAATATTCAATTCCATAAGTGAGAATACCTTCGGTGATCTTTTTCTGTGCCTGGGCAATGACGGCGGCGCTGATTAAAATGGCAGCTAATACTCCGGTCTTGATTGATTTAAACATGTTATGATTTTTTAAGTTTATCTGATTATAAGGGTTACCACTGTAATTTTTCCTTTGATAAAAATGCATTGATGCCTTTTTTAAAATCCTCGCTGTCCCTGACCCTGGCATTGATCTGTACGGCCATGGAAAGGCTTTTTTCCAATCCTGGATTGGTGGTCAGGCCTATGAGCTGTTTTGTTACCATTAACGAGTTAGCTGAAGTTTCAGTACACAAATTTAATGCAAATTCTTTCGTTTTTAGATGAATATCAGCTTTGTTTGTTACGCAGGTAATCAATCCATATTCCAATGCTTTTTCAGCAGAGAAAAGCTCACCGCTGAGCAATATCTTCTTTGCAATGGTTTCGCTGGTCTTGCGCAGCAGAAAACAGGATACTATAGCGGGAACAAAACCAAGCTTGACCTCTGTATAACCAAAACTGGCTTCGGGTACTGAAAAGATGATGTCGCAAACAGTTGCCAGTCCGCAGCCACCGGCTATGGCATGACCCTCAACCTGCGCAATCACGATCTTGGGCAGGTAGTAAATAGTGGTAAACAGGCGTTTCAGGTTTTCAGAATCGGCAAGGTTTTCTTCAAAAGTATTGTGCTGAAGCTGCTGCAGATAGGCAAGGTCGGCCCCTGCGCTGAAGGCGGGGCCATTCGCATTTAAGATGACTATTTTTGCTTCGTCATCCTCAGAAGCCCTGATAAAAGCTTCGGTCAGAAGGGATACCAGTTCTGGATTTAAGGCGTTTCGCTTCTCCGGCCTGTTTATCGTAATGGTAGCTATTCGTTCGGTGACAGTATATAAAACAAGGTTTTCAGTCATTACCGTTTGTGTTTTTATCGAATTACTATTGGATCAAACATAAATAAAATTGTTATTTAATAAGGATTATTTGCAGGATTATTCTTGTTTTAACAGAATCCAGTTTATCCTTTTCAATTGATGCTGATCAATTGCCGGTTTAATAAAATAGTGGAAATCCCTTTCATTGGGTTTTTCAAAAGTGATCAGCGTTATTTCCTGCCCGCAAATGAATCCACTGCTTATTTGATTACGGATTTTAAATGCAATCACTTTTTTTTGTTTCAGCACTATTAGTTTATCCATAAATAACAGTGACTGGAAGCACAGCAGGAATGTCAATGACGCAAACAATAAGCGCTTGCTGTAATGCGAAAGCGCTAAAATAAAAAGGCCAAGTGTGATGCAGAGCATCATGAGTTCTGCTTTGCTGATCCAGATACCTGATATCGTTGCATGAGGCAAATCGGAAATCTTCGATAAACCAGAATTGGTAAAGTTGATCAGCCATTCAAAAGCGCGGCCCGGTGCTTCTATTCTGAAAATCAACAGGAAGATGCCAAGGTACATCAAAAGTGCCGCAGGCAGTAAAATAAATAAGTTGCTGATCAGGAAATATACCGGAAACTGGTGAAAATAGTATACACTCAACGGATAAGTGATCAGCTGTGCCGCCAGGGAAATGGCCACGGCAGTCCATAGTTTGTTCAGCCATTTATTTTTAATATGCAGCCAGTTTTCAATTTTGGGCTGCAGCCATATTAAACCCAAAACCGCCAGAAAAGAAAGCTGGAAACCTATGTCCCAGATCTGGAATGGATTCCTGACCAGCAGGATAAACGCCGTGAAAGCGATGATGTTATAACTGTTTGTCTTTTTGACGAAGGATTTAGAGACGATAAATACAGATATCATGAGGGCAGATCTTAACACAGAAGGAGAGAAACCGGTTAGCAGAGCATAAAACCAGATGAATGAAAGGATAAAGGCCATTTTGACCGCCATAGACCAGCGCTTCCGGTCAAGGAACTGTAACAGCCAATTGAGGACTGCAAAGACAATTCCGACATGCATCCCTGAAACAGAAAGCACATGTATGGTACCTGTTTTGGCATAAATATTCATGGTCTCCCGGCTCAGTTCAGATTTATAGCCAAGGATCAGTGTTGAGGCAAATGCAAAAGCATCGTCATTCTTAAGGATCTTTCTGTAAAAATTTACCTGTTCCTTTCTAAGTCTCAAAGCAAAGGCGACAACTGGGTTTCCGGTATCTCCCCTTACTTTAATTAAATCCGCCTGTTTCAGAAAGGTCTGGTGATAAATGTTCTGCATGGCCAGCCATGATTTATAATCAAATTCCGAGGAGTTGTAAGGCGGGGCGATTTCTTTGAGCTCCGCTTTAATGATCAGCTCATCACCATAATTCAGGACAACAGGACAGGCGGGATTGACTTTAACAGCGACCATCAGGTTACCTGAAACAGCGGCTGCCGCCGGTTCTTTTTTATCCCTGCGCAGATTGTCTGATGGATTCTTATAAGTGTTGATTACAAGCGACTTAAATCTTATAATATTATTTTTATATTGAGGTTCATCACTTACCCTTATTTTTAAATACGGGTATCCTTTATTGTTGGCAAAATAATCAGGTTTAATGGACTGCTGATGAAATACGCAGGACAAGGAGCCCAGGGCAAACCAGAAGAAATAAAAAGCCAATCCTACCGTGCCCTTAAAAAGGTAGGCTTTCAATTTCAGGTAATATAGATTAATACTGCCTAAGCACACAAACAATAGCAGGCAGACCAGCGCACAGGTCCAGAGTAATTGGATACAAACAAATGGGTAAGCGACAAGAATACCCAATGCATAAGGAAGCAGAATCTTTACAAAAGGAATTTCATGGCTGTTCATCAAAACTGGTACCTCAGCTGAATGCTAACATCAGATTTGCTGCGGCCGTTGATCTCATCCAGACCTGAGCCAATCGTTTCCACGTCCTGATACAAATAGACGGCGTATCTTGCCCAAATGTCCATTGACTTGATTAACCTGTATCTTATATTCAGGTAAGCTCTGATGCCCTTGCCATTGTAAGCCCCTGAGCTTGCCCCGTAAAGCACATTGTCTTCATAAGCATAAATGCGGCTGTCATAAGAAGGAGTGTGGAAATACGCAAAGCGCAGGTTGCCGGAAAGCAAACCCCTGGCAGGGTTATAATCTGCATCTTGAAAGATCAGAAAGCCATATTCGTTATTCCTGCCAGCCTCTAAGTCAGGATTTCCTTTCTGATAATTAGACATTTCTGCACGCTGGTGACAATTAAACGTCTTATTGATCTGCCAGTTCCAGTCCAGTCTGAAGCTTTGTTTTTTTACCCTTTCCAGCTGTTGAGATTTACTGGCTGCATCCGGATTTTGCTGCTTTATTTCCCTTTTATACCTGATCAGCGCTTTAAATCTCTTGTTTGGTGTAAAGGCCGCCTGTCCGAGCAGTTCATACCCGGAAGAAGCAGAGTCTACCCTGTATTTTAACCAGGGGAACCTGAAGTAATCGCTATAAGCTGAAAATGTCCATCGCCTGGACGGCATATAATTCATGCCCGCATAAATGCCTTTTTCATTACTGATCTCCGTCGCTTCACCGACGCCGTTGCTGAAGAAGTTGTGGTAATTTCTATCATAATTTCTATGCAGTACTACGACCGATACTTTTGAAGACAAACTGGCCAGTGCCCCATTTATAAAAGCCCATCCGCTGTACAAGCTATGTGCCCATTCCCCATAAAAATAGCTGTTTCTGAACGTATAATTGTAATGAAAGCCGGTGTTGATCAAATGCTTTCCCCTAAATCCGTATTTGTTATACAGCTGGCTTCCGGTCACAAATTCATGCTGATAATCAGATTTGTAACCAACCAGCCCAATATTCAAATGATCAGCGGTGTATTGCAGCACCGAGCCATAAACCAGCTGTCCCAGGCTTTTCTGATTTTTCAGCTCCGTTGCCGTTCTGTGCAGTCCGCTGATGTTTATGTTTTGAAGTGTAGGGCGTCCATCAGCCGGATACTTTAAAGAAGCATCCAGCTTTCTGAATGAAACAAAAGAAGTAAGGTCAATATGAGGGAAGAGCCCGACAGTACTTGCCAGTCCCCGGAAAAAAGAGGCTTCATTTGAAGAATTATAGGGTCGCAGGCCGATATCCTTACTCGCTACCGAGGTCACATCGGGACCTTTCCCAAAAGAAAAGCCCGACCACAAGGTTAATCCCTGTCCAAATTGGAGACTATAATCACCAATAACCAATTTTTTTACCCTGCCCGCTTTATTAAGAGAAATGTGGAAGGACAAGTGGTCAGTTCCGGTCTTTCTTCTAAGGAGGTATTCTCCGGCATCTTTTTCCGTAACAAGCGCTGCCGACAGGAAATCACTGTAATTGTATTTATATCTTAGTAATAGCTTGTCAGGAGTGCCCAGATACCTGCTTCCAGGCAAATCGGTAAATCCTTTTTGTGTTTCCAGGATCCGTCCGTACCTGAGGATCAGGTCATGGGTGCCTTTAGCGTACAGGTTTGGGAAATTCAGACCGGATACATCTGAAATCATACCTGTGGTTATAAACGGGAGCAGCCGGTTTATCGTTTGCAGGTCAAAGCCGTCTATGGCCTGAAGCTCGAGTACATTGGCGAGCCTGCCGGCATTCCTGATGTGTTCAAAGAGATTGCTGATCTGCAAAGGCGACAAAAATACCAGTTCTTTTAATTGTGTGTGGCTGGCTTTGTTCAGGTCTATAGGGTGTTTAAGATGACAGTTCAGGCGCTCGCTCAGTTCAGACAGGTCGTAATCATCCGCCAGATTTTCTGCCAGACTTTCAATAATGTCTTTTACAGGATCGCGGTCCTGCGCTCGCAGACCAACAACCCAAAGCGTTAAAACGCTGATCATAATTAACCGAACTCCTTTTGACATAAACTGGCCAAAGAGCTGCAATTTTCAGCAAATAAGTAATTAATTATCCGGTTAAATTAAAACACGTTGAATATCAGGGGGGTAATATTTACTGCTTCAACGAATAATAACGGCTAGATCTCTTCGTTGAGCTTTAACAAGAAGTCTTTTAGTTTTTCAAGGGAAGCAATGATCTTTTGGTTTTCTTTTACCTCACCGCTGTTATTTTTTAAATGTTCTTTAGCGCCTTTCAGGGTAAACCCTTTATCATCTACCAGGTGGAAGATCATTTTTAAGTTTTCAATGTCTTCCGGAGTGAACAGGCGATTGCCTTTTTTGTTCTTTTTGGGCTGCAGCACGTCAAATTCTTTTTCATAGAACCTGATCTGTGAAGCATTCACACCAAACATTTGGGTCACTTCGCCCATCGTGAAGTACATTTTATTGATTTCCCGTTCTTTGTATGGCATGATTAGGGTTGATTATTAGTGTTTTACAGCTTTTATTTAAAGTATTCAAACTTAAATAAAGTTATGCAAGTATTAATGATTCAGAAAAAAAAATTAACATTTTCATGCAAATTACTTTGGCACACGCCAATAAGTGCATCGTTTATGTAAGGCCATCTTAGCGAATTAATCCAATAATATGCTAATTTTGTTCCTTTAATCAAGATAAAGATGACAGCTAAGGAAATCAGACAGGCGTACTTAAAATTTTTTGAATCCAAACATCACCACATTGTTTCATCAGCACCCATAGTCATTAAGAATGACCCTACGCTTATGTTTACCAATGCGGGAATGAATCAGTTTAAAGACCTGTTCCTTGGCGAATCCCCTGTTAAATATCCAAGAGTGACTGACACACAGCGTTGTCTGCGCGTATCGGGCAAGCACAATGATCTGGAGGAAGTAGGTATTGACACCTACCACCATACCATGTTTGAAATGCTGGGCAACTGGAGCTTTGGCGATTATTTTAAGAAAGAAGCCATTGCCTGGAGCTGGGAATTGCTGACGGAAGTCTATAAAATCCCCAAAGACAAGCTATATGTATCCATTTTTGAGGGAGATGAAAAAGAAGGTTTGCCGAGAGATACGGAAGCTTTTGAACTTTGGAAGCAATATGTGCCCGAAGAACGCATTATCCTGGGCAATAAAAAAGACAACTTCTGGGAAATGGGCGATACAGGACCCTGCGGGCCATGTTCGGAGATCCACGTCGACTGCCGCCCGGACAATGAGCGTGCGCAGGTAACAGGCAAATCATTGGTCAATGCCGATCATCCCCAGGTGATTGAGATCTGGAACAATGTATTTATGCAGTTTAACCGTCTTAAAGACGGCTCACTGCAGCCGCTGCCTGCACAACATGTCGATACAGGTATGGGATTTGAGCGCCTGGTAAGGGTTTTGCAAGGCAAATCGTCCAATTATGATACCGATGTTTTCCAGCCGCTGATCCAGTTTATTGCTCAGCACGCCCGTGTCGCTTATGGTGCTGATGAGAAAACAGACATCGCAATGCGGGTTATGGCAGATCATATCCGGGCCATTTCATTCGTCATCGCAGACGGACAATTGCCGTCAAATAACAAAGCAGGTTATGTGATCCGAAGGATCCTGCGCCGTGCGGTGCGCTATGCCTATACCTTTCTGAACCTTAAAGAACCCTTTTTAAACCAGCTGGTACCTGTATTGGCCAAACAGTTTGAAGGGGTATTTGACGAACTGCTGCAGCAGCAGGATTTTGTACAGAAGGTAGTTTTGGAAGAAGAGGTCTCTTTTTTAAGAACTTTAGCTACGGGCATACAGCGCTTTGATAACTATACTAAAAAGCAGGGCGAACTGCTGATGGCGGAGAATGCAATTGAACTGGAAAAATCTTTTGAAGACCAGTGGGTACACAGCATTTTGAAGGACCAGATGGTGATCTCCGGAGAGTTCGCATTTGAACTTCAGGATACTTATGGTTTTCCGATTGACCTTACCGAACTGATGGCCAGGGAGAAGCGCTGGTTTGTAGATATGGATGAGTACGGCAAAGCATTACTCAAACAAAAAGAGCGCTCAAGGGCGGCAACAGCCATAGACACCGGAGATTGGATCCTGGTAAACCCTGAACTGGAAGTGGAATTTGTGGGTTATGATGATGTAGAAGCTGAAACAGAGATCATCAAATACCGCAAGGTGGTTGCCAAAGGCAAAGAACAATACCAGATCGTCCTCAGCAAAACCCCTTTCTATGCGGAGAGCGGAGGTCAGGTAGGAGATACCGGCCGCCTGGAAGACCATAGCCGCATGTTCTTTGTAGAGATCACCGATACTAAAAAAGAGAACGGAGTTATTGTTCACTATGCCGATACCCTTCCCGGCGATGTAGAAGGACTGTTCTGGGCGGTGATAGACGAAGACAAACGCCTGCTTTCGCAGGATAACCATACTGCAACCCACTTATTGCATGCAGCCCTGAAGAAGGTACTTGGCAATCATGTGAACCAGAAAGGTTCATTGGTAAATCCGGATTACCTGCGCTTTGACTTTTCTCATTTCGCTAAAGTAACTGACGAAGAGCTGGCTAAAATAGAGCATTTGGTCAATCAAAAGGTAAGAGAGAACATTCCGCTTAAAGAACAGCGGTACGTACCTTACGATCAGGCCATTTCAAGCGGGGTGACTGCTTTGTTCGGTGAGAAATACGGCGATTTGGTGCGCATCATCACTTTTGACGATCATTATTCAAAAGAGCTTTGCGGCGGTACACACGCGCAGGCAACCGGGCAGATCGGTTATTTTAAAATCACGGCTGAAAGTGCCGTTGCAGCAGGGGTGAGGCGTATAGAAGCCATTACGGCTGATAAAGCAGAGGCTTTTATATTAGACCAAAACAGAGAACTTAACGAGCTCAGAACTTTGCTAAAAGGCAATAAGGATTTGAGTATCGCTGTTGCGGCCTTAATAGAAGAAAACAACAAGCTTAAGAAAGGAGCAGAAAAAGCAGTAACAGAGCATTCCGCCAATCTTAAACATGAGATCGTGCATCACCTTAAAACCGTGAACGGGATTAACCTGATCGCTACGCATGTCGACCTGCCAAATGCCGACGCTGTTAAAAACCTGGCTTATGCGGTTAAAGACCTTGTAGACGAGCTTTTCCTGGTGTTTACTACCTTAATAGACGACAAACCAGGCATCACTGTCATGGTTTCAGAAGACCTGGTGAAAGACAAGGGTTTAAACGCATCCAATATTGTAAGGGAACTGGCTAAAGAGATCCAGGGCGGCGGTGGCGGACAGCCATTTTATGCTACAGCCGGAGGTAAGGATCAGGATGGACTTAAAAGCGTGCTGGTAAGGGCAGAGGCACTAATAAATGAGCTTCCCGAATAACGCTAATTTGTTTCCCGATCCAACACAAATGTGAGCAGCCCAGCCACATTTGTGTGTTCATTTTGCTGATCATTCTCAGATAACCTAAAACCAAGTTTCTCCAGGAGTTTGACAGACGGAGTATTGGCTTCTGCCGGAAAACCAATAATGCTTTTTGCTTCCATTTTATCAAATCCGAACCTGGTCACACATTTAATGGCCTCAGCTGCAAGTCCTTTGCCCCGAAATTCAGGCAGCAATTCATAGCCGATCTCAGCTGTTTCCCCCTGGATGTCAAGATTCCATAAGCAGATGGTACCGATCAGTGCCGGATCTTGCTTGTACGAAATTGCCCAGTAAACGGACACATTTTCAAAGACCAGCTTTTCAATCTTATTGATATGGGCAATCGCGTCATCAATGTTTAAAGAAGGCACGATGCCTGTCAATGCAGCCACAGCTAAATCTGAACGTAACCTATAAATTTCAGGAGCGTCACTCAAGACCAGCTTTCTAAGCACCAAACGGTCCGTTTCTAATACCGGGAACAGGGAGAAATCAGGTGCTTTCATTTCGTAGGGCTTGATAAAGGAACTTCAATATAATGCTCTACTATTGGAAAGGGATCGTAATAATTGTGCAGCAGCGCCTTCCACTCTTTATATACTTCCGATTGCCGGAATCCAATGGTATGTGCTTCAATAGTTTCCCATTCAACCAGCAGTATGTATTTATTATCTACCTCAACGCATTTTTGGAGGGTATGACGGATGTAACCGTCAATCGAACTGATGTACTGCTCGGCTGTTCTAAAATCAGCCTCAAACTGATCGGCCAGACCGGCTTTAATGTATAGGATCGCGACTTCTAATACCATATTTCATTGCCTTTAGTCAAACTTAGCAAAATTATTTCTTCGTCACATTGATCTTATACTGGAAGCCCAGCAAAAAGTATCTTTTTAAGATCTCCTGCTCATTGGTTACGATAGAGTTAGCACCAGCGTACCTGTTTACTGAGATATTCTGGTTCAGCAAGTCAAAGCCAGAGAGTTTGAGCTGTCCTCGGTCCTTTTTGAACATAGCAAGCGTCGCATTCGCATGCATGAGATGCGAACTCTGTTGAAAACCCGGCTGCACGTTCGGGTTGTAAGTAAAGCTATGAGTGACCTGAAAACTCAATTTGCTGGTCGCTCTGATGGTAGCAGCATCATAAATCGTATGCGAATAAGTTTTGACAGCACGGTAATCCAGATCTTCGTACTCTGTCAGATTACTGCTGAAATAATAATTGAGGTTAAACCTCAGGGCAGTTTTATAATTTACAGACCCCGCAGCAATCACAGAATAAGCATAAGTATGCTGAGTACCCTTGTCGCCATTTAAGAAAAAGGGCACCCTGTTCAGACTGGGGCTCAGACTAACAGAAAAGTTTGCACCGATCTTTTGGGGGTTTCCCAGTTGCTTACCTATGCCGGCAGACGCTTGAGCATAAGTACTCGCATCGCTGTTAATCATAGTTGTTGTAATAGCACCATTGCCATCCAGCACATTTTGCTGTACAAAGCTGTTGGTCTTGCTGTTCATATACAAATAACCATTTATATTGAGCTTTTTGGCGGTGATGTATTTAGAAAAATTGAGCGACAAATTGTGCGACCGGGTCGGCTTCAGGTCAGGATTACCCACAATTTTATACAGCGGATTGATTTCCCTGGTAATGGGCTGCATATCTGCAATAGCAGGCTGGAGATACCAAACATAATAATCCAGGTAGAAATTCTTTGCGTTGATCTTCAGAGACGGCAGCACTACAAAAAAGCGCTGCTTCCTGTCACTGATATTGCTGTTGAAACGATTGATCAAATATTGAAACTCACCATCCAGGCCGAACCTGATTTCAATATTTGTATTGAGCTGGTAAATTACCTGAGGCTTAATGTTTTGAATATAAGTATGGCGCGTCAGATCCGTACTTTGCCCGGGTATAAAATCCTGATACCTGCCCGTGCCCGAATTCCTATCGTACAACAGAGTTCGATCCATAGCATCGTAATACCTCGTATAAGAGAATACATCCACAGTCAGTTTTTTAGTAAAAGGATAAACATAACTGGCTTCCAAAGCAGCCTCGTTTTTCCTGCTGTTATAATCGGTATACCGGTCAAACAACCTGGACGGTTGAGCAGCAACCAAAGAAACCAGGTTGTCATAATTGTACCTGTCTGCAGTGCCGCTAACCAGGGTTAAAGAATGTCCGAAATATAACACTTCCCCCTTCTTCCTGAAGTTATGGAAATAGTTAAACCAGTGAGAAAAACTCCTGCTCAGCACCTTCTCGTTGCTATTGATTGTAGAATTACTGAGCATTGGGTTCTGTGTATTGAACCTGCTCACATCTGTAAAATCCATATTTCGCTGAGGTGTATACTCAAACACCGGCTGATACTTAAAACTGTTGGCTGTATCGGGCTTATATTCAAAGAGGCCCTCCACAACATTGGTATGCTTGCGTTTCCTGGTCCCGCTGGCAGCCGAAGAGGTCAGCAGTGTACTGTCGATAGTTTGCTCAGTCAGCGACTTGCCCATTGTCCTGGAACTCGAGTTCACATTATAATAAGCAAGATTAACCTTCAGCCTGGTCCCATAGTCATTATTGATGTTTATTGCGTTGCTGAAATTATTGACAAAGCCGTTTACATAGTCCCCGTAGAAGTTTCGCTGATTGACCCGGCTGCTGCCCGATCTTTGAAAGCCACCCAACTCATTAAGATCACCGTAGCCATACCCCCTTGTATTTGAGTTTCCGGCAGAAGATATCAGACTAACCTGCAGCGTATCCCTGAATGTACTGAATATACCACCAACATCGTACCTTTCCCGGGTTCCCGCGCCAGCATAGACCTTTCCTATCGTGTTTTTTTTGATCGCAGATTTTAGTTTCAGATTGATGATCTTTTTCACATCGATCTGGCTCATTTTATGAAGCGGGTCATCGTCCCGGTCATCATAAACCTGGATCTTATCGATCATATCCGCATCCAGGTTTTTTGTAGCCACTGTACCATTGGCACCAAAAAAAACCTTGCCGTTTACCAATACTTTACTGCTGCCAGTGCCATTGATCACAATGCCGCCATCCATGTTGACCTGGACACCCGGAAGCAGCATCAGCAACTCTTCTACAGTGGCATTTGGCCTCGTCTTAAAAGCTTCCGCATTAAACTCTATGGTATCTTTCCGCATCACAACAGGCGATCTTTCTCCTTTTATGATCACCTCATTCAGACTTTTGCCCGATAGAGAAATCTGGCCGAGATCGTTAGCTTCTCCCGGTTTGAGGTCAAGTATTTGCCGGTAGGTATGATACCCAATGTATGAAATGATCAGCTTGGTGCCCCGGTTAACCGGCAGACCGGTCAGTTTAAACAAGCCATTCTTTTCGGTAATGGTGTAGGCCACAAGGGAGGTATCTTTGGCATTGACGACCGCAACCGTTGCAAACTCCAAAGGTGATTTCGACAGCGAATCAGTCACGATGCCTTTGAGTGAAGCTTTATTTTGAGCAGAAGCAAACAGGCAGGCTGCCGTTAAAATGAGGAGAGCGAGAAGTGTTTTCATAAAAAAACAGCCGTCTGGGCGGCTGATGTGTATTTGGTTATGTGCAAGTTTACAGAAATTTATTGGCTTTTGTAAACTGAATAGCGATCCGGAACAGGACTTATGCTTGGTTACAATTTACTAACCAATTCTGCTATCCTGTTGGAAATGCCCACCTCGTTATCATACCATGCCACGACTTTCACCATTTTTCCAATGTTCTTTGTCATACTGCCATCCAAAATAGAAGAATGAGTATTGCCCAGGATATCAGCAGATACCAGTTGCTCTTCTGTATATTCCAAAATTCCTTTCAGTGAATTTTCTGCATAGTGCTTAAACAACTCATTCAATTCCTTTGCAGAAACTTCTTTCTTCAGGTTGATAGATAGGTCAACAATCGAGGCATCAATTACGGGAACCCGGTAAGAATAGCCATCCATTATGCCTTTCAGATTGGGCAATACCTCTCCTATGGCTTTGGCAGCACCGGTTGTGGTCGGGATAATAGAGTACGATGCCGCACGGGCTCTGCGCAAATCCTTATGGGGGGCGTCCTGCAGGTTTTGGTCTGCAGTGAAAGCATGAACCGTAACCATATAGCCCGATTCCACACCAAACTCTTTATCAAGGATATACAGTAACGGCGCGATGCTTCCCGTAGTACAAGACGCAGTAGAATAGATTTGATCACCACCAATCAGTTCGTCATTTACACCGTGAACAATGGTTTTTACACCTCCTGTAGCTGGTGCGGTGATCAATACTTTTTTTGCGCCTGCATCGATGTGGGCCTGTGCCTTTGATTTATCGGTAAACCTGCCTGTAGATTCTATGACCACATCAATATTCAAAGCTTCCCAGGGTAGCTTTGCAGGATCTTTTTCACTCAGCAAGCGTATTTTCTTTCCGTTTACAATGATGTTTTCACCATCTTCAAGCACTTCACCCGGGAAACGTCCATGCGCGGTATCGTATTTCAAAAGATGGGTCAAAGTCTTGATGTCAGTCAGGTCGTTTACAGCTACAACCTCTATTTCCGGTTTATTTTCTAAGGCGCGAAGCGTCATCCGGCCAATACGGCCGAATCCATTAATTGCGATTTTCATTTTTATTATTTTTAAATTTGAATTTATGTTAGGGTTACCTCTGCTAAAGAAGTCCTAAAAGCCCTCCGGTAGTCAGAAGGGGTAACCATTAAGTGACGTAAAAAAGTTCTTCTCATAGATACCAGGCCACCCAGTCCACATTTTTCGGCAATCTGTTCCAGTGAAATATCGGTGTCTTCCAGGTATTTGCGCGCAGCTTCTACCCGTAGCTTCTCCATATATTTAGCAGGAGGGATGCCTGTTTGTTTGTGAAAGACCCTGGTGAAGTTTCTTGGGCTCATGTTGAGGTGATCTGCTAACCGCATGATGTCCAGCGGTTCGTGCAGGTGTTCCGTAACCCATGGTCGCAGTTTCCCGGCAATGTTGAGGTGATCATACGCAGGCAGCAGGTTACCGAATTGAACCTGGAAACCCGGCCTGTTGAGGTAAAACACCAGCCTCCGGGCCACCTGCACAGCGATTTCTTTTCCATGATCTTCTTCTACCAGAGCCAGCGCCAGGTCTATTCCTGAAGATACACCACCCGAGGTGTAAATCTTGCCGTCATTGATATAAAATGGATTGGAATCTACCTGGATCAGCGGATAGTTTTTCTGCAGCAGCTCGCTGCGGTTCCAGTGGGTGGTCGCGCGCTTGCCGTTTAGCAACCCCGCTTTGGCGAGGGCAAAAGCGCCGGCGCAGATCGAGCCAATCCTGCGGGTGCTTTCATCTATTGCAGCCAGCCAGGTGTAAAACGCTGCATAGTCAGGATCATCGAGGTTCTGAATGTTATTGCTCCCTGCAATCAGTAAGGTATCAATTGGGGTGGTGATTTCCATCACGCTGCGCGTGCAATTGATCTCAATTCCAACAGAGTTGGTTACCCGCTTGTTGATGGTAGGTGAAACGACAAGAACCTCATAACCAGCAGCTCCTTCTTTGAGCTCAATAATTTTATTGGCACTGTTAAACACATCGGCAGGCCCGGCGAAATCAAGCAGCAAGTGCCCGGTCATTGCGACTATTACGACTTGTTTTTTTGTCTGAGCTTTGCTAACCGATAAATCTTCCTGATTCATAGATCAAATTTACGGAATAAGAAGATAGGCTCAAAGGACATAAATTATACAATTCAGGCCATATCAGGATGGCCTGAATTAATTTTTTCATTTTCTTTGTTACTTTAACGCATTCGCATCGCCAGGGTATGAATAGTCAGCAGTTCCTCCTGATCAAGCTGATCAAACAAACGTTTTTCATGTAAATCAAATGAGCGTCCCGGTTGATGATTAAGACCTCCTCTCTGATCGCCGTTGTGAAAACACCAGCCCCCTGCACCGGCCTTCTTTGCACCAAAAAGATCATTTACATAATCCTTCATCAACGGCTGCCAGTTTGAATAACCCCGGCGAAATGGTTCCTGGTAGTGAACCGGAACCAGCTTTCCCATGCTTTTCATCCAGTCAAGATAATCCCTTGTCTTAGCAGCCGTTTCCGACGCAGATTCTGGTGTTCGCGGGCGATGCGGACTTATAAAGTCTACCTCAACCAGGTTTAGATAAGAATTCAGGTCATCTCTGTTAATGTCATTACCCGCCGAGGCGGTAATCAGCAGGTCCGGATAAAGCGCTTTCGCAGTTTCCCGCATCTTTTTGAGGTCCTTAAAGCTGACAAACCGTGAGTCGCCAACGTCCCGCTCATTGGCCAGGTCCAAATACCAGTTCTGATAAGATTTGAGTCCCGTTACGATCGAGCGCACTGCGCGCTCGTGTGCTTCTGTGGTTTTTAAAGAACGGCCGTTTGTATTGTTGCTGTGCGCAAGGGTAACATCTACGACAATACCAGCCTTGTCACATTCCTGCACGATCCATTTTAGTTTCTTCATGTACAGCTCTACAGGGTTTCCATAGTCGTCTATGGCACTGATATCGCTCGCTGATCCAGGCCAGTTCGCCCAGATGCGGATCCAGTTGAAACCATTCTTTTTGATATCGGCCAGGTCTTTTTGTATAAACGATTCCTGCGCACCCAATGCCCCGTAATAACTGATGCCGTATAAAAATACCGGCTTGCCGTTTAGTGTAAACGCGGTTTGGTCAATGCCTAGTTTTGTTTTGGACGTAATAGGGGAAATGGGATCATCTATAAATACTGAAGTCCATGATGGGCGGGTATCGTCATTAGTCAGGATAGAATAGGCCCTCACGTTCCTGACATACTGCTGTCCTTTTTTGATGTCCCAGATTCCCCCGTACTTTTGACCAAGATATTTTTTGAATGGATGTACGGCAAAGGCCTTCCAGGCAGGGGTTTCTGCGGGGAGTTTCCCCAGACTAATTCCTTCGCCGTCTACTGCGTAAGATCCTCCCTGAAATATGGCTGCAATAATGGGGAGATGACTGTCAAAGGCACGCACAGGAATGACCTGCTGCATATCATCTCCTATAGAAAGATGCAGCACAACATCCGCACCCATTAACTCAAGGCACCTGATGCTTTCAGGAAACCACATGTCTGAACAAATGCTGATGCCATATTTTACCCCTTCAAGTTCTATCAGCTTAAACTGATCGCCCTGTGCCCAGCCCCACCAGGTTTGTTCGCCAAGATTGGTGTGCACTTTACGGTATTTCCCTTTGAAATTTCCTTTGCCGTCGATCATGAACGCAGTGCTAAACAATTTTTTACCGGCAGATTCTACTAGCCAGCCTACGAGAGGTACGCCGGTTTTTAATGCCAGTTGGCGGTAACGTTCATACCAATATCCCTTACCGGGGATTTGCTCAGCGATTCCATTGATGACCTGCTCTGAGGGATAATCCCAGCCTGAAATGGCATACTCAGGGAAACAGATCAGGTCCGGTGTCGGTTTAGCTGCAGACGCCTCCGTAGCGAGCCTTTCAAAAACCCGGAAATTTTCCTGCAAGCCGGGGTTTCCTTTTT
>NZ_DATHGC010000380.1:0-6301 GCF_035317785.1 Pedobacter sp. | reverse complement strand
AGCCGGATATTTCCAAACTGCCGATCATGGTCGATTCATCCAAATGGACGGTCATAGAGGCCGGACTGAAGTGCCTGCAGGGCAAAGGAATCGTCAACTCGATCTCCCTGAAAGAAGGTGAAGACAAGTTCCGGGAAAGTGCACGCAAGATCATGAACTACGGGGCGGCTGTTGTGGTAATGGCTTTTGATGAGCAGGGACAGGCAGACAATTACGAGCGCAGGGTAGAAATTTGCAGCAAGTCTTATCATATATTGGTGGATGAGCTGGGTTTCCCGCCTCAGGACATCATTTTTGACCCGAATATCCTGACCGTTGCTACAGGACTGGAAGAACACAACAACTATGCGGTAGATTTTATCAACGCTACCCGCTGGATCAAAGAAAATCTGCCCCATGCAAAGGTAAGTGGAGGTGTTTCCAACATTTCCTTCTCCTTCAGGGGAAACAATACCGTAAGGGAGGCGATGCACTCTGCATTTTTATACCATGCCATACAAGCGGGACTGGATATGGGGATCGTCAATGCGGGTATGCTGGAGGTTTACCAGGAGATCCCTCCGGAATTGCTGGTACTGGTCGAGGATGTATTGCTGAACCGCAGAGATGATGCCACTGAAAGGCTGGTTGAATTTGCAGATACCATCAAAACCAAGGGAAAAGAAATCGTTCGTAATGAGGAATGGCGTCAGGGAACGGTTGAGGAAAGGTTATCGCATGCCCTTGTAAAGGGGATCATTGAATACCTCGATGCCGACGTGGAAGAAGCGAGGCAAAAATATGCCAGACCTATACAGGTGATCGAAGGCCCGCTGATGAACGGAATGAACATCGTGGGCGACTTGTTTGGCGCTGGCAAGATGTTCCTGCCGCAGGTGGTAAAATCGGCCCGCGTGATGAAGAAAGCCGTGGCATATCTGCTGCCCTTCATTGAACAGGAAAAACTGGACAACCCCGATCAGGATCAGAACTCTTCCGCTGGAAGAATATTGATGGCCACTGTAAAGGGTGATGTGCATGACATTGGCAAAAACATTGTAGGTGTGGTACTGGCTTGTAATAACTTCGAGATCGTAGATATGGGTGTGATGGTGCCTGCACAGGATATCATCAAAAAGGCCAAAGAGATCAATGCGGACATCATTGGGCTGAGCGGGCTGATCACACCTTCACTGGATGAGATGGTACACTTTGCCAAAGAAATGGAACGTGAAGGTTTCACCATTCCATTGATGATCGGCGGGGCTACAACTTCCCGTATTCATGCGGCGGTAAAAGTGGCACCGCATTATTCAGGTCCGGCAATACATGTGCTGGATGCGTCAAGAAGTGTGACGGTAGCGAGTACGCTGATGAACAAGGATACGAGGAGTGAATACATTGCCGGTATCAGGGCGGAATATGATAAAGCACGCGAGGCGCATTTAAATAAGCGGTCTGACAAGCGTTTTAAAACAATTGAAGAGGCCCGCAGGGATAGTTTCAAAATAGATACTTCGCTGGTAGCGCCTGCTCCTCAATTTCTGGGAACGAAGGTTTTTGAAAATTACCCGCTGGAGGAACTGGTGCCTTATATTGACTGGACACCATTTTTCCAAACCTGGGAGCTGAGGGGAAGCTACCCCCGCATATTGGAGGATAAGGTAGTTGGTGATGAGGCACGCAAACTCTTTACTGACGCTAAGGCGCTTTTGAAAAAAATAGTGGATGAAAAGCTGCTGACCGCCAAAGCGGTGATCGGTTTCTGGCCGGCGCAGGCAGTCGGCGATGACATTGTGCTTGATGTGGAAGGCAAGGAAGTAGTCATCCATACCCTGCGTCAGCAGGCAGAGAAAACTGCTGATCAACCTTATTATGCGCTTTCCGATTTCGTAGCGACAAAAGAAAGCGGAATACCTGATTATTTTGGTGGTTTTGCACTGACTACGGGTATTGGTTGTGACGAGCTGGTAGCGGAGTATGAGAAAAATTATGACGATTACAACAGCATCATGGTCAAAGCCCTGGCAGACAGGCTTGCTGAAGCTTTCGCAGAAAAGATGCATGAACTGGTGCGCAAGGATTACTGGGGCTATGCTAAGGACGAGTCGTTGAGCAATGAGGAACTGATCAAGGAGGAATACGCAGGGATCCGTCCGGCACCGGGATATCCGGCATGTCCGGAACATACCGAAAAAGGGACTTTGTTTGAATTGCTGGATGCAGAGGCAAAGATTGGCCTGCACCTGACTGAAAGCTACGCCATGCACCCTACCGCAGCGGTAAGCGGATTTTATTTTGCACATCCGCAGTCCAGGTATTTTGGACTGGGCAAGATTACCAAAGATCAGATCGAAGACTACGCGGTCAGAAAAAACATGTCTGTTGATGATGTGGAAAGGTGGCTGGGGCCAAATCTTGCTTATTAATTATTTAATTTGAATATCTTGGCAGTGCAATGGCGACTACTATTGCGCTGCCTGAATATAGACCGACAACACTAAAATGAAAATTGTAGACCATATAAAGAATGCGAACGGCAAGACCTTGTTTTCATTCGAACTTTTACCGCCTATAAAAGGACAGAGCATCCAGGGCATTTTCAACGCCATTGATCCTTTGATGGAGTTCAATCCGCCATTTATAGACGTGACCTATCTTCGCGAAGATTACATTTACAAGCAGCACCCCAATGGCTTGCTGGAAAAGGTGGCTTATCGCAAACGCCCGAGTACTGTGGCGACCTGTGCAGCCATTATGAACAAATATAAAGTAGATGCGGTCCCTCATTTGATCTGCGGTGGTTTCACTAAGGACGAAACTGAAAACGCATTGATCGATCTCCAGTTTCTGGGCATAGACAACGTTTTGGTATTGCGGGGCGATGCCCGCAAAAGCGACAGTGCTTTCGTCCCTACTCCTGACGGGCATGCCTATGCTTCTGAACTGGTACAGCATGTGTCTGATATGAACCGGGGCAAATACCTCCATGACGATATGGCCAATGAAAAAACCGATTTTTGCATCGGTGTGGCCGGTTATCCCGAAAAACATTTTGAATCTCCAAACCTGGATACAGATTTTAAATACCTGAAACATAAAGTTGACCTGGGTGCCGAGTTCATCGTGACCCAGATGTTCTTTGACAATAAAGCTTACCAGGCCTTTGTGGAAAAATGCCGCAGCAATGGCATCAATGTGCCCATTATCCCGGGTCTGAAGCCCATCACCAGCAGCAAACAGCTGATCAGCCTGCCAAAGATCTTTCACCTCGATATTCCGTTGGAACTGAGTGAAGCCATACAAGCCTGCGGATCGGAAAAAGAGGTGAAGGAAGTGGGTATTGAGTGGATGATCAACCAGTGCAAAGAATTGAAAACCGTGGGTGCGCCGGTATTGCATTTTTATACCATGGGAAATCCGGAACCCACAAAAAGGATCGCACAGGCAATTTTTTAATGTCTGTCTTGTTGAGATTGCTGCAGCCTGTGCTGAACTCGTTTACCTTTGGTGAGCTCGCTGAAGGGTTCGGTTTGCTTCGCAGCTACTTCGTGGTCAGTATCGCTGCGCTTCCCCCGCAATAACAATGTTTACAAAGCATGTTATTTTCTCTTCGTTTTTGGAATACTCTTTGTATCTTTCATTTCTCAAAATACAGTAACGCCATGAAAAAACTGATCATACTTGCTTTTGTTGTTACGATGGCTTTTACAGCTTGTACCACCATGAAACCGGGAACTATTGGAAACGGCGGCCTGTCAGGTCTGAGCGGCACCTGGGAATTAAATTACATCTCGGGGCCGAGAATTGCGTTCAATGGTTTGTATCCTGCCAAAAAACCTGCGATCAAGTTTGACATCACCGAGAAAAGATTCAGCGGCAATACCAGCTGTAATTCTTTTTCGGGAGCGTTGATCGCTGATGATTCTACAATAAACTTTACCGGGCCTATTATGATGACAAAAATGGCCTGCCCTGGTGAAGGAGAAGCCGTTTTTGTGGAAACGCTGAAAAAAGTGAGTCATTATGCCATTACAAGTGACACCACGCTGAACTTTATGATGGGGGATATCGCCATTATGCGGTTTACCAAGAAATAGGGGATCGTCATTGCGAGGCACGAAGCAATCTCATCAGGTGGGGATTGCTTCGTGCCTCGCAATGACGAATTGGGTTAATACCAAATGGGCTAGTAATTGTTTAAATACGCTTTGAATGACTCAAAACCCGTGTCCATTTTAGTGGAGTGCTTTTCTTTATTGAACAACTCTCCCACTTGCGCCGGGATTTCAATCTTATCTTTTATTTCTTCAGGAAATACATCCGGAAATTTGCAGGCATGGGCAGTGGATGAAAACACACCTGTATAGCCGCCTTCGTTTTCCAGTCTGTACTTTTCAAGTGCCAGCCAGGCGATGGCCGTATGCGGGCAGGCGATATAGTCAAACCGGGAATAAATGGCCTTTATTCCGGCTAAAGTCTCTTCATCGGTAAACCTGTAACTCGCTATGATGTTGCTGATGGCTTTGAAATCGCTACTGAACAGGTCCATGATCCTCACCCAATTGCTTGGCGCCCCTACATCCATCGCATTTGCATAAGTCTGTACCGAAGGTTTGGTTTCGTAAACCCCGGTCTCCAGGAAACGCGGAACGGTATCGTTAACATTTGTCGCGGCGATAAACTGTTTGACCGGCAGACCCATTTTGTATGCCAATAGCCCTGCTGCAATGTTTCCAAAATTTCCGCTAGGCACAGAAAATACAAGTTCTGTTTTACCCTGTCTTTTTAATTGCGCATATGCATTGAAATAGTAAAATGTCTGGGGGATCAACCGTGATATATTGATGGAGTTTGCGGAAGTCAGCCTCAGTTTACCATTCAGCTGCTCATCAGCAAAAGCTTGTTTTACCAGGGCCTGGCAGTCGTCAAATGTTCCGTTTACTTCGATGGCATGGATGTTCTGTCCATTGGTACACAACTGCAGCTCCTGTATGTCGCTTACCTTTCCTTTCGGATACAAAATGGTAACACGGGTATGCGGCACGCCTAAAAACCCAAGGGCAACTGCGCCGCCGGTATCGCCGGAAGTGGCGACCAGGACATCCAGTATTTTTTCATTGTCCTTCAGGAAATAGGCCATTACCCGGCTCATAAACCTCGCGCCAAAATCTTTAAATGCTAATGATGGGCCATGGAACAGCTCCAGTACATAGGTGTGGTCATTGAGGGCAACTACCGGTGCATCAAAGTTGATGGCATCGTCGATCAGGCTTTTCAGATCACCTGCGGGAATGGCATCCTGAAGCAATGCAGAAGCTACCTTAAAGGCGATCTCCGGCAGGGTATATTTCTCAATATTGCTGATAAATTCCTGATCCAGTTCAGGAATGCTGACCGGCATATAAAGGCCTTTGTCTAAGGGCATGCTGTTGAACACAGCGGTTGCAAAGTCTACTTTTAAATTATGGTTGTTGGTACTGTACAGTTTCATTGGTGTTGTCAATCTAAAATAATTGGTCCTCTTTTATTGACTTCAGACACGAATGACAGGCTGTTGATGGCCAGGCCTTTCAGGTGCTGCTGAAGTTTTTGGGTAATGTTTGCTGCAGTGACGGCATCCCTGGTTAAAGCGAAAACCGACGGGCCTGAACCGGAAATTCCGAAGCCCAGTGCTCCATGTTCCAGCGCCAGAGATTTTAATACTGCAAAATCAGGGATCAAAATGGACCGCGTTGGCTCTACCAGGATATCGGTCATGCTTCTGCCGATCAGGGCATAGTCGTTCATGAACAGTCCGCTCACCAATCCGGCTACATTGCCCCATTGGGTTACTGCATCTTTAAGCAATACCTTAGACCGGATCATCTGCCGGGCATCTTTGGTAGGCACATCTACTTCCGGATACACAATTGCTGCATGCAGGTCCTGGGGAAAGGGCAGGCTGATGATATCCAGCGGCTCATAGCTCCTGATGAGTACAAAACCGCCCATTAAGGCCGGTGCTACGTTATCGGCATGGCCGTAACCACAGGCCAGCTCCTCTCCTTTCATCGCAAAAGGAACCAGTTCTTTGTTGCTCAGCTGATCGTTGAGCAGCGTATTGATCGCAAACAAACCTGCCACGGTACTTGCGGAGCTGGATCCCAGTCCGCTGCCTATCGGCATTTTCTTGTGAAGCTCGATATCAATGCCCAGATCCGGGTTGCCGATGTGGTTCAGATAGTGCTGCACGCTGGCACTTACTGTATTTTTTGCAGGGTTGAGGGGCAGCTTGCCGTCATCACCTGTGATTTTGGAGATGGTGATGCCTGTTCTGCCT
>NZ_DATHGC010000379.1:0-42447 GCF_035317785.1 Pedobacter sp. | reverse complement strand
TTTGCTGAGGGATTGGCCAAAGTGGGATTAAAGGTTTCCTTCTCTGACAGACAGGACGAAACTTCGTCACTTTGTGATGTCATTGCGATCAATCCTAATTATCTGGAGTCATGGGGTGATGCAAATGCATATGATGGATATTACTCCATTGTACAGCCGACCATCAACCCGGTATTCAATTCACGTCAGGCAGAGGAGAGTTTGCTGATCTGGTCTAACGCACCTGTTAAGGAATACTATCAGTACGTGCGCAACAACTGGGAAGCGACGATACTTCCTGCACTGGGCAAGACCTGGAAGGATGTACTGCAAACAGGTGTATTTGCTTCGGCAGCCAAACCGGCAGGAACTTATGCTTTCTCATTGTCACTTGCGGCGGTGATTCCTTCCATCCTGAGCAACAGCAAGGCTTTAGCTAAAGATATCGAGCTTGAGGTTTACGAAAGTACCGGCATGCGCAACGGTAAACATGCGAATAACGCATTCCTGCAGGAACTTCCTGATCCGGTTTCTAAAGTGACCTGGGACAATTACATTGCCCTGGCACCTAAGTTTGCCGAGAAGCTGGGCTTTAAAGAATTTGATATTGTATCTGTAAAAGATGATAAGGGTTATTCCATTGAACTGCCTGTGCTGATCCAGCCGGGGCAAGCTCAGGGAACGGCTTCTGTCGCTTTAGGATATGGTCGTACCAAGGCCGGTAAAGCCGGAAATGATGTAGGCCAAAATGCTTACCCGTTTGTTAGCTTCACCAACGGTACTTCCAAATATGCGACTACTGTAAAATTAGAGGGAACAGGAAAAAGAGACGAGCTTGCCCAGACGCAAACCCATCACTCTTTTGAAGGCCGCAGCATTATTCGGGAAGCTAGTTTCACGGCATACCAAAAGAATCCTGCTGCCGGATCTGGCAATGATCACGCAAAGCATAAAACTTACGATCTGTGGGATAAATACGAAAAACCGGGTAACAACTGGGTAATGGCGATCGATTTGAATGCCTGTACAGGTTGCGGTTCGTGTATTGTGGCCTGTAACGTCGAAAACAACATTCCTGTTGTAGGTAAAGACGAAGTTCGCAGACGCAGAGAGATGCACTGGATCCGTATCGACCGTTATTACAGCTTCAATGTTGAAGGTGAAGCCCACGCAGAAGCTGAACACGGGGCGCACAGCACCGGCATCAATTCGGTAACTAAAGAGAAGGAAATTGCACATCTGGATAACATGGACAATGTCTCTGTAGTGCATCAGCCGATGCTTTGCCAGCACTGTGACCATGCGCCATGTGAAACGGTTTGTCCGGTACTGGCTACCACTCACTCTTCAGACGGCTTAAACCATATGGCTTATAACCGCTGCGTAGGTACCCGTTATTGTGCAAATAACTGTCCGTACAAAGTGCGCCGTTTCAACTGGTTCAACTACTGGAACGACTCACGTTTTGACAATTACCTGAACAATGAGTTTACTCAGCTGGTACTTAACCCCGATGTAACTGCCCGTTCAAGAGGTGTGATGGAGAAATGTTCAATGTGTATTCAGCGTATCCAGTCTGGTAAACTGCAGGCCAAAATCGAGAAACGTCCATTGAAGGATGGCGATATCAAAATGGCATGCCAGCAAGCTTGTTCTGCAAATGCGATCATATTTGGCGACGGCAATGACCCTAATTCGGAAGTTTCCAAAGCATTGCGCAGTGAGCGTACTTACTACGTGCTGGAAGAGATCAACGTACAGCCGGGTATAGGTTATATGACAAAAATTAGAAATACAGATACAACAGTACACGCGTAAGCAGATAGCTGATATTAAAAGAAAATAAATTATGTCAGGACATAAGGAATCAATATTAAGAGAACCACTAATTACCGGCCAGAACATCACGTATTCGAAGATTACGAGTGACATTCTGCTGCCGGTGGAGAACAAGCCTAACAGGGCGTGGTGGATTGGATTTATAATCGCACTTTGCGGTGCTACACTTTGGGTGTTTGCCGTGAGCTACACCTTCTGGTTCGGTATCGGATCATGGGGATTGAATAAAACAGTGGGCTGGGCCTGGGACATCACCGGTTTCGTGTGGTGGGTGGGTATTGGTCACGCAGGAACACTGATCTCTGCGGTACTGCTGCTCTTCCGTCAGAACTGGAGGAACTCCATCAACAGATCTGCTGAGGCGATGACGATATTTGCCGTTATCTGCGCAGCCACTTACGTAGTATCTCACATGGGCCGCCCCTGGCTGGCTTACTGGGTACTGCCATTGCCAAATCAGTTTGGTTCACTATGGGTAAACTTTAACTCGCCGCTGGTATGGGATATGTTTGCGATCTCTACTTACTTCTCGGTTTCCTTATTGTTCTGGTACACAGGTTTATTGCCTGATATCGCAACGATCCGTGACCGTGCTACAGGCCTGAGACGCAGGATCTATTCTATATTCTCATTCGGATGGTCTGGTAATGTGAAAACCTGGCAGCGTTTTGAGGCGGTGTCTCTGATCCTTGCAGGTATCTCTACACCACTTGTACTTTCGGTACACACCATTGTATCCATGGACTTTGCTACCTCGGTAATTCCGGGATGGCACACCACGATCTTCCCTCCTTATTTTGTGGCGGGAGCGATCTTCTCAGGCTTTGCGATGGTACTTACCTTATTGCTGGTTGCACGTAAAGTGCTGGGTCTGGAAAATTACATCACCATGTTCCACATTGAATCAATGAACAAGATCATCATCCTGACCGGATCTATTGTGGGTGTAGCTTATTTAACTGAGTTTTTCATCGCCTGGTATTCAGGTTCTGAATATGAGCAATACGCATTTATCAACCGCTCAACCGGTCCGTACTGGTGGGCATACTGGATGATGATGACCTGTAATGTGATCTCGCCGCAGCTGTTGTGGTTTAAAAAGATCCGGACCAACATTGCGGCTACCTGGATCTTATCTATCGTAGTGAATATCGGGATGTGGTTTGAACGTTTTGTAATTATCGTGACTTCACTGCACCGTGATTATATCCCGTCAAGCTGGGCGATGTTCTATCCAACATGGGTTGATGTGAGTGTGTTCATAGGTTCAATAGGATTATTCTTCACTTTGTTCCTGCTGTTCTTAAGGGTGTTGCCGTCAATTGCAATCGCAGAGGTTAAATTACTGCTGAAGAGTGCCAGTGAACAGGCTAAACTGGAGCAAATTAAAGAAGGTCATTTAGATAAAGAATATGTAGCAGAATACATAGAATCTTTAGATAAGTTTGATAGTGTTAAACAAGAAGAATACGCAAAAATATAACAATGAGTGATATCAAATATATTTTAGGCAGTTTTGGTGATCCTGATGAAATGATGCATGGCATCGAAAAATTGCAGGAGAATAACATTAAGATACATGATGTTTATACACCAATGCCTATTCACGGCATCGAAGCTAAATTGGGAATTAAAAGATCCAGACTGGATATACTCGCATTCTTTTGCGGATTAACAGGTACTGCATCTGCATTTGCACTGATCTATTTAACATCTGTAGTAGATTGGAAGCACAACATTGGTGGTAAACCCGCTTTAGCACTGCCGGATTTTATTCCAATCATGTTTGAGCTTACAGTTTTGTTCTGTGCATTCAGTCTGGTTGGTGCTTACTATGCATCTACACATTTGTTTCCCGGACGGGCTCCAAGAGTAATGGACCTGAGGGCAACTGATGACAGGTTTATCATTGCGATAGACGCTAAAGAAAATGCTGAGCACAGTAAAATTGATGATTTATTAAAAGATGCCGGTGCTTTGGAAATAAAGTACAATGAAAGGAAGTATGTTAGCTATGAATAAGAATAAAGTAGTTTTAGCCTCGTTTTGTATTCTGGCTAGTGCTGTGGTATTTTCAGCATGCCGGGATAAAGAAAGCACGGGTTTAGAATATGCAAGGAATATGTATGATCCGCTTGCGCCTAACCCGGATCAGCCCCTGTCTACTACTAATGAGCAGTTGAAAAGTTTTAAGGGACAAACTGCGCAGACACCTCCGGCTCATACAGCACCAATTGGGTTTGTGGAGGATGATATTTATCCGAATACAAAGGAAGGGTATGAGGCCGCAGGTGTGAGCCTGGTAAATACCATGCCGCTGACTGAAGAGAACTTACTGAAAGGGCAGCACCTTTATGTGGTGATGTGCGGTCCTTGCCATGGAGAAAAAGGTGACGGACAAGGCCACCTGGTTAAAATTGAGAAGTTTAGCGGGGTACCTTCATTCATTGATCCGGAAAAAGCATCTTCAAGGGGTGGTCTGATGAAAGACCTGACTGCAGGAAAAATTTACCATACCATTAAATACGGTGTGAACATGATGGGATCTTACGCCTCCCAGCTCACGCCTGACGAGAGATGGAAAGTGGTATTGTACGTACAAGAATTACAAAAAGCAAAATAGTAAAGAAGAAATAAATGGGAACTCATAATTATAATTTAACTGAGCAGTTTGAGTTTACAGGTAAAGCAAAAACTTTAAGCATAATCGCTATAGTTATAGGTATAGCGGCTATTGGTTTTGGTTTTTCTAAAGAGTCGCTGCATGAGCGTACTTTTGCAAACCTGTTACTAATGGCTTATTACTTCGCTTGTGTTTGCATGTCCGGCGCCTTCTTTTTAGCCGTACAGTTTGTGGCGCAGGCAGGATGGTCCGCTTCGATACTACGTGTACCTGAGGCCATGGCCAAAGTGCTGCCGATTGCAGTAGTGATCTTATTGGTGGTAATAGGGCTTGGATTATATTCGCACAACTTATATCACCACTGGCACGCAGAGGGTCTTACCGATCCCAACAGTGAGAACTATGATAAATTGATAGACGGCAAGTCGTCGTTTCTGAACGTCCCGTTCTTTATGGGCAGACAGATCGTTTTTCTGACGATATACAGTATATTCGCCTATTACCTGGCTAAATGGTCAAACAATGAAGATTTAGAGGGCGGTCTGAATTCATACAGAAAGAGCTTTAAGTACTCTTGTATATTTTTAGTGATCTACGGATTTACTACGCCGATATTTGCATTTGATACCGTGATGTCACTGGAAGCTCACTGGTTCTCTACCATGTTCGGCTGGTACAATTTTGCCGCCATGTGGGTGAGCAGCCTGGCTGCTATTGCCATCATTCTGATCCTGCTGAGAAAAGCGGGTTACATGAGCTGGGTAAATAACAGTCACCTGCACAATCTTGGACAGTTCATCTTTGGCTTCTCTATATTCTGGACCTATGTATGGTTTGCGCAGTTCATGCTGATCTATTATGCGAACATTCCGGAAGAGACCGTGTATTTTTACAACAGATGGGAGAATTATGAATTCTGGTGGTATTTAAACCTGATCCTTAACTTCTTATCACCGGTATTGCTGCTGATGGACAGGGATAACAAAAGACAGGAAAATATATTGCTGGCGGTTTCAATTGTTGTGTTGTGCGGCCACTGGGTAGACTATTATCAGATGATCATGCCTGGGGCAGTGAAGAAGGGTGAGAATGGGTTTGGATTTATTGAGATCGGAACTGCAGTAGGTTTTGTAGGTTTGTTTACCTTTACCGTTCTGAGGGCATTGAGCAAGAAGCCATTGATCGCAAAAAATCATCCTTTCTTGCAGGAAAGTTTAAATCACCACTTGTAATACCGGTGGAACAGCATATAATAAATAATAGTATAATAGAAGTACAGTGTTACTACTTTTAAGGAAATGAGTTTAAGAAAATTTATAAGTAATAAAACAATAGCGGGACTGGCAGTAATATTGACTGCGTTTGCAAATACCGGTGCATTTGCTCAGGCTGCAGAAGCTGCTGCTGCGACCGCCGAAAAACCAGTGGACATGGGCCCGGTCTATAAGTCGGCAATTTTTTACGTGCTGGCCTTTTTGGTACTGTGCTTGTTCATAGCAATAATCGGAAAGGCACTGAAAGTGTATGAACTGACCAGGCAGGCACAGGATAAACCTAAAGGGATCAACTGGGATGCTATAAATGGATTTCTTTTCGCTCTGTTTCTGATCGTAGGTATATACGGAGTATACTGGGAATATACAGTCCATGGCAACATGCTGCTGCCCGAGGCAGCTTCAGAACATGGTAAAAAGATCGATCAGATGTTTAACATCACGCTGATCATTACGACGATCGTTTTTATACTGACACATATTGCCTTATTCGGATTCGCCTATCTGTATAAGAATACCGGTAAACGAAAAGCATATTACTATCCGCATAATAACGCTCTGGAACGTTTGTGGACTATTATCCCGGCCCTAGTGTTAACGGTACTGGTTTTAATGGGTTTCCTGACCTGGAGGTCTATATTCTATAAAGTTGTAGACCCGAACAATAAGCCGATCAGCATTGAGATCACTTCTGCTCAGTTTTCATGGACTATCCGTTATCCGGGAGCCGACGGTGTGGTAGGTGTTAAAAATTACAAACTGATCAATTCCGCCAATTCACTGGGTATAGATTTTAACGACAAGAAGTCTCTTGATGATCAGGTAGCAGATGTCATGGTGATCCCGGTGAACAAGCCTGTTCGTTTGATCCTGACCAGTAAGGATGTATTACATAGTTTTTATATGCCGCATTTCAGGGTTCAGCTGAACACCGTTCCCGGCATGACTTCTTTCTTTGAATTCACGCCAACGATCACCACTGCGGAGATGAAGAAGAAAACGAATGATCCTAAATTCCAATATTTGTTCCTGTGTGCAAAGATCTGTGGCCAGGGCCACTACAACATGCAGAAGGAAGTAAGGGTGGTATCACAGGAAGAATACAATGTCTGGATTGCTGAGCAGGCTCCATATTTAACTGACGATTTGAGAAAACAATTTAACATGCCTGTAACCGCAGCACCGGCAGCTGAGCCGGCTGCAACGGATACTTCAGCGGTTAATACAAATCAAATAGCTTTAAAAAAATAACAATACTGGAATAGCACATTATGTCAACTATATCATTACACGATACACATAACCACGATAGCCATGATGATCATGGACATCACAAAGAGACTTTCTTAACGAAGTACATCTTTAGTCAGGATCACAAGATGATCGCCAAACAGTTCTTGATAACTGGTATTATCATGGCTGTAATAGCAATGTGTTTGTCCATATTGTTCCGGTTACAGCTGGCCTGGCCTGATAAATCTTTCCCTATCCTGGAAACTTTTTTAGGAAAGTGGGCTGAAGGCGGACGGATTAAACCCGATTTTTACCTGGCGCTGGTAACGATTCACGGAACCATTATGGTGTTCTTTGTGTTAACCGCGGGTTTGAGCGGTACATTCAGTAATTTACTGATCCCGCTTCAACTGGGTGCAAGGGATATGGCTTCGCCGTTCCTGAACATGCTTTCTTACTGGTTCTTCTTTTCGGCCTGTGTGATCATGATGAGCTCATTCTTTATTCAAACGGGTCCTGCGAGTGCCGGATGGACGGTATATCCTCCATTGTCTGCTTTGCCAACTGCAATTAGCGGATCCGGACTTGGAATGACCTTATGGCTGATCAGTATGGTGCTTTTTGTTGCTTCATCTTTGATGGGTGGTATCAATTATGTAACTACTGTATTAAATATGCGTACAAAGGGTATGGACCTTTGGAAAATGCCGCTGACGATCTGGGCATTTTTTCTGACTGCCGTATTGGGTATCTTGTCATTCCCTGTGCTGGTAGCCGGTGTTGTGCTCCTGATATTTGACCGTAGTTTTGGAACGAGTTTTTATCTTTCTGATATTGTAATGGGTACCCAGGTATTGCCGAATGAAGGGGGCTCGCCGATTTTATGGCAGCATTTGTTCTGGTTCCTTGGTCACCCGGAAGTATATATTGTAATTATGCCTGCTCTGGGTATCTCTTCTGAGATCATCTCGGTGAACTCCAGGAAGCCGATATTTGGTTACCATGCGATGATCTATTCATTGATCGGTATCACTACGCTGTCCTTTATTGTATGGGGTCACCACATGTTTGTAACGGGTATGAACCCGCTGCTCGGAGGTGTATTTATGATCACCACGCTCATTATCGCGGTACCTTCAGCAGTCAAGACTTTTAACTACCTGGCTACACTTTGGCGCGGGAACATCAAATTTACCCCTGCAATGCTGTTTGCCATTGGACTGGTATCCTTCTTTATTTCAGGAGGTCTGACCGGTATATTCCTGGGTAATGCTGCATTGGATATTAATCTCCACGATACTTATTTTGTGGTAGCTCACTTCCACCTGGTAATGGGTTCAGCAGCGATCTTTGGTATGCTCGCGGGTGTTTATCACTGGTATCCGAGAATGTTCGGAAGAATGATGAACAATAAATTGGGTTACCTGCATTTCTGGCTGACCTTTATCGCGGCTTATCTGGTATTTTTCCCATTACACTTCTTAGGCCTGGATGGTGTACCCCGCCGTTACTATGCTTTTACAGAGTTTGAGTTTATGCAGAAATGGCTTACCGTAAACGTGTTTGTGACATGGGCGGCGATCATCGGCGCGCTTGCACAAGTGGCCTTTCTCTGGAATTTCTTCTACTCTATATTTAAGGGCAAACGGGCACCTCAAAATCCCTGGGGAGCTAATACGCTGGAATGGACTGCTCCGGTAGAGCACCTGCACGGCAACTGGCCTGGCGAAATCCCAACTGTTTACCGCTGGCCATATGACTACAGTAAACCTGGTGCTGAAGAAGATTTTATTCCGCAAACTGTGCCTTTCTCGCAAACCATGAGTTCAAATATGCCGCATGACTTTGAGGGAAATGCTGAATCTGAGCGTATACAGAGAGAGTGGGAAGAGCAGGAAGAAGCTGCTGCAGCTAAAACGAAATTAGACTAGTATTATAGTTTATAATGAGATGGGGTATCTGCAGTAGGTAAATACTTACAACAGATACCTCATTTTTTTTAATCATTTACACATGGTTCCTAAATCTGAAGAGAGATTTATCAGGCTAAACCTTACAACAATTGTGGTTACCCTTTTGCTAATTCTGGCAGGCGGTATCGTACGCAGTACAGGGTCTGGTATGGGCTGTCCGGATTGGCCAAAGTGTTTTGATCAATATGTGCCGCCAACTGCTGTCAGCCAGCTTCCTGCCGATTATAAGGAGAAATTCGTGGCTGAGCGGGTTGCAAAGAATGAGCGTTTCGCGAAGACACTTGATAAAATGGGCAAATCCCAGCTTGCAGACAGTATCAGGCATGATGCGTCAATCCTGCAGCCGGAGACATTCAATGCTGCAAAGACCTGGACTGAATATGTAAACAGACTAATGGGGGCTTTGACAGGATTTTTGTTATTGGGACTGCTGATTTTTTCTTTTACTTATCGCAGAACAGCAAAAAGAATAATCGCACTTAGTTTTTTAAATCTGATCATCGTGGGTTTTCAGGCATGGCTTGGCTCTATTGTGGTCTCCACTAACCTGGTCGCCTGGATCGTTACCGTACACATGCTCCTGGCCCTGGTGATATTGGCAATTCTGATCTATACATATAATTATGCGCAGCAAATGCATAAACAACGGACCGTGGTTATGGCGCAGGTGTTCTGGCTGAAACTGCTGATCTTTCTGGGAATAGTGGTCACTGTGGTACAGATCGTTCTGGGCACCGAGGTAAGGGAAGCGGTTGATGCGGTATCCAGGAGTCTGAGGTATGGGGACAGGGGGAGCTGGTTAAGCAGGGTGGGTGAGATTTTCTCTTTACACCGTGATCTGGCCATAGCGGTACTCTTACTGAACATTATTATTTATAAGGTGACAAAGGACAGATTCAGCGGAAAGTCTGCTGCATTGATGGTCATAAATTCTATAGCAGTTACTTTGATCCTGCAGATCATTACTGGTTTATTGCTGTCAAATCTTGCCCTGCCTCCTTATGCGCAAGCGCTGCACATTTTATTTAGCACACTTTTATTTAGCCTTCAATATTACCTTTATTTGCTGGTTTACAAAACAACGGCCTACAAACAGGGGATTAATTAAATATAACTTGAAACAATTTTTAACAGATTTCTCCAAACTCATTAAATTCAGATTAACTTTTCTGGTTGTGTTTTCGGCATCGGTTACTTTTTTGATCGGTTCGAAGGTTTCAATAGACGGAGTTGCACCGGGCATTGACTGGACTAACTGGCTGATCCTGATCGCAGGTGGTTTTTTGGTTACTTCTGCGGCGAATTGTTTCAATGAAGTAATTGAGGTAGATCTTGATAAGCTGATGACCAGAACAAAGGACCGGCCGATGCCTGCAGGTCATATGACAACCGGGCAAGGACTGGTCTCCGGTTTGGTAATGGGTATGCTGGGGACCTGGCTGCTGGGTAAGCTGAATATTGAAACAGGTCTGCTGTCGGTATTTTCCATATTCTTATATGCGTTTGCTTACACTCCTTTAAAAAGAAAGTCACCTATAGCTGTGTTTGTAGGTGCGATACCAGGAGCTTTACCGCCGCTGATCGGTTATGTAGCCGCGCATGGCAAAATCGACAGGATCGCAGTGATACTTTTCCTGGTCCAGTTTGTATGGCAATTCCCGCATTTTTGGTCCATTGCCTGGGTATTGGATGATGACTATAAAAAGGCGGGATTTAGGTTACTGCCTACTACAAAACGGGACAAGGTCAGTGCCTTCATTACCTTTCTGAGCGCGTTGATTTTGATCCCTGTAAGTTTACTGCCAACATTCTATGGTTTTGGAGGGTATTACATTGCGGCGGTTTCCCTGGTAGCCGGATTGGTTTTTGCCTGGCTTGCATTTAAGATGTGGATGAATATGGATTTGGCGAGTGCGAGAAAAGTAATGTTTTGCTCTTTCTTTTACCTGCCGCTGGTGCAATTGATTTTATTGTTTGATTTTATAGCGAAATAAATTTAAAATGGTACATACATTAAATAAACAGGATGTGAACAACGACGCTCAGACAGATTTGAAACCTAAAAAGTTCATAGTGTGGCTGTTCATGGTGTCGTCAATGATCATGTTCGGGGGCTGGACGAGTTACTATATTGTGTTCTCCGCCTCTAAAGGGAAGGGACACGGACTGGTATTGCCGGATCTGTTCATTTACAGTACAGCGGTTTTGCTGGTCAGCAGCCTGTGTTTGTTTTTAGCCTCCAGGGCATTAAAAGCAGGAAATACAGGTGTCCAGCGCGGGCTTTTGTGGGTGACACTGGCATTGGGGATCTTATTTGGGTATTTGCAGATATCCGCATGGTCTACACTGGTTGCAACCGGTGCTTTTTTCTCTAATAATAACGCAGCGATTTCCATGATCTATGTGGTGTCCGGATTCCACTTATTACACATTTTCGCAGGGGTTTGCTTTTTATTGAACGCCATTGTGGGCACATATTTGAATATCTCTTCGGAGAGGCGTAAATTCCGGATGGAAGTCGCGGCTATATTTTGGCATTTTATAGATATATTATGGATATATCTGTATGTTTTTTTACTTTTGAACAGTTAGATTTTTTAACAAACTATTACTATTTACAAAATGAGTTCATTATCACAATTAGATCAGGTAAAAACTACTCCATGGAGTGGAGGCCGCTCGCCGTGGTCAGTAGAGTACGGCAAAATTATGATGTGGTTTTTCCTGGTTTCTGATGCATTCACATTTTCGTCGCTTTTGATCTACTACGGGGCACAGCGCTTCAGTAAGTTTACATGGCCTGCACCTGATAAGGTGTTCCAGTCCATTCCGGGAATAGCAGAACATGGCGCTCCATTGGTTTTCGTCGGTATCATGACTTTCATCCTGATCATGAGTTCGGTAACCATGGTACTGGCTGTTGAGGCCGGACACAGACGCTCTAAAAAAGAAGTTATCGGATGGATGATCGCCACGATTATAGGAGGGTTAATGTTCTTAGGCTGTCAGGCGATTGAATGGACTCACTTGCACCATGATGGTTTCTGGTGGGGAACTATTCCTACAGCAGAGGAACTGAAGCACTTCTTTAACGGACCGGTATCTTTGGTGGCGGCGCAGCAATTCGCCAACCTGTTCTTTACCATTACGGGTTTCCACGGGTTTCACGTGTTTAGCGGAGTGATCATTAATATCATTATATTGTGTATGACCATTAACGGAACTTTCGAAAAGAAAGGTCATTACTTAATGGTGGAGAAAGTAGGTCTGTACTGGCACTTTGTAGATTTAGTATGGGTGTTTGTATTTACATTCTTCTATTTGGTTTAATTGTAATTTTATAAAAATATTATCATGTCAGAACATCACTCACATACAGAAGAAGGTCACGAGCACGGTGATCACGCAGGTTTATCGAAAGGTAAAATCTGGAAGGTATTTGGAATTCTATTGCTGATCACAGTAATTGAGTTTATCATTGCGCTATGGGCAATTCCTGGTGGTCACCTTACCCAGCATACCGGTAATTACATCTACATCGTATTGACGTTATTAAAAGCGTTCTACATTGTTGCATATTTCATGCACCTGAAATTTGAGAAACGCGGGTTACAGCTGGCGTTAACAGTTTCATTCGTATTCATCATGTATTTTATCGTGCTGATGATGATTGAAGGAGATTACCTGAACGTGCATATGCCTGTTGTTTAATGAAGCCTGCTTCTATAAAGAAAATCTTAATCCTGGTCACCATATTAGCGGTACCAGGATTTTTATATTATTTGCTGCAGGACCAGGGCAAGAACAGGTATAAACCACTGCCTTTTTTTGGGCCCAAAGTGTATGGGCATTCTTTTCATGAGGTAAGGGGTAAAACGATCGCTGATACGATATATCATGAGGCGAAGGGTCTTGATTTTATCAATCAGGCTGGTAAATCTGTCAGCTGGAATAATTATAAAGACAAGATTGTTATTTTTAACGTGTTCTATACTCAGCCGGTTTCGGAAGCAGTGAGGTTATCCAATAAGGCAATGCAGGCATTTGACGCCATGTATTCGGAAAATAGAATGATACATTTTGTGAGTATGAGCATTGACCCTGTTTATGACCAGCCTGAAGTATTAACAAAATATGCAGACAGTCTCTCTGCAAAACCTGGAAAGTGGGATCTCCTTACAGGAGACAGCACTAAGCTTTTTTCATTTATAAATGAGCAGTTATTTATGGATGCGCATCAGGCTTTTGGCAGGGGACGCAAGCATTTTCTATTGAGTGATTATTTTGTGCTGGTTGATCCTCAGCACCGGATCCGGGGTTATTACCGCTCAAACAGGCAGGAAGATTTATCGAGGCTGGATGATGAGATCAAGGTATTGATCGCAGAAGTACTGAGAAATACTGAAGACGGAAGATAATTTTTCCAATATCCAATTTATATGAATATCAACGATAAGTTTTTTTTAAGATTAATATGGGTGGTGACCGCAGTGGTTTTGCTGGTGGTCATTGCTTTAAAACTGATTCCCCCGCCTCAGGGCAGACCCGCCTTTATTTATATGTTGCCGCATATTATTGGAGGTATTAACGCAACATGTTCGGTTCTTCTTGTGGTTTCGCTGATCTTTATCAGGCGAAAGAATATACAGGCCCATAAAGTGACAAATGTGATCACTTTCGTCCTGTCTGCATTATTTCTCGTATTTTATATCCTTTTCCATCTGTATGAAAAAGATACCCGCTTTGGCGATGCAGATCATGACGGACTTTTGTCGGCCGCAGAGCTGGCAGCAGCAGGGGCATTCAGGTATGTTTATTTCTTTATCCTGATCACGCATATTATCCTGGCCGTTGCTGTATTGCCGCTGATCCTGATCAGTTTCTTAAGAGGTTTCAGTATGCAGGTAGAGCGTCACAGGAAGATCGTTCGCTGGGCTTATCCAGTCTGGCTGTACGTGGCTGTTACAGGAGTTGTGGTTTATCTGATGATCTCTCCATATTATAATTTTTAGTCCGGATTTTCTTTCCTTATATTTGCAGCATGAAAAGGATAGCATTTGTTTTCATTCTTATTTTATTGTTTGCGGGTTCGTCTGTCACTCCTGTTAAGGCGCAGTGTGCGATGTGTACAATCAGTGCGGAGCAGGGTACAAAGAATGGCAATACACAAGGTAAAGGACTGAATTCAGGCATCATATACCTTTTGGTAATTCCTTATCTGATGATATCCGGTATAGGTGTATTGTGGTATTTAAAATACCGTAAAAAATCTGCAGGATATGCTCAAAACATCTAAGTTTTATGCAGTCATCCACGGCAAATGTCCGCAGTGCCGGCGAGGTGATATTTTTACAGGCAGTCTTTATGGCCTGGATGTTCAGCGTACCAATACGGTTTGTGCGCACTGTGGTCAGCGGTTTGAGATAGAGCCGGGATATTTCTATGCCGCGATGTACGTGAGCTATGCGATGAACTGTGCTGAAATGATCGGGCTGGGCATTGGTACGTACGCGTTTTCAGGAGGAAACCTCGAATTTGAATCACTTTGGCTATACATTACGGTAATTTTTACAGGCTGTTTACTTTTGGCGCCATTTAATTACCGGTATTCACGGGTGATTTTATTACATTGGCTATCTCCGAAAATAAAGTATAACGCCTATTATGATAAGCCATGATTAAGCCTGAGACCCTTGGATTTATAACCGATGTAGCTAAAAATAATAACCGTGAATGGTTCGCGGAAAATAAAGAGCGCTACGAAACGGCACGTGAAGATGTATTGTCGTTCATCACACTGCTCATTCAGGAGCTGGCCGCTGTCGATAAAGAATTTCCGGCAGATATGCCTGCTAAGAAATGCTTAATGCGAATTTACAGGGATGTGCGGTTCAGTAAAAACAAAGATCCTTATAAAAATAATTATGGCACTTCATTCAGGGTAAAGGGCAAAGGAGTTCCCGAACCCGAGTACTACCTGCACATTCAACCGGATAATTCCTTTTTTGCCGCAGGATTCTGGATGCCGGAGGCTGCTGTACTAAAGAAGATAAGAGAAGAGATTGATTACAATACTTCGGAATTTCTGGACATCATTAATGCCGGGGATTTTAAAAAGATCTATAAGCTGAGTGAAGAAGATAAATTAAAAAAGGCCCCGAAAGGCTATGAAAATGATCATCCGCAGATCGAACTTTTGAAGCTGAAAAGCTATATTGCGATCTATCCCCTTAAAGATGAAGAGTTCCTGAGCCCGGGAATCGTTGATAAGTTGAAAAATGCTTTTAAAAGTGTCTACCCATTTATTTTATTTTTGAGAAATGCCATGGCACAATGACCAGGTTAGATTTTATTACTGCTAGAAAAGCAATTATATATTAATGAAAAAAATCATTTTGTTTTTGTTCGCCGTGATGGCCGTCAGTGCATGGAGCTCCTGCGTTATTTTGTCCCCGAAAAAATACAAGTCTTTATTGTCTAAACAGGACTCATTGAGTAAAGGCTGGACTGAGTCACAGCAGAAGAATGAAAGTTTGGAAGGTCTGATCGCCAGGCTTAGAAAAGACACTGTTGGTTTAAGCAGTGCGCTAAATGATCTTAAAAGCAGGTATTCTGAGATGGACAGCAATTATACGAAGCTGCGCAGCAATAGTTCCTCTGAGATCAACAAATTGAGCAGTGACCTTAAAAAACGTGAGCAGCGGTTGAAGGAAGTCGAAGAGATCCTGCGCAAACGTGATGAGGCCACCAATCAGCTCAAAGAAAAACTGCAGCAGGCTTTGCTGGGCTTTACCAAGAATGGACTGACGGTGGAAATCAGGAACGGTAAAGTATATGTTTCGCTGATGGATAAACTGCTGTTCCCTTCGGGAAGTATCATCATTGATGAAAAAGGTAAGCAGGCGCTGAGTCAGCTGGCTAATGTGCTGAAACAGCAGCCGGAGATCAATATCGCTGTCGAAGGCCATACCGATTCACAGAAAATTACCAACCTTGGGCAAATTAAAGACAACTGGGACCTGAGTGTTTTAAGGTCTACCTCGGTAGTCAGGTACCTTACAGAGGTAAGTAAAGTGGAAGCTGTTCGCATGACTGCAACCGGCAAGGGAGAATTTCAACCCTTAGGACCAAATACAACCGCTGAAAGCAGAAGTAAAAACCGCAGGATTGAAATTGTGTTATCTCCTAAACTGGATGAGCTATACGATCTGATCAAACAATAAAGCTGATTAAAACGGACTGTCGAAATCTTTAAACGCTGGTAACAGCAAGTCCTTTTCAGACAGCAGCAGTGATTCTTCAGCAATTTCTGCATTCCATTTGATATTCAGGTCCGCATCATTCCACATCACGCCGATCTCTGAATCCCTGTCATAGTAACTGGTTACTTTGTAGGTAAAGATGGTATGGTCTGCGAGGGTTAGGAAACCGTGCAGGAAACCAGGAGGAACCCACAGTTGCTTATGGTTTTCCCCGCTTAGCTCAATGCTGAAATGATGTCCGAAGGTGGCAGAATTTTTCCTGATGTCTACAGCGACATCCAGTACACTTCCAGCGATAACGCGTACCAGTTTGCCTTGTGCGAACGGAGGTTTTTGAGCGTGAAGACCACGTAAAGCTCCTTTTTGCGAAAAAGACTGATTGTCTTGTACAAAGGCGTGGCTGATACCGGCATTGGCAAATAAATTGGCATTGAAACTTTCGTAAAAATAGCCGCGGTTGTCTTTCCAGACTTTAGGCTCTATGATCAGCAGGCCTTCTATTGGGGTTTTAACAATATTCATATGTGGGATTAAGCAATGTATTCCATCAGTGTTCTAAAGGCTACAACCCTGGTTTCAAAATGTTGAAGGGCCTCTGCCTGTAATTCGGGCGCAAATTTTTCCTGATACTCCTCGTATTCAGCCATACTTTCGGCCACATACTGGGCGCAATAGGTGACTCCTTCATTGGGAGAATCCAATACTTTTAACAAGCGGTAAGACACGAATTTTCCGGTTTCCATCACTTTTGGAATGTGTTCCTCCTGCATCCATTGCAGCCATTGTGCGGCGGTATCGTCCTCTATGATCGAGGTAACATTATATAATAACATCGGGCAAAGATATGAACTATGTACCAATAATATCCCCGCGAAGTTTTCTAAAGCGCTTGCGCGCCTCTGTGGTAAACATACTGCCCGGATGGTCATTGATCAGCTTCTGATAGAGCGTCTTGGCTTGTTCGGTATCCTTGATGTTCTTTTCATAAAGCTCAGCCAGCGCAAACAAAGCATCATCGGCCCATATGCTGCTGCTTTCCTGCGCTGTAAGCGTCGTTAAGGCCTTGACTGCATTGGTGATGTCCTTGTCTTTGATGTATATCCTTGATTTTGTCATCAGGACATCGTCAGTAAGGCTATTGGCCGGGAATGCTATACTGATACTATCCAGTTTGGCCAATGCTTTTAATGGAAGGTTTCTGAATTCGAGCATCTCTGCATCAGCATACATTTTAAGTGCGCTGCTGTCTGTAGCAGACTGCAGGTTATCAGAAATGAGCAGGCTCAGGTTAAGCGCATCATTGGCGATAAGCTGAGAAGTGGAGGCCTTCAGGACATCGGCCTGGGACTTGGCATAGGAGAAGTTGCCCTGGTAGAAAGATAGTTTTGCTGACCTGTAGTGTGCCTCATTACCGATAGGCTGTGCTTCGAACTGTTTGGCTACCTGTTCATAGATCAGAAACGCTTCCCAGGGCTGCCGGGTCAAGATATAGATGTCGCCAAGATCCAGTTTGATCTGGCCGATATCAGCAGCGGCAATGCCCTGGATCGCCAGGGCACTTTCCAGTTCCTTTTCAGCCTTATCCAGGTCACCGATATAATAGGCCTGGAGGTTTGCCAGTTTTTTTAAGGCGAATACTGTTTGGGGGGTCTTTCCATATTCCTGCAGCAGGGATTCATATTGGGCCGCGAGATCTGCTATGGCTTTCTTATCGAACTGTCCGGATAGCGCGAGCTGGTACCTGGCATCGATCATCTCTATCTTGGCGGGCAAAAAATATACGTTGTCCTGACCTTTTCCGACCAGGTACTCATAGGCTTTAATGGCTGTTGTGTAGGCTTTGTTGGCTATAAAGCTATTGGCTGCATTAAAAAGGATGCCGCCGTCATCCTTGATCCTTTTGTCCTGGGCAATGAGTTGTCTTAGGGCCATTTCGTACTCCTGCTGCTGCAGGTACTGCCAAATGAGGAGCCTGGTATAGATTTCAGCCTGCGGATCCTTTTGGATCTTTTTTAGCAGGGCGGCCTGTAAGATCTGATAATCAGTGTTGTCTTCAAATATACTCGACAATACACTCTCGGCCTGCGGCAATAATTCCGGCATAGCGGCCAATGCACTAACATATTCCTGAACGAGCATATTCTTGTCCTTTTTAAACCGGTATATCGTTAGCAGCTCATAAGTGAATATTTTTTCGCTGTTTAATATTTTTCTGCCCTGCAGGAACGTGGTAATGGCAAGATCGTAAGCCTGAAACCCATAAAAGAGATTGGCCAGTTCCCGCACTTTAAATTCATCCGCAGGCACATTGTTTATGGTTTCCATATACATTTTTGTAGCGGCTTCAGTCTGCCCTTTTTCCTGGTAGACACGGGCAAGTGCCAGGGTGTAATGGAAATTTTTCGGGTTTTGCCTGATGAGCTTTTTAACGGCCTTTTCGGCATCATCCAGTTTTTTGAGTTTTACGAGTGAATTGTAATAAAAATCAAAATAAGTGTCACTTTTTGTACGGCTGAAAAGCTTTTCAAATAATACAGAAGCTTCCTGATACTGGCCTTGCTGGTAATATTGAAACGCAAGTGCGTCATCAACCTCATCCTGGGCCAGGCAAAGCAGATGAACGGTAAACAGTAAAATGGTCAGCACAAATTTCTTCATAGGAAGTTTCAAAGGAACTACTAAAATAACGATTTGAATCGTAATGTTTAACGTATTGCCCAAACATAAAATTTGAGCCCGTATTTTAAATGTTACTCAGATTATGTTTTCCTTTCTGATGAAATTTTCTAATTTAAGCTCAACTGACAGGCAAACGGGCTTTCGAGTAACAATGTTAGTGAATAATGTATATACATAAACAGTGTTGCGTAGTTTTGCAAACCAGAAGATGATATGACAGGAAGCAGAGCATTCTTACTATTCTTTTTATTGTGTTTTGCTTTTGCATGCAGACAGCAGGATAAGGTGAGGACTTTGCCTGTAGATGCTTTTTTTAAATCTCAGGATAAGATCGCTTACAGAATATCTCCTGATGGAAAGAACTTGTCATACCTCAAACTGGAGGGCAAAAATCAGAACCTTTACATTGAAAATATTGCAACAGGTCAGGATAAGCGCATTACAACGCTGAAGGATAAAAACATTAGCTTTTATTTTTGGGCAAGTAAGAACGAGCTGATTTATTATAAAGAATTTGATGCTGGCAAACAGCGTTCGGATCTGTTTATAATTGACAAGGACGGCACCAATGAGCGGCAGCTCACCAACAATGAAAAAAACAAGGTAAAGGTTCTGGAGGACCAGTTGATCGATGATAAATATCTGCTCATCTCTTCGAATAAAAGAGACTCCACGGTATTTGATGTCTACCGGCTTAACGTGCGCAACGGGCTTACTGAAATGGCGGCCAAAAACCCGGGAAATATTACAGACTGGATCACTGATCCGGAAGGAAAATTAAGACTGGCGACCAGCAGCGACGGGGTAAATCAGACCTTGCTGTACCGGGAAAATGAATCACAGCAATTTAAGCCAGTGCTGACCAATAATTTTAAAACTACTTTCAGACCGATCGCTTTTTCACATGAGCGATCCAATGTCGTTTATGCCATTTCTAATATCAACCGCGACAAATGCGCATTGGTCCAGGTAGACTGCAACACCGGTAAGGAAATCAAAATCCTGTTTGGTAACGATACTTTAAATATCACGGATGCCCAGTATTCCAGGAAGAAGAACCAGATGTCGTTTGTCGTTTACGAAACCTGGAAAAAAGAGAAACATTACCTGGATGATTCTATAAAACTGCTGTATAATGATCTTGATAAATTATTGCCAAAGACCGAAACACGCATTATCGACAAGGACAGGGCGGAGACCGTTTATATAGTAAGAACCTTTACTGACCGTAATCCGGGGTCTTATTATTTATATTTTCAAAACACAGGAAAGCTGAGAAAGTTAAGTGACTTTAACTCTGCAATCAGAGAAGAAGAAATGTGTGAAATGAAGCCTGTTACCTATACTGCCAGTGACAGTGTGAGCATACACGGATACCTCACACTTCCGCTGTATAAGAAGGCTCAGAACCTTCCCGTTGTCGTGTTGCCGCATAATGGTCCGGGCGGCAGGGATCTTTGGGGATATAATCCTGAAGTCCAGTTTTTAGCAAACCGGGGCTATGCGGTTTTCCAGGTAAACTACCGCGGATCATCGGGCTATGGAAAAGCTTTTGCGGCATCAGGATTTAAGCAATGGGGCTGTAAGATCCAGCACGACATTACTGATGGTGTAAAATGGCTGATCAGCAAGAAAATTGCCGACCCCAAACGAATAGCGATATACGGAACAGGTTTTGGAGGACATGTTGCGCTGAACGGAGTAGTTGCAGGCAAGGGAAATTATGCTTGTGCCGCATCAAACTCCGGAGTGATCAATTTGTTTACCTATCTTAAATCCATTCCGCCGTATTTGAAGCCAAACCTTCAGATGTTTTATGAGATCATCGGAAATCCGCTGACAGATGTGGACCGGATGAAACAATCCTCTCCGCTGTTTCAAACAGACAAAATAAATGCCCCTGTATTTGTGGCCCAGGATATTAAGGACCCAAATATTAATATCGGGGAGACCATACAATTCGTTAAGAATCTGCAGAAGCGTGAGGTAAAAGTAACTTACCTGGAGAACGAGGGGAATCCCTTTTTCGGTAAAAGTGATGAAAACAGGCAAAAATTTTATACTGCACTGGAGCAATTTTTAGAAGTTAATCTCAAAAAGAAGTAAATCCGGAGTAATGTCTTCAGACAAAAAGAGCGGTTACCGTAAGAATTTTTCACTGATCATTACCTTCATCATCCTGATGTCGGTATTGTTTATTTTATCGCTTGCTCTGGCCTACCGCTTCAGTACCAAATTTATAGAAAATGAATTTGTATCTGAAAAGGTAAACGTACTCGAAAAGAGCATTAAACCCTATAATGACTTCTTTCAAAAGAAATTGCCCGAGGTGTCTTTTTATAATGGATACCTGGACTCCGCAACGGCGTCAAACTTTGTGGACACCGTTTTACTGGAATACCCTTTTGTGTCGAAGGTAATTTTCTATGATTCAGAAGTGCGGAATACCCCGGTCAGTGACGGCCTGAATATTGGGAAATTTTCTTTCGGGCCTAAAAGTATATATCAATTTGGCACTCTGGTGCCAACGGATTCGGTGTCCTTGTTTTCAAGAAATGACACCAGGAATTTTATCGCCGGGGACGATTTTAATACGCTGGCACTGAAACTGGTGACATTTATTGAAAGTCTGGATACAGGCCGGGTACCCGGCCAGGATGAACTGTTTAGTAATTTCAGTGTTGTCCGCTCTAATAAGATCACTTATTTGAACATCCCAAGAATAGAAGACCTGAAAATGTACAAGGCCATGATGCGGAAAGAGCTGAAGTCTCAGCCGGTTTACCAGCAGGACATGATGTCGTTCCATCTGGACCCTTATAAGATCAGGATCATCAATTCCAGACCGTTACTGTATCAGTACATCAAGATTGAACCGCTGACTTACGATCCTTTAGATACTTCATCAGCTTACCTCACCACGGAGATTACTCTGCCCGGCCCCTTTTCAGACTACAAGCTTTATTTTATCTCCTCTAAATCTTTTATAGACAAGGAGATCTTAAGCTATTTTTTGCCGATCGCTTTAGGAATACTTGGGTTTTACAGTATTGTGGTACTGGTGGCCTTTCTGATCTATCGTAACCTGAACATCAATCACAAGATGTTTAAGCTGCAATATGATTTTATGAACAACCTTACCCATGAATTTAAAACACCGGTAAGTGTGATCAAGATTGCAGGGAATAACATTAAAAGCGCAACTACGCTGTCACAAAAAGAACTGAACCTCTATGGCAAGATACTGGATGAGGAAGCTGATAAGCTGAACGGGCTGATGAATAAATTGCTTGCTTTCACCCAGATTGAAAATAAAGCAATAGAGCTGAACCAGGATGAAGTAAATATTGATGATTTTATTGTAAGTACAATAGAATCTCACAAGCTAAAACATCCTGATTTTGATTTTACTTATGAGGTTTCGGGTTTTACCAGTTTTATAACCGATCCGGTATTGTTAGGGAGCTTGTTTGATAACCTGGCAGAAAATGCTTACAAGTATTCTCCCCCGGACCGGAAGAAACTGCACATTAGTGCCAGGCTGATCAAAGGTAAAGTGGTATTCAGGTTTACCGATCACGGAATAGGCATTCCTGCATCAGAAATTAATAATATATTTAAGAAGTTTTTCCGCATACAGAACCAATATAACCAAAATGGAAGCGTAGGGCTGGGTTTGGCTTTCTGTAAGGAACTGGTTAACTTTATGGATGGAGAGATCACCGTAAAGAGCAGGGTTGACAAAGGAACGGAATTTAAAATTGTACTACCACATAATGATTAATAGATATGGCAAAGGGAATTAAAATACTGATAGTTGAAGATGATGAAAACCTGCGATTTTTAGTAGTACACCGTTTAAAGGCAGAAGAATATAATGTTCTGGAAGTTGGCGACGGAGAAGCTGCCGAAAAAATCATATTGACTGAGAAACCTGACATTGTGCTGCTGGACTGGATGCTTCCGGGCAAACAGGGCTCTGAAGTTTGTCAAGAGGTCCGTAAACAGGGTTTTGAAAACCTGATCATCATGATGACCGCCAAGGCACAGGATATAGACAAGATCGATGCTTATAATTTTGGCGTCTCTGATTATGTAACCAAGCCATTTAACATGGATGTTCTTGTAGCCATGCTGGATAGCAAGGTGAAGTTCCTGCTGAACAATGACCGGTCCGAAGTACACCGTTTTGGCAACATGGAGCATCATCCGAATATTCATACTTTATTCAGGAATGGAAAGAAAATAGAGCTTACGATACTGGAGAACAGGATTTTGCTTTATTTCCTCAGAAATCCAAATAAGGTGATCAATCGTGATGAGCTGATGCTCGTGGTTTGGGGATACAATTCAGATGTGAATACCAGGACACTGGATATGCATATTGTAAGGCTGCGCAAAAAGATAGAGTTAAATCCGGATAATCCTCAGCTGCTGCAAACAGTCAGGGGTGTTGGGTACCGGTTCAATCCTTCTTAGGTGAGGGACTATATTAATGCCGAAATATAGCTGAACAGGATCAGCACGAGGTATTGAAGCAGCATGGTACCGTCGAGATAGCCGAAATAATAGTATTCATTTTTTTTGATGCCGGACTTAAATATGAGCCAGCCGGTAAGCACCAATGTCAATCCAAGTCCTATGGCATCCGGATAAGTCACCTGGTTGAACAGCAGAAGCAATACCAGGTATCCTGCGAGCAAAAACTGGCAGAAAATATAGGCCTTGCGCTCGCCCAGCATAACAGGGATGGTTTTAAGTGCATAAAGTTTATCCTGGAACAGGTCCCTGATGTCAAAAGGCACGGTGATGGCAGCGATAAATAAAAATCGCTTGGCCACCAGCAGCAGCGTCTCGGCAGAAGATATATTGATATGGTAGTTTCGTTCCAGCTCGACGATGGGCAATAATACGCAGCTGACAGACCATACCAGTGCAATCAGAAAAAGTTTAATGCCGGGAATGTTTCTAAGCCCTATTTTTTGCTGATTGAGCGTTAAAAAAGGAACATTGTAGCCTACAGCCATAAGTCCCGTAAAGATCATCAGCAGCTTTGATTCTATACTGAGGTACCACAAGCCCAGCGGAATGATGCACAATATGGAGATGAGTGTTATAGAGATGATCAGCCGGTGATGTGAAAAGATCCACCTTACCCTGGCATATGGAGAACTGCCGGGATCCTTGGGCTTGGCCAGAAGCATGCTGAAATTGTAAAGCCCGATAGTGGAAAAGAAAAGAAAAGCCAGGACGTATTTATCTGCCGGCACGTGTAAAAGGTGATAGGTAATCAGGCCCTGCGCTACTGCACAAATGGCAATAAAAAGATTGCTGAAAAGCAGGAAATCAAGAATGGAAAGAAAGATCCTTTTTATCATCTGCATGAAGCCGGGAGATTGGTTATGCCCGCGTCAGTTCAAATATCGTTATTTCCGGTAAAATTCCAACTCTTCCAGGGTAACCTAGAAAACCGTAACCAACATTCACGTACAATTGCTGCTGCTGCTCCCGGTATAATCCTGCCCATTCTTTATAAATGTATTGTATCGGGCTCCACTGAAAGGACTCGGTTTTCACTCCAAACTGCATTCCGTGTGTGTGTCCGCTAAACATGGCGTCGATTTGCGGATATTTTTCCAGTACCTCTCCCCGCCAGTGTGAGGGGTCATGAGAAAGCAGCAGTTTAACGGGAAGATCATCTGTGTCCTTCACGGCCAGTTCCATTTTGCCGTATTTGGGAAAACGGCCCATGCCCCAGTTTTCTATACCCAGGATACCGATCTCTTCACCGCTGACCTTTAACCGTCTGTGTGCATTCATTAACAGGTCCCAGCCCATTAATTTGTGAGTCTTCATGACATCCTGCAGGTTTTTGACTTTAGCGGGTGAAGATTCTCTGCCAAAATAATAATCACCATAGTCATGGTTGCCAAGTGTAGAGTAGACACCCAGAGGAGCACGCACTTTGCTGAATATATCCTGATAATCCCGCATTTCAGAGGCCACGCTGTTTACAAGATCACCGGTAAAGATGATGACGTCGGGTTTCTCTGCCAATAAAAGTTCAATCCCGCCGCGGACGGCTCTCGGATTATAGAAACTCCCTGAATGAATATCTGATAGCTGCGCAAGCTTCAAGCCTTCAAATGCCTTTGGAAGATTTGGCAATATCAGTGGCTTTCGTATCACTTTATAATCGTACGCTCCTGATGCAATGCCCCAGGTCAGTGAGGTCAGGGGGACGGCAGCAGTAATGAGGCCGGCTTTAATAATAAAAGACGAGCGGCTTATGGGCTCTCCGGCAGCAACTATGGCTTCCGGCCTGCTTATCGGGGATTCCTTTCGTTTATATGTTTTCTTTAACCTGATCACGAGCCGCCGCAGGTCGTCTGCAAGCAGAAAGGGCAGCATCACCAGTTTACAGGCAGCGGTCAAGAAAAAAGCCACAAGTATGATCGATCGCAAAGAAAGATAGAAGATCGGAATGGTTACAAAAATGGAGATAAAAACGCCAAATATTAAAAAATAGTTGTATCCCCACCACAAGGCGGCAAACCATTTTTTGGTTGTGGGTTTCCAGTTTTTAAATACATTGAGAATTGCCTTGAAGCAATAATAGTCAAATGCGAAAAGGAAAGCACAAAGCACTAAAAGTAAGGTTAGTCTGCCCATTTATAGGTTATTTAAAGTCAATGTCGTCATCCTCATCCTCAAATTCACCGGCATTAAACAGGCTGTCAAACATGTCAGAAAAACCGAAACCTCCATTGAGGAAATTTTTGTTCAGCTGAGAATATTCTGCAAGTCCATGGAGTACAAATTCCATCAGCAGCAGTGTTTGGTTTTCGCTAAGCTTAGGATGGAATTTTTTGACAAGTTCATGGAGGCCGGTGACCTGCGTCAGGGCTTTTTTGTATTGGGCTATGGTAAGGGCGTCTGAAATGTCCAGTGTGTTCCCTTCTGTAAACCACTCGGTAACCGATGTGTAAGGATTGGCCGTTTTACTTTTCTTTGCTTTTTCCGGATCAGGAAAAAACCGGGAAAACAAAGTTTTAACGGCTTTGCCGATCAGTGTATTTGCTACCTTGGCTGGTCCTTCCAGCTCGCCTTCGTAAACCAGCTCAATTTTACCCGTGATCGCCGGAATGATCCCGGCAAGATCGGCCATGCGTACAAAAGTATCTTTCTCCCTGTTGATCAGCATTCTGCGCTCAGCGGTACTGATGAGGTTTTCATAAGCAGAGATGGTCAAACGTGCCGATACACCGGATTTTTGGTCTATAAACTCGCTTTTACGAGCCTCAAAAGCCACCTGTTCCACCAGGTCTTTTACCAACCCGTCTACCTCTATCAGCTTTTGTTCTTCCGTCAGCTTTGCTTCCTGAAACGTGATCTTCCTGGAAATGCCAATTGTTTTAGGGTAATGGGTGAGGATCTGGCTTTCTATGCGGTCTTTCAGGGGTGTAACAATTGAGCCCCTGTTGGTATAGTCTTCCGGATTGGCGGTAAACACAAACTGCACATCGAGCGGTAACCTCAGTTTGAAGCCCCGGATCTGTATGTCTTTTTCCTGCAGCATATTGAACAATGCGACCTGTATGCGGGCTTGTAAATCGGGAAGCTCGTTAATGACAAAGATACTGCGGTGTGCCCTTGGGATTAGTCCGAAATGGATCACACGCTCATCATTGTAGGTTAATTTCAGGGTTGCTGCTTTTATGGGATCCACATCGCCGATCAAGTCCGCTACAGTAACGTCGGGCGTCGCCAGCTTCTCGGTATACCTTTCAGATCTGTGCTGCCAGCTGATTGGGGTATTGTCACCATGGATGTGAATTTCGTGTTTTCCATACCACGATATAGGCTTCAGGGGATCGTCGAAAATCTCACTTCCGCTTACATACGGTATGTATTCATCCAGCAGGTTTACCATCAGGCGGGCGATACGGGTTTTAGCCTGACCCCTTAAGCCCAGCAGCAGGATATTGTGGCGCGACAATATAGCCGTTTGCAATTCCGGGATTACGGTTTCATCGTAGCCCAATATACCTTCAAACCCAGCCTCTTTATTTTGAAGCTGTGTGATGAGATTTTTGCGGAGTTCGTCTTTTACAGATAGTGATTTATAGTTAGTGGCTTTGAGTTGGCCGAGGGTTGTTATGTTGTTGTAGTCCATTCAGTTTTTTTAATTAAATTATTTTTCAACCTGTCGTTCCTCCTCGCAATGACGACAGAGTTTATTAGTCATTACCTTACGGTTTTCCTTCTGTTCTTAATGTAATCTTCAAATATATATTCTCCAAGTCCTGTTAGCGAACTGTAAAAAGCCCGACCTCCATTAACCCGGGTAAATTCCCGCACAAATTCCTGCAGGTACGGGTCTTTAGCGATCATAAAGGTAGTTATCGGAATATTGAGCCGCTTGCACTGGGCAGCCATATTTAACGTTTTGCTAATTACCTTCCTGTCCAGCCCCATGCTGTTTTTATAATAGCGGCCGTTTTCCTTAAGGCAGGTCGGCTTGCCATCAGTGATCATAAAGATCTGTTTGTTGTGCGTTTTACGGCGGCGCAGCAGATCGGCGGCCAGCTCCAGTCCGGCAAAAGTATTGGTATGGTAAGGGCCAACCTGTAAATAAGGAAGATCTTTTATGGTAATGGGCCACGCGTCATTACCAAACACCACGATATCCAGCGTATCTTTAGGATATTGTGTTTTGATCAGTTCTGCCAAAGCCATTGCTGTTTTTTTTGCCGGGGTGATGCGGTCTTCGCCGTAAAGGATCATGGAGTGTGATATGTCGATCATCAGCACTGTAGAGGTCAAGGTCTTATAATCTTTTTCCTCCACTTCCAGGTCGCGTTCTGTAAGGGTAAAATTACCTATCCCGTGATTGATCTGCGCATTTTGTATAGAAGCGGTCATGTCTATCTGATCCAGGCTGTCCCCAAAGGCAAACTCTCTTCTGTCCGCATTCTTTTCCTCCCCGATACCCGAGATATTGCTGTTGTGATTTCCCTTCCCGGCTTTTTTGAGCTTACCGAAAATCTCTTCCAATGCAGATTTACGGATCGTCTGCTCTGTTTTTGCAGTGATTTTCAGGTTTCCACTGCCGTCTTCATTGAGATAACCCTTTTCTTTGAGCTCATCAATAAAGTCACCCATGCCATACTCATTGTTGGTGAATTTGTACTTCTTGTCCAGCTCATTCATCCATGATAGAGCCTCAGCGGCATCACCAGCAGTGTAATTGAGCAGTTGTGTGAATAATTTCAGCAGTTCGTCAAACCCGCCTTTGGGCAGGTCATCAGGCGTAAAATCAGAAAAATGGAACCCTCTCATAGCTACCTTAATAAACGATTTACCGAAGGTAAAAGTTTGCGGGTTGACTAATGTTATCCACTTGTAAAAATAGCGGACTATTTAGGGCTGCCGTGTGCCAGCGCTCTTTCTGCTCTTTTCACGGCAAGTTTTTCTCTCCATTTGGCATAAGGAGCTTTGAAAACCATTTTCAGCATACTGTCCAGACCGCCTTTGATGGCCAGGTTAAGTACACTTTGCGCTTTTCTGGTTATTGAAGCATCCCATGCCCTGAGGCTGAGTGAAAATGATCCGTCCAGGTATTTCATCCAGTGCCACATTCCGGTGGGCATGAATAGCGTATCTCCGTGTTCCAGGAACACCTCGTATCCTTCAACGCCTTTTAAAGCAGGGAATTTTTCAAAGTCAGGATTTGCTACATCATAATCTTCCAGGGCATAAGTTGCATTGGGGATACAGTATAGTCTTTTTTTCCATTTGTTGTCAAAAAGGATGATGTGCTTTCTTCCTCCAAAGTGCGTATGAAAAAGATGAGGAAGGTCGATGTCGTAATGTAAAAACGTTACGGAATTGGAACCGCCAAAGAACATTGCGGGCATACTTTCAATAAAACCACCCATCAGGTCTTTAGGAATTACAATATCGTTGATCAGGTCCGGATGATGTTTAAAAAGGTTAAAAAAGAAAATACGCAGTTCTGTAGGCTCTCTTTTTATCAGGTCAAGATAATCTCCAAATTTCATTTCTGCAACCGAGGCATTGATCGGTTTAGAGGGATCGGCTTTGGAGTTGTCCATCAGGCTAACGGTGATGTCGCCGCCGATCTGTTTTAAATAATCGGTGTTCCATTTTTCTCTCGCCGGCCATGATTTGGTCAGTCCTTTAATGATCAGCGGACGTCTGGCATCCAGGTAGTTTTTTTTAAAATCAGCAGGGCTGATGCTCTCTACGGTATCTACCGGCTTTAAAATAAAGCTCATAATTTATAAAGAATAAGATACCTGCGAACGGCTAAATGCCAGCTGACCGACCTTATGTTAAGACAAACATATAAAATTTCCGTATCACCATAACCTCAATGTTAATTTTTAACACAATTTAGCGCAGGAATGGCGGAGATTAATACCTGTAGGAGTCGGTCGCTACTTTCAGAAATTCATTCCGGTATTGATTTGGCTGTTTCTCCATTACTGTCTTAAACTGTTTGTTAAAATTTGAAAGCGTCTGGAAGCCACATTCGTAACCGATCTGGTCAATGTTCATATTTCCTTCTTTCAGAGTTCTGATGAGCTTGCTATAGAAGGCCTTGCATTCTATAAAAAGATGTTTTCGATATCATAATGAAAACAAGCGAGGCGGGTGATGAGGTAAGCGCAAGACTGTATTTGCGAACTGTGGATTAACGGTTGTAGATTTTTACAGCATTTTTTACTTTTTTATTGGCAATAGGAATGCTGATCAACATACCGGGGAAGCCGATCATGCCAGCTGTAAAAGCAATTGTTGAAACGCTGCTGTTGGCATCACGGGTTAGAACGGCCGTTCCCGTACCTCCAATGGCAGCAATTGTCATGACCCACGCAAGGGTTCTGTAGATGCGTGCCGCGTTGGCCTTGCGATAGGCGGGAGGATTGTCTTTTGTAAGTTCCATCAGGGTCTTGCTGTCAAGACCAAAGACCTTATCGCCGGGCTTTTGCAGGAAAAGATCTATGCTAGGGCTTGAGGTCATTCTTGATGTACTGGTATTAAAAGTTGTCTGATAGCCACCAAAGGCTGACAATACCCTTAACTTGCCATATACGACTGTATTGTACCAGTCGCCGTTTTGCTGAACGTAAAAATCTTTTTTTCTTTTTACAGCACTGACTTCGGTTTTTTGATAGACCACCTGATCTGCAATAATTTCATCTCTTTTTACTTCGATGGTCTGTGCCTTTATGGTGTCGTTCTTGTTCGTAACTACATAATTGGAGGTCTTATCCGGCAGGCCTTGTGTATGAAAATGGATTCCGCAGGAAGACAGGAATAGCAAGGCGGCGCATGCCTTAAACAGGCCGCAGGGAGCGTTAAATCTGATCATTTTTATGAGTGTTTTGTCCCTATATAGACAAATCGTGACCTAAAATACTAATTACGCTGATATTTGCCAATTCCTGCTGAATTTTACATTGTTTTTGCGGGCTTTCAATTAACGGGGCATTTGTCTTTCCAGTGCCCTGTCCGCCCTTCTTACTGCCAGCTGCTCTTTCCAGTTCATGTATTTTTCCTTAAAACGCGCTTTCATAAAGTCATCAAATTTGCGCTGTAAAGTCAGGTTGTAGAGGCTCTTGGCCTTAACTGTCCAGGATTTGTCCCAGGCCCGCAAACTGATGGAAAAGGAACCGTCAACAAAAGCCAGTTTAACCGGCACAAAAAAACCGGTGTACCTAAAAGATGCACCGGTCAATCTATTGCCCCCCCGAATAAATTAGTTTGGCATCAATACCGTGTCAATCACATGTATCACGCCATTTTTTTGGTTAACATTGGCTATGGTCACCGTAGCGGTTCCACCTTTTTCATCTTTCAGCATGAGCCTGCTTCCTTCCATCCATGCCCAAAGTTTCCCACCGCTTACCGTGCTCAGTTCCGCTTTTCCTTTACCCATTTTGATGGCCTTGGCTATGTCATTGGCGTTCATTTTCCCGGCTATAACATGGTAGGTTAAGATTTTAGTCAGCATAGCTTTGTTTTCTGGTTTCAGTACAGATTCCACGGTCCCGGCAGGAAGTTTATCAAATGCTGCATTTGTCGGCGCGAAAACCGTAAATGGCCCCGCTGATTTTAAAGTTTCTACAAGGCCGGCAGCTTTTACCGCGGCTACGAGGGTAGTATGATCCTTAGAGTTTACCGCATTGTCTACAATGTCTTTGGTCGCATACATTTCTGCTCCGCCAACCATCGGATTTTTTTGAGCGTAAACCTGAGTTGTACATGCCATAGCTACTAAGGCAACGACTGATAAAATTAAGTTTTTCATGTTCTTTTAGTTTTCTTTTTAAAGGTCATGAAGCTTGCATAAATGCAGGTTTCATAGATAGATGTATTTTGTTTTTCACAGTCAGATACGAAGAATAAAATACAGCAGATGTTGCCCGCAGGAAAATGCGTAGATGTTTGAGTTGTAGATGATACGCGGACGCTTTGAATAGTTAAATTTTAATTGGTCATTTGTGTTACCTAAAAAACCAGAATATGGTAAAACACTTTACTCCGGAAGACCTGGCTTCTTTCGTTCATACTGAACTTCAGCGATCTAAAATAAAGGAAGTAAAACCCTCAGAGTCGATCCTAAAAGAACTTTTCAATACGCTATATTACACTAGTCTTCAAACCGAAGAGGGGCAATTTATAAAAGTGACAGTGACACTTTTTGACCATGCGGATTTTGAAAACAAAGACCTGTCAAAACATGACAATCCGGGTTTTTTTGCGTTTGATCCTAAGATTGAATTTTCAATAAAAAACCTGGTTAAGCTGTCTAAAGCTGCAGATCCATGGAGTTCAAGCCTTTCGGTGTATTACGATGACAGCGAAAAGCTCTTCATCTATGGAATGATAGATCAGACGATCCATTACCAGAGCTACCTGAATTATGAAGAAGAGGAAAAACCCCTGTATCCGGGAATTATCCAGGCAATGATCAACGGGATTGGCATATTGAATGTGATGCTCGATTATCATCCGATCGCAACTTTAAACCAGCATTCGCTGGTGAAACTGTACCCAAATGTCTTTGAATATGGACCCGTTTCGGAGTTCATCAGTGAAAATGCCGCATATAAAAAAGCATTTATTGAAAAGAAAGTAGGGCATAGCCTTACTGCAGAAGACGCAGAGATCTATAACGAAATTATTTTTGAATATGTGATCCAGGCGATCAGCAGAATTCTTTTGAGAATAAAAAACTATAGCCACGGTGGAGCAATCCTGATCACAAAAAACTTTAACGCCGATCTGACCACCAAGTACCATCTTGAATATGACCGGATCCAGTCAGCAATATTGCACACCCTGACCAGTGTGACCGACAATGACCTTCTGCTGAACGAGATAAAGTCCTATAAGAAGAAAGCAAAGGATATCCCCGCTGTACTTCACGATGAATATAAAGAAAATGAGCTCGACATCGATAACAGTTACAATGAAATGATCGGGGCGGTGCGCTTTGTTTCTTCTTTGAGCTGTGTGGACGGTCTGGTACTAATGTCTCCCCATTTGGAGGTAAAAGGCTTTGGTGCTGTGATCAATGAAAAAGAACTCCCGGAATATATCGCTGTCAGCAAATCTTCAAAACCATCTGCCCAACGGCTTAAGATTGACCCCAAACATTTTGGGACCAGGCATCAGTCCATGTTTTCTTATTGTCTGAAACACCCTGACAGTCTTGGGTTTGTCGTGTCTCAGGACGGGGAGATCAGGGCGATTAAGAATGTAGAAGGAGAGGTCATGATGTGGGAAAACATCAAAGTTTACCAATTTGAAAGAAGTAACAAAATCCCTAAGCTGCCACCGAGAAAGTAGGCCTATTTATTACCGCTGAAGTCAAACCACAGTGTTCCGTTGATCTGTCCCCCGTTGTGATGGCCCTTCTGACTTTGAGGTCCCATCTGGCTTGCGCCCTGGAATTTGGTGCCGATAGGGCTGATCGAATTTAAAAAACCAATGCTGCCTTCCGGGAACGCCGGTTCTACATTGTTATTTTTCAGCGCATCCTTTTCTCTGGCAGGGCGCAGCATTTGCAGGTACATGTTCTTATCGGGAGTATAGACTGTAAAGGATGATTCCTTGTTCTCGATCACCACCCAGTTGACTTCTGCATGATAGCCTTTAAACTCAGGATATTCAAAAGTTTCTCCGGTAATGGTGTTGTTGTAGGCCTTATGCCAAACTCCAAATTGCTGTCCTTTTAGTCTGTTTTGCCAAACACGGAAAGGTCCACGGCCAAGCCATTTCATCCCTGTGATTTTTTCTTCGGGGTAGTTAAAAGTAATGCCGGTAAAATCAGCATCACCTTGCTGGCTATGCTGGTATTCCAGTTTAACCGGTTGCCCGGGGGCGAAGGTCCATTTTAGATGCAGAGCACCCGCACCCTGGTAATCGGCTTCGACCACATATTGTCCTTTTGCCGCTTTATGGCTGAACTCTTTAAGCGCGGTACTTACGCCCGCCAGTACCGGCCCCCCGGATAGTGAGATGGTGCCGGATGGTTTGACTACTTTTTGGATATAGCCTGTGGCCTTGTCGAAATAGTAATTTATCCCATCGCCTTTTACAATAAAGGATTGATCTGTTTCTTCAGTTTTGATCCCGGATTTAACTGTTTTAGCAGATGGGGCGTTGATTTTTTTAGCAATCGCAGCTGGTGCAGTAATGGCCCAGCTCCAGGTAAATATTTCTTTCTTGTCGGGTCCGTATGCAGTCAGGTACAAGGCATCGTTTTTTGACCATAATGAGGGCAGGCTTAATTTTATCACGCCCTTTTCTCCCGGTTTAAGACCAGGTGCTGCGGGTGTTCCTGTTGCCGCTACAGTAGCCGCAGTAGTTTTGGCTTGTGCCGATGGAAATTTTACCAGTTTCCATTTGAATGTGCATTGGTTTAAATTGGTGAAGGAATACCGGTTCTCCACGGCGATCTCTCCCTTAAAATTTCCATCAATGGGTTTGGGGTCAATATAAACGGGCGACCAGATCTCTTTTATGGTGTAATAACTCGCTTCCTTTTCACGGTGCGGACCAACGATCCCGTCGGCTCCATGATTGCCGTCAGAATCATAGGCCCCGTTTTTATCTGTGCGTATCACTGCCTCGTCTATGAAGGCCCAGATAAACCCGCCCGCTGCATGGGGGTGCTTCATCATCAGGCTCCAGAAATCGTCAAGCGCAGCACCTGCGCCGCCATCATACAGCCCGTGCATAAATTCCGTGGGAAAGAAAACCTCCTGGCCGGTGGCCACAGTCTTTTCGATAGCTTTATAATCCTGATAATGCTTGGTGTCGGTGCCATTAAACTTCTCCCAGGGATGGATTACCGTCCTTTTTTGCGGATCATATAAGGCATAGTCGTTATCCAGTTCTGTATTCCAGCCGCCTTCATTGCCATTGTCCCAAAATACAACTGAAGGGTGGTTCACGTCACGTACTACCAGTTCCTTCACCAGTTTATGACCTACCTCACTGTCATATTTTGCCTGCCAGCCGGTTAACTCATCCAGAACATACAAACCCAGAGAATCACATACATCCAGAAAATCAGCATCCGGCGGGTAGTGCGACATACGCACAGCGTTCATGTTCATTTCTTTCATGAGCCGGACATCCATCAAATGGATCTTGTGGCTCAGCGTCCTGCCGCTTTCCGGCCAGAAGCTGTGGCGGTTACTGCCCTTCATGATTACCTTTGCATCATTTACATAAAAGCCATCATTCAAACGCAGTTCTACCGTACGGAAGCCAAATGTATGCTTCATTTGATGTATGGTGCCCTGCTCGTCTTTTATAGTCACTGCAACCTGGTATAAATTAGGGAATTCCGCGCTCCACAACTGCGGATTTGTAAAGTTATTTTTCAGTTCAAGATGATCTAAGCTGGCATCTGCCTTAACAGAAAAAGGCTTGCCCACATTTTCCCCGTTCAGCTTCTGTACCTGGGCTTCGATCCGCTCATCACCTTTTAAATTTTTGGCATAGACATCCAGTTGAAAAGAGCCATCCGCTTTGGCATTTACAGCTGTCCGCTCTATGAAGGTATTGGGAACAACCTCCAGATAGACAGGTCTGAAAATGCCGCCAAATACCCAAAAATCGCTCTTGCGCTCCGCAGTATTGACAGAGGTATTGGTGGACATTTTTGATACAGTGACTTCCAGCAGGTTTTTGCCATTTGGCTTGATCAGGCCGGTGATGTCGTATTTAAAACGGTAAAAACTCCCCTGATGTACAGGGCCTGCCTCTTTGCCATTGATCATTACCTTTGTGTCGGTCATCGAGCCTTCAAATACAATGAACACTTTTTTGTTTGTCCAGTTTTCTGAAAGGAACTCGTGTTTGTAAAGACCCTGTTCGCTTGCCTTGTCTTTGTCGTGACCATAATTATACGCGCCAAAACCCTGCAGTTCCCAATTGGAGGGAACAGGTATTTTTGTCCATTCACCACTTTTTCTGCCAGCTGTACAGTAAAAATCCCATTGTACAGTATGGTCTTTGTCCGTTCCTGACAGGTATTTAATAATGGTTCCTTGTGAAAATGAACTGAAGCAGATCAGCGAGAATAACAATTGCAGTAATATTTTTTTCATTGGGATCGATTTTGTATTGGGTAATCAAACGGTGAGGGATGGTTTCTGCTTCTAATTTAGAGAATTACTTGATATCACCAAACCGAACTTTTTCAGTGATGCCGTTGGGGTCATTGAGCAGCTGGAAGGTTGTCGACGGTCCGAGATTTACAGGATCGGTCCATGCCCTTAGCGCCCATACAATTTTCTTGTCCTGTGTAACTTCTACCGCCTGTACCGGAAGGTTGTTGAGGTCAAGTCTGCCGTCCCACTGATTAAACCAGTTATTGATCAGGGTGTTTCCGTTTGGAAGACGCATGGCCAGCTGGGGCGATGACAATTTATAATCCGGTACTTCATCGAGCAGGTATTCCCAAACCGTATCTCCCCCGCGGGTCATTTCTTTTACAAATCTTTGATTGCTCGTGACCAGCATATTGCCGTTTTTTAAAGGTACGGCCGACCAGACACTGGGAACCTCAAGGGACAGAAGCTCTTTTCCATTGACATCGTATTCACAAACCCTGCCCAGATCCATATGTGCAACCAACAGCGTGCCTGCTGCGGTTAGCCTTGCGTGTCTGATCTGACCGTGGGTACCGCTTTTAAAGGGTATTGTGAATTCTTTTGCAATCTTGTCGGTCTTGATGTTTATCACAAATACTTTTGCCGGATTACCATTCTGCACAAACACAACATGATCATTTCCTATCGGCTGGGCAGTATGCGTTTCAAAGCCCTCAGGAGTATTATATTTCCATAGAACTTTCTTATCACTGTTGATTAACGTAATGCCATATTGGTGTGCAAACAGGATATTGCCGTTGGTCATCAGCACAGCGTCGCTGATTTCGCCTCTGCCTGTCGTATCAATGTAAGACCAGGCGATTTTGCCATCCCGTACGATGTACATATTGCGGGCTTTGGCTTCACCGGCATAAAAGAAGTCAAATTGCTTAAGGCCCTTCCCGGGCAATATTTTAGGGGCAAATGGCACAGCAGACATTGTCTGAGCTGCTAATTGCCTGCTCATGCTCAGAAGCACGAAGATAAATGCGATTTTATATTTCATAATGCTTTCAATTTCTTACCGAAAACCTGAAGATCGTCTGTGATCTAAAGGTTTCCCCCGGCCTTAAAACCGTAGAGGGAAATGATGGTTGATTGGGAGAATTGGGGTAATGCTGGGTTTCCAGACAAAATGCCGCATATTTGACGGAGGGTTTCTGCCTTCTGCCAATTATGCCCGGGTTCAGGTGATTACCGGTATAAAATACCAATCCCGGTTCCGTGGTGAACGCTTCCAATACCCTTCCGCTGAGCGGCTCATAAGCCTGCGCAGCCAGTTTCAATTTGCCGCTTTGATTGCGCAGCACATAAGTCAGGTCGTAGCCATTACCAATTTTTAAAGCAGGATGCTCTTCAGCAATCCGCTTGCCTATTGGCTGGGCTGCCGTAAAATCAAGCGGCGTTCCTTTCAAACCGGGTATATTCCCGGTAGGTATATTGTTTTTGTCGGCTTCCAGGTACTGATCGGCCACAATGCGGAGTTCCGTATCCGCAACGGTTTCCGCTTTGCCTCCGGAAAGGTTAAAATAGCTGTGATTGGTGAGGTTGACGTGGGTTGTTTTATCCGTCGTAGCCGTATAATCAATTTTTAGTTCATTTCGATTGGTCAGCGTATAGGTGATGCTCACGCTCAAATTGCCGGGAAAACCCTCTTCCCCGTCTTTGCTGAAATAATTCATTTTCAAGGCCACTTCTTTGTTCCTGGTAATTTCCTCTACCTTCCAGATCTTCTTGTCAAAGCCCTGTCTGCCGCCATGGATGTTGGAAGTCAGTTTGTACTCCCGGCCGTCAAGTATAAATTTGCCGCCGGCAATACGGTTGGCCACCCTGCCCACCACAGCTCCCATCAGGGCATTCTGTCTGCCGGTGTACGCACTAAGCGAATCAAAACCAAAAACAACGCTGCCCATATTGCCGTTTTTGTCGGCTGTGATGATGTCAGTAATGCTGGCCCCGTAGCTGATCACCTTAACCTGCATGCCATTGCTGCTGGTCAGGGTGTACTGGTAAACCTGCTGTCCGGCCGTTTCGCCGAAAAGTTTTTTTGAGATGCGGGGTTTAACTGATGCCCCGCCAGCAAAACTGATCATTAAAAGACTGGTGAGCAATAAAAAAGTACCTCTGTTTATCTTGTTCATCACTGATTTATCATTAGTTAATTACCACTCCAGCCTAACCCTGATCCCGTCCGGAAGATTCTCAAAACTCAGGAAGCTGGTCTTGCCTGCGCTGTCCCATGAACTTTTGAGCAGGGCAACGGTATTGCCGCTCTCAACAGTCAGGCTAATCTTTTTGGGTTCAGCGGGGAGGTGGATACGCATGGCATTGGTGGTATTGAGCGGACTTTTAACAACGAAGGAGTAGCTTTTCCCGGTTCGCTTTTCATCATAGACCCTTGCAGCTGTTGCCAGCACCTGTGGTGTCCCCGGGTTCAGGATCCGGTCCAGATTATACAGATAGCCCTGCTCGCCGGGTTGTACCTGTTTCTCATTGATGACCGGCAATTCGGGATCAAAAAGGTCGATGAATTTACCTTTAATGGTGTAGGGATCTTTGGTCACTCCTTCGTCCAGTACGGAAATGATCTCGTAGGCCCCCCTCGCCAGGTAAAAACTATTTTTGTACTCAATTTTTTGTCCAAAGGCTTGCTTGTACAGCTCTTCAACTTTTTCGCGCAGCACAAAATCCCTGTTGCTTTCGAGAACATACTCCTTCGGATCCATGCGGATGACACAGACCTGGCCTTTGCCAGCCTCATAAATGCCGTCTTTAGGATTTTGGCCAATGCCCAGTTTCTCAAACAGATCGTCTGCCGGGCATTTGTATTTCTTGCCACCCTTGTTCCACCACTCCTGTACGGTCTGAAAAGGATCATCATCACGGCCGGAGTACACAATGATTCCACCATTGCGCACCCATTTGACCAGGTGGTCGTGTGCTTTCTCTTCAAGCGGTTTCATATTGGAATAAGACATCAGCAGGATCCTGGTGTCATCAAAGGCTTTCTTAAAGCCTGTGTTTTCGATGTGGACGACATTGACCGGCACTCCTCTTTTGAGGAACGGCAGTGCTTCGCCAAAGAAATTAGAAAGCTGCGGATCCATCAGTTTTTGATTGGTGGGTACCCGGTGAAACATACCCGAGGTTTCATAAAAATTGGAGAAGTAAGGATTTGCCCAGGCCTTGCCGTCATCATGCGTCGGCAGGCGCTGGAACATCATCGAATTGCCCATAAGCACACTAATGCCTTGCGTACCCGATGTTTTATTGGGAGAGGTCTTCATGTCGTTCAATGAGTTGATCATTACCATCATTTGGGTAGAGTATGACCTGGGCATGCCCGCACGTTCATTGCTGGCCCTGCTTACAAAGTACTTGCCGTCAAAGATCCGGTCAGGCCAGGGCATGACCTCATAATTGTCGATGTCGGGAAAGAACAGTTCGGCAGTAAAGGTGGTCTGATAATTCTTTTTGTAATCGCTCCAGTCGCGGCGTGTATCCTCGACAGGATCGTTCTCGAAAAAAAGTTTCCGGTTGGTTGGTACAGTCATCGACCGCATGCAGCCATATTCGAGAAAGGCAGTTTCAAAGGTGCGTTCTTTGGCAATGCCATTGAAATAATTGGGTTCGCGTGCAGTGCCGGTCCAGGACTGTACAATATAACCATCCACGCAGTCTAATGAGGCAAGACTGGCCTCCGGGCTCACAATCTCCCACATGGCGTAGTTGATCAGTGAATGCGTGGGTACATAGCAGCGCACGTTCATTCCTTTACTTTTGCCGTATTCCTTCGCGTAGGTAAAAGACTCTTTTAGCGCACGGTAATAGAGAAAATATTTGAGTTTACTGGACAGGTACATGTTCTCCGCAGATTCGTGCTGCGGCCTCCAGTCAAAACCATAATAATCTTTCCATTCTTTTTTAAAGGCTGCGCTGTATCCGGCGCGCGACCAGTATTCCGGTTCTTCCAGGTAAATGGCATCGATCCCGTTGTCGATCACGCGCTTAATGATCTTCTCCTTAAAATATTTAAGGAAGTTGGCAGTTGGAACGATATACGGTGTGTTCTTGCCGTGCCAGATGGTATCGCCGTTCATCTCCACCTGAGCTTCGTCAAAGTGCTGTTTACCGTCCCATTTTCCTAAAAAATATTCCTGGTAACCGCCCCAGGCCATACCGGTCATAAACTGGGTGTTGTAACCTCTGTCACGCCAGGTTTGTGCGCGCTGTTCAAAGGTCATTCCGGGTCTGTCACCAGCCCCATAAACCATGGCCACGTCTGCCCGCAGATCTGTTGTCGGCTTCCATGGAGCAGAAGTCTGAAAGCTGGTCTTCTCTTTCTTGTCAGGCAGCTTTGTTTTGTTCTGCGTCCATCCGGCCGAAGCAGCAAGCAGCATTATTAAAAAGGCATAGGATAATTTCTTCATGTCTCCGTTATAAGATCATCAAATGTTCAGCTTATAACGGCTTTCCAGCCAGGCAAAACGGGCCAGTATTTCCAGCATTCCGCCATGTTCCACCAAATTTTGAACCCCCTTTTTGGCGTTGAACAAACCCTGGTCATTTTTCTCATTCGTCAATGCATGATCTAAAGCTTTTTTAAAGCCTATGATGTATTTAGTGTCCTTATTATGTTTTAGTAAGTGCTGATAACCTCTTAACAATACTGCGTTGAACCAATACCCATCCCTGAATTTGCCCTCACCGTAAAAGAAGGATAGCGAACTGTCAGCCATGGCATTGGCCGCATCCAGGTATTTTTTATCACCCGTGATCTCATATAAATAAACATTCGATTCCAGCATGGTTCCCGTATTGTAAGAGAATGTGGCTTTGCCCAAACTTCCGTCTTTTGTTCTGATGTTGTCATAAAATAAACCTGAAGGTGTCTGCAGTTTCGCATTCGTCCAGGTGAAAATCTTCAATGCCGTATCCAGGTACATCTTGTTTTTAGTGGCCTGGTACATTTGCAATGCGACCAATACTCCGGGCCCGTTGGAACAGGTGTTTTTGGAGCTTTTTGAACCCTCCACCCAATACATACCTCCGCCCAGCACCTGGTCATATCCGGACATCATGAAGTCGTACATCTCCTTACCCTTGGCGAAGTCGGATTTCTGTTTTTTTCTGGCGTAGGCATCCAGAGCCGTAATGCCGATCCACTGGTTATCGTCATAATACCGCTGACCGGGTTTCAGTTTCATGATGTAATCTGTATAGCCTCCTTTTGGCGGTGCCGGATCGTAATAATCTGCCATATTTTTGATGAGCGGCTCCATAAGCTTAGCTTTCGGATCGAGTTTTTCGATCTCGTTCGCTGCCTGGTATAAAGCACAGAGTGACCATAAATAAGTGTATTCCCGAAGGTAACCGTTCTTGTTCTCACGCTGTGCGGAATCTACAACAACGAAATAATAACCTGACGCTTTATCATAGAAATTCTTTTGAATAGCAGCCTGCAATGATTGCAGCTCATTCTTGTAAATGCCTTCCCCGGGTTTATTTTTCTTTTGTGCAGAAAGAAAAGTAGAGTAAGCCGTGAAAAACAGAAGAACAAGCAAAGCTTTCTTATTGATGGTCATAATTTAAAAATTTAGGTATTGATAATCTACTGCTAACTTATAAACTTTCAGCAGCAGATCAGGCATATCGTTTAAGAATTTTGTGTAAGAAGCTCTTTACAGTCTGGCATTTGACCGGTTTCAGAGAATAAATAAAGAGAAAATAATATTTGATTAATCTTTTTGGCGTTTCAGTTGTCATAAACATACAAACATTGAAATGCCATGAAGACCTCATTAAAAGTTATTTGTTCGTTCGTGTTCCTTTTTATTACGGCAATTTTGTTTTCATCTTTTCGAAATGAACATTCAGCAAAATTTGTTTTTCCATATAAACAGGCCGGTCTTACGGAACGACAGGCTGCTGCCCATTTACTAAGCAGGTTTACTTATGGTGCAAAAAGCGGCGATGTGGATGAGGTGGTTAAAACGGGTTTGGGGAAATGGTTTGAACGGCAGCTCGATGGCAATATAAAGGATGTACAGTTAAATCAGCTGCTCAGTAAATTCGAAGACATCAACCTGAGCAATGCTGAAGTTGAAGACAAATATCCAAGATCAGCAAAAGTGTTGAGAATGGCGATCAGCGATGGTTCAATCCATAAAGATTCAGTAAATAAAGGTGACAAGAAAGAATACCGGAAGCAGATTCAGGATTATATGGAGGTCAATGGATTAAAGCCCCAGCAGGAGCTTTACCGCCAGTTCATCAACCAGAAAATACTCAGGGCCGCGTATACCAATAATCAGCTGCATGAATTGCTGACCGATTTTTGGTTCAATCATTTCAATGTTTCCCTGACTAAGAATCAATGTGCATCATTCGTCCCCGCCTTCGAGCGGGATGTGATCAGGCCGAATGTGACCGGAAAGTTCAGTGACTTGTTGCTGGCCACAGCCAAATCACCAGCCATGTTGGTTTACCTGGATAATTTTAGCAGTTCAGGTACACCAGTAAGTATAGATATGAAAGCCGGCGAAATGGGCATGCAGGCTATGCAGGAGAAACCATTTCAGAGAAGACTGAAGAATAAAAGACTGCAGCAACTGGATTCCGGTATGCTGAACAAGGTCAAAAAACTGCAGGCAAATAAGAAGAAGGGCGGACTCAATGAGAACTACGCCCGTGAAGTGATGGAGCTGCACACTTTAGGTGTAGACGGTGGTTATACGCAAAATGATGTGACCCAGGCCGCCAGGGTACTTACCGGATGGACCCTGGCCCCAATGGGAGAGGACGGAGGTTACGGTGCCGGAATGAAAAAAATTGTGGAGAAAATCGGAGCAGATAATCTGCAGAAACGCGGGTTTGTAAGAG
>NZ_DATHGC010000378.1:0-53025 GCF_035317785.1 Pedobacter sp. | reverse complement strand
TCAATTGCATCGGCAACTGCATCCTGTTTTTTCAAGGTTTCCATAGTCAGGGTTTTTATTGCTTCAAAATCAGCTTTGGCTTCTTTAATGGCTTCATGATCAAAATAAAGCTGGCTGTTGCTGGAAGTAATGATCGCTTTTTTAACTTTATATTGTTCGGCTATGGTTGCATTTAGGCTTTTGAGCACCTGCGAATCGCTGAACAGCCCTCCTGGCAGTTTGTTTTCCTTCATAAAGCCAGGTACATGTGCTACTCCATGGTCAGCTGACAGGAAGAATAAATAATTTCCTTTGCCAAGTTTGGCATCCAGGTAATTGAAGAAGTCTTCCAGGTCTTTATCTAACCTTAGATAAGTATCCTCTGCTTCGACTGAATTGGCGCCATACTGATGGCCTACGTAGTCCGTCGATGAGCAGCTGACCGCAAGGAAATCTGTGGAGCTTCCCTGACCAAGCCCTTCTGCCTGAATAGCCGTTTTGGCGAGATCCAGGGTCATGGTGTTGCCATACGGCAGACTTTTGATCATGTCAAAGTTTTTGTCAATATATAGTTTAGTCGGATGAGGAAAGGTAGGCGTTTCTTCGCCTCTGGCTTTTCCTTCATATGGTTTGTTGTCGGCCGTGCTCTGGGTGTAGGTTCCTATGGGATATAAAGTATTCCAGTTCTGCTCAAAATACTTATTTGGCATTTTCAGTTTGTTGTACTGTTCTACCCAGGCAGGAAGTTTGGTCATGTAATGTGTGCTGGTGATCCAGTCACCAGTGCCGCCATCAAACCAATAAGCGGCATTGGCCGAATGACCTGCCGGAAGTATAGAACCACGGTCTTTAAGAGAAATACCTATGACCTTGCTCTTAAAATTTGTAGCCAGTCTCAGCTCATCTGTAATCGTGGTAACCAGCATGTTTTTTGGGGACATTAATCCGGCCCTGGTATCACTGCCTACAGTTTTTACCGTAGTATCTTCAGCGCAATAAACATTTCTTTTCAGTTGAGGGTCATACCAGTCATTGCCGATGATGCCGTTAATAGCTGGTGTCGAACCTGTGTAAATGCTGGAATGTCCGCATGCGGTATACGTTGGAGTATAGGGTATAAAAGTGTTTTCAGCAGAGAATCCCTGATTTACAAGGCGTTTGAAACCGCCATTTGAATACCTGTTATAGTAACGGTAAAGGTAATCCCACCTCATCTGGTCTACTACCAGCCCGACTACCAGTTTCGGTCTGCTCAATTCTACAGCAGATGATGTCTTTAATGTGGTTTTAACTGCTTTTTTCTGAGCGATTGAGGAACTGCAAATAAAAATAAGCGCAGCAAATAAAAGGTATGTTTTCTTCATTATTATGTGTTAAAGATTTTAAAGGTACTTATTCAAAGAGAAGATCGAATTACTATTATGTAAAGATTTTATAGCACATCTGCCACCACAAAAGTACTCCCGCCGACAAATATCAGGTCATCGTCGTTTGCGTCGTTTTTTGCAGCCGTCAGTGCAAACTGAACACTTTGAAATACCTCACCGATGAGCTGATGATCGAGGGCTTGCCTGGCCAGTTCAGCAGCGGGCAATGCCCTTTCTAAATCTGGCTGACAAAAATAATACCGGGCATCCGAAGGTAATAATTTGAGCACACCGCCGATATCTTTGTCTTTAACCATTCCTATTACGATATGCAAATGGTCATGCGGGGTTTCCCGGATGTTCTGCGCCACTTCAGTGATACCAGCTATATTGTGCCCTGTATCACAGATAATGAGCGGATGGGTACCAATCACCTGCCATCTTCCCTGCAGGCCTGTAAGCTGTTTTACACCTCTCAGCGCTGTGCGAATATCCTGATCGCTGATCTGGTACCCCAATTTGCTTAAAACCAATACAGACTGGATCACCGTTAATATATTTTTAAGCTGATATGATCCCGTAAGGTCAAGCGTTAATTCCTGAAATAGCACATGATCTTTATCTCCTACTGACAGGTTCAGCACCTCATTTTCTCTTTGAAAATGCTGAATGTTCAATTGTTCGTCAGCAAATACAATTTCGCTTCCGGTTTCTTCCGCCTTTTTTATAAAGGTTTGGTCTGTTTCCGGATGCCGTTCGCCAATCACTACAGGAATCCCGGGTTTAATAATTCCGGCCTTTTCTGCTGCGATTTCAGGTAGTGTATTTCCCAAAATATTGGTGTGGTCCAAACTGATGTTGGTAATGACAGAGAGCTCGGGAATAATAATGTTTGTCGAATCCAGCCTGCCGCCAAGTCCTACTTCAACAATAGCAATATCTACCTGTTGGGTTTCAAAGTATGAAAAAGCCATTGCCACAGTCACTTCAAAAAAAGAGGGGCTGAGTTCTTCAATAATATTGCTTTGCGAGGCGACAAAATCAACTACAAAATCCTTGGATATCATAGCACCATTGATTCTGATACGTTCTCTGAAGTCTTTTAGATGCGGTGAAGTATATAACCCTGTTTTAAATCCTGCCTGTTGAAAAATGGCTGAAAGCATATGTGATGTGGAACCTTTTCCATTGGTTCCGCCTACGTGGATGGTCTTAAATTTATCCTGAGGATTGCCTAGCTTTTCACACATCACAATGGTGTTGTGTAAGTCCTTTTTAAAGGCCACCGCACCTACGCGGGTAAACATGGGCAGTTTGCTGTACAGATAATCCAGGGTTTGCTCGTAATTCATCAAAGAAGATTGGATAACACAAAAATAGAAAATGCTTTGCCGGTTATTTAACTTTAAAGTTGAAAATCACAATACCTATCTGTATATCTGGCGCAGCATCGGATTGAGACAGGCTGGCGCCCATTACCGCAGTTTTGCATTTTTGCCACAATTCCCTGTCATTCAAGGTTGTTCCCTTTACTCCAGGGGTAGCATCTACCACAACACCTGCCTTGTTGATTTTAATTCGCACCGCAATTTTGCCTGTTTTCTGTCCGTCATCCTGCGGTGTGACCAGGTTCGTAAACCTTCTCAGGGGAATTGGCGTTTCTCCAAAACCTGAGCCTCCTTCGCCATAATTCGTAGCAAGAGGATCACCGTCTTTATCACCTTGGTTACCTGGAGTTGTTCCCGTACCATCACCGCCGCCTGTGCCTTTGTTTGACTTGCCTTTATATAAAGCATTTTGATTGATCACTGGTTTTGACGGCTTATCTTCAGTTACAGTCGTCGGGGCCTTAGTGGTAGTTTTGGTAGGTTTTGTGTTTACTGCAATGGCATCCTCTGTATTTTGTGTCACAATTGTTTTATCGCTATTTTCACTGGAAGTAGTTGGGGTGACTTTATCTTCCGGAGTGACCTTATCTGGTGCTTTTTGATTGGCATTGGGATCTGCTGAAGGTTCTTCTATGCTCGTGTAATCGTCACCCATGCCTTCTGCAGAGGTCCCATAGTTGACAACCATACCACCCATACCTTCTTCAACGGGTTGGAATGATCCAATCACAATAAAAAAGCTAATCAATAATAAGAAGCCCATTATCCCGCTGGCAATAGCAATAGCTTTTGGGTAATTGTTTTCCTCAGGCATGTTATACGCTTTATGGTTCATTATTTTTTAGGTTCTACAGCTACAACAAGTTTTAATTTCAATTTGTTGGCGATATCATTCACGACAAAACCATCCTGATAGGTTACATTCCGGGAAACGTATAAAAGAATGGTCATATCTGGAGCCAATTTCTGGTAGGCTGCCAGTGCAGGCTCTAATTCCTCGATGGTTACCGGTTTTTTATCGATGGTATATTTTAAATTTTCGTCTATGGTTACCGTAACTGCCTTTTTAGCGGTAGACTGTTGACCGCTGGAAGACTGCGGAAGCAGTAACTTTACTACCTGTGGATTAACTACAGCTGACGCCAGTAGAAAAAACAAAAGCAGGAAGAACATGATGTCGTTCAAAGCAGAAGTATGCACCTCCACAGTTCCTTTATTTCTCTTGCGTAAATTCATTATTTTCCTGGCTCCTCTAGTAGATCAATAAATTCAATGGCGTCTGTCTCCATTCTTAGTATGATTCGTTCAACCATCATATTCAAAATATGATAGAGCACATATGCGATAATACCAATGATCAACCCAGTAGCGGAAGTGATCATTTTGGTATACAAACCACCCGATATTGTTCCGATTTCTATAGCTCCTTTAATAGATACATCATGAAAAATGGTAATTACCCCAATAATAGTACCGACGAAACCAAGCATTGGCGCAATACCCGCGATGATACCAAGTATGCCTATGTTTTTTTCCAGCTTCGAGACCTCATGCTTGCCATTGTTCTCGATGGCAGCTTCTATATCTTTAATGGGTCTGCCAATACGTTTTAACCCTTTTTCAAGCATTCTGGCCAGAGGAGAATTGTTGTTTCTGCATAGGGCGATGGCATTGTCCAGTCTTCCGTCATGGATATATTGTTTGATCTGCAGCATCAGGTTAGATTCAGTTTTAGATGCTTTCCTAATGGTAAGGTACCTTTCTACAAAGATTACCAATCCCAAAAAAGCTAAAAAAGCCAGGGGGAGCATTACCCAGCCACCTTTAAACAGAAGGTCAATAAAGTGGATTTCTGGAGGTGCGGTAGTTACTGCCTGCGTTAAGTTATTAGCGGTATCAACGAGCTGTTTTGCGGTATCCGTGGCACCTTGTAGTAATGTGATCATATTATTTTATTTGTGTGTTTGTGTGTTTGTTTTGATAGATATATAACTCTGGGTTTTTTAACTTCAAGACAAGTTCTTTACGCCCTTTCATGGCGCTTGCTTCATCTTGAAACGTTGCAATACTGATCTTTATTCTGCGTTTACCCGGAACTTTAGGAATTACTTTTGCGGTAATGCCAATGGCTTTCATCTGTGTAATAAACCAGTCTGCCTCTTTCTGGTTGATGACAGAAGCCCCAATCACTTCCCATGTAGTCGCAGTATCTGTACTTAAAGCCGGGTTTAGTGCTGCAGTGGTATCTTTTAAAGAATCGGGGTTGACAACCGCTGTTTGAGCGGCCCTCAAAATACTGTCTGCTTTTGCAGCAGAATCAATCTTTAACTGACCGGGGTTTGTAGCCAGACCTTTTGTTTGTTCTTGTTCCTTCTCCGCTTCACCCTTAAAAAGCCCGGGTTTTACAAAATATACAACTGCTCCAATAGCTAAAAGAATAGCGCCGGCGATAATAATCTTTATGTATGCTGGTGTTTTTGGTTTATCTTCAATTTCTGCTTCTTCGGGGCCATCTGCAGATCCAGCCTGACTAAAGTTATGACCTTCGTCAAAATTCCAGTAATGATCTGCCCTTGACTCAGTGGCAGGGATTTCATTTTCAGGAATCGCCGTATCGTCTGCCGGATCTTCTTCCAAATTCTCTGCAGTTTCTATAAACAGAGGAGATTCGGGAATTTTCTTATGCTTTATCTCAGATATTTCATCATACACAGGTTGTTCGTCAGGTTCAGCGGTTCCATCACTCAGATCAGCGTTGTGATCTTCCAAATCTAAGCGTTCATGAAAATGTTCTTCCTGTTCCTTCGCATAGCTTTCTTCTCCTTGAGCGGATTCATCTTTAAAAGACGGCAATCCATAAAATTCAAACCCTAAATCTGTCGCTCCCGAAGGAGAGAAGGTCAGCCCCTTATCCGAAGCCGAAAGCCGGCCAAGTTCACCAAGATCAGCTTCCCGGCTGTCTTTCAGTTGCCTGAGCAGTTCCTCAGCAAATTGTTCTACAAAATAATAGGAGGAGTCAAAAGATATATTTTTCTTTTTGCTGATGAATTCTGCCAGCGCATTGTTTTCCTTTACTTCTTCAGTAAATTCAAGTGTATAGCTCGGTGGTAAAAAAGCATGTGCCTGAGCATCATATCTTCCCGGAGATTTCTTTTTGTAAATAGTCCCCAGCCCTGTGATTCCGACTTCTTTTCGGGTTCTGATAAGCTCGGTAAGGTATGATGAGATCTCCATTCTGGTAAAAATAAATTTTAATTCCGTATCAACCAACTATTAATTAAAAACCCGTCTAGAACGAATAACTTATTCCCCCAAAAATATTCATCCCGATGGTTTGATAATACAGGAACCTGCTGTAAGATGAGTCCAGTAAATTGTTAACCTTTATAAATGCCGAAAATTTATTATTGATCTTGTAATTGGCTCCTGCGCCAAGATCTACAAATCCTTTTACGGTTACGACCTGTTCATTTAAGGGATCAGGAATCAAATAAGGTTTGGCGGGCGCTGCCAGGTAAACTTTAGCTTTACTATCGTCCTGAATAGCTACCGATGCCGTCAGCGAGATTTGTTTGGTAATATTATACAAGAGATCGGAACTTAAACGCATTTGCGGTTTGAACCAGCTTTGTGTTTCAGCGGCAGGCTTGTAATCCTCAAAATTTAGTCTGCCCGTCCATTTTAATGCGTCACTTACCTGAACAGAAAGCTCACCCTCCAGACCTGTAAGCTTCATCGTGCCAAAATCGTAGATCACGTCAAACTTATTGAAGCTGGAAAAGCTGTTTACATATAGCGGCATGTCTTCAATCCTTTTGTGATAGATCCTTGCTTTATAGCCAAATCCAGGTCCGCCTGTGCCTTTTATTCCACCGCTTATGCTTAATTTTTCAACAGTATTTCTGATCTCTATATTGCTGTTGAGCCATGGATTTTCATCAGTATACTGTTTTAGTGAATTGCGGTTCACATCTCCCTTCACTTCACCAAATATTTGAAGGTAGTCCGGTATCAGCGTGAAGTCAGCAGTTACAGCCGGAAAGATCCTGGTTGATGAAAAATCACCAAATTCCTGCACAAAATTAATTCCGGCATTGATCTTAACGCCGTGTGTCTGCAGCCTGATATATGGATTCAGTTTTAAAATATTATTGCCCACATCCGTGATGGAATCTTTAGTCCCGCCAAATTCTGCGGAAGCTGCAAGTCCGAGGTTGAAACTGCTGATCCTTTTGTTCATATAGCCATTCAAAACAATAGAATTCTCTTTTGCAGAGAACTTGTCACTCCAGATATAGCCGTTTACCTTAGCCGCGTAGCTAAATGCATCCGGATCATCGGTGTATTTATTAACCACTTCGCCTTCAGCTTCAAAGAAGTTTAGCGTTTGCTTTTCAGGATTCGGATTTAATGCAGGGTTTGCCTCGTCAATGCCATAGAAATACAGGCCATTCCGTTGAAAGTTGACCCTTCCGCTGAGCGTAGCCGTTTCGCCGATACTGCGGCCGAAAACACTTAGTCTTTGCTGGCTCGATTGCTGTTTGTTGAGTTTTCCGGATTGGCTGAGGTGCTGCAAATAAGCCCCGGCCTGCATGGCTTCATCCTTGCCGATGTTTACATAAGCTTCGCCAAATATAGTTTTGGCTGTACCAAAGCCACCTTTTACATAATTGTTGATCAGCTCTGCTTCTCTTTCGGCTGCTACTTCCTGGGCCTGTAGCTTGTTGATGTCAGAATTCAGTTCCAGCTTCCTGTCGGTAAGGCTGTAATTGAACCGTGCTTTATAGGTCTTTACATCGTTCAGATCCGGACTTCTCCTCAATTTTACAGCCTCGGCCAAGACAGGTTTGTAAGGTCTTACTACTTCAATTTCTTCTGTAACTGCCTTTTCCTCAGTCTTGGGTTTCGTGGGGTCCTGTGCCATTACGTGCAGCGTGCCGGCGGTGATCAGTAAAATGGTAGTATATATTATTTTATGAAATGTCATGTTGCTTGATCTTATTTGATTTTTTGTAATTTTTCTTTAGCAGTCGGAACGATATCATCCTTGCCTTCATAGTTGTCTATAAGGCTCAGCAGTGTGCTTTTAGCTTGTAAATTGTCCTTTAATGCTACGTAATTATCAGATAATAGTATAAAAGATTTGGCTACCCAGTAATCATAGGAAGGCATGTTATTGATCAGGTCAAAGCAGGTCTTGGTAGAGGTTTTGTATTCCCCCCTGGCGTATTGCAATAAGGCAAGATTGTATTTCGCTTCCGCACCTGCTACAGTCTTGGTTTTGCTTACAACCGTACTAAAGGCTTTTGCCGCCTGTGCAGTATCTGCTTTCAGCAAATAAGCTTTACCGGCGTACAGGTCTGAACTGTTCTTCTCTTCTTCAGATGCTTTTTCAGATTCCTTGATCAGCTTGACGTATTTCAGCATATCATCGGGCATATTCAATGCATCGTAAGCTTTGATCAGGTTGTTGATCGCATAACTATAGTGAGCTTTGTAATCGGCAGTAGTTTCCAGCCTTTTTAAATAAACAATGGCTTCATTGTATTTTTTCTGATTCAGAAACAGTTCTGAAATACTTACCAGGGAACGCTCGGTATAATCACTGGTCCAGTCGTTCAAAATGTATTCATAATCAGGCACAGCCTCCAAAGGCCTTCCGAGCTTCACCAGCGATTCAGCCCTGATAAACTTCGCTTCCTTATCATGTATCGCCTTCGGATATTTATCAAAGTAAGCATTGATGGCTTCAAAGGCGCCCTGGAAATCTCCTTTTAAATAGCGGTTGCTAGCAGCCTGAAATACAATTCCATCTTGTTCGGCGGTAGAATAGTTTCCAAGAGGAGTGGAGCTGGCATAGGTAATAAAGCCTTCGGAATCTCCCCGGTCTACATAGATATTTTTGATAGATTCCAGCGCCTGTTTCGCTTCTTCAGTACTGGCATATTCTCTGATCACTTTCTTAAATGATTCCAGCGCATCGTCATCTTTATCCTGGTTATACTGAACCAGGCCTATCGTTACCAGGGCCCTCGGTACATAGCTGCTTCGCGGATATTGGCTCACCAGCGTGATCAGGTCAGATTTGGATTTTTCAAAATCCCCCTTGTTAAAGTAAGTGTAAGCAGTCTCAAAACCAGCATCGTCTGCATAGTTAGAGGTTGGATATTGCTTTAGCAGATCCTGCATAGTGGCGATCTTTGCGTCATTCTGGTTCTCCAGGCCCTGGATCATTCCGCGTTGAAATAACGCATAATCCTCGCCTGTAGCACCGCTGCTAATGATCTTGTTGTAGTTTGCCATTGCATTGCCATAGCTTTTGCTTACAAAATAGGAATCTGCCAGCCTGACTACAGCATCATTTACAGTTTTCTGATCCTTGTCATTGCCGCCAAGAAAACGTTCGAAATAATTTGCAGCTTTAACGTATTTCTCATCCTCAAACGCAGCATAGGCAAGTGCATAATTGGCAAAATTATATACACCTGTTTTTTTCGCGCCCTCCATAGCCAAAAATGTCTCAAAATGTTTTACAGCCTCACCAAATTTCCGAAGCTCATAAGATGCCTCAGCTTTCCAGTAAGTGCTTAAAGCAAGGATTTCTTCATCCTGCGGAAATTTTTCTGACCTTAGGAACATCGACAATGCATTAGGGAAAGCACGCTCATTGTAAAATTCCAGTCCCCTGAAATAGGTTGCCTTCTGATAGGCTTCCTTCGCTTCAGGCGATTTATTTTGCAGCGGCTCTAAAATATCAACGGCAACCTGGTAGTTTTTGCTGGTCAGCAAGATCTCGCCCAGTAATGTTTTTGCTTCATTGATCTTCCTTGAATTGGGGAATTGCTTTAAAAAATTTTGAATAGATTCCAGCGCCTGCTGATTAAAATCCAGCTCATAGCTCAGACGCGTGTAGTTCAGCCACGCTTCCTCTTGTATCACCTTATCAAAGTCAAGTCTTGAGGCCCTGAAAAATGCACTTCTGGCTTTCTCCTTATTTTTCAATTCGATGAATGAGCGACCTAACGTATACATACCGCTTTGGAGGTAGACATCATCAGTATCCAGTTTTTCAAGGATTGTCACGGATTCCGCATACTTTTTCTGAAAGAATAAGGAGTACCCATACTGATAGATATACAAATTGTTCTTCTTACCCGATTTATCTTTAGCATAAAACTCCTTAAAGTACTTCTCGGCGTTGATGTAGTCGGATTTCGCAAAATAAGAAGCTGCAATGATACTCAGCATTTCCGATTCGTATTCCTGTTTGGAGCTTTTTAGAATTGGGACAGCGTATTCGATTACGTCATCATAACGCTCATCCAGGTAATACATAGAAGTGATGTAATATGGATAACTGGCTTCATAAGTAGGGGAGCCTTTCAATTTTTCAAAATTGCTGAGTGCAGTTTTATATTCCTTGTTCAGGTAATTGATGTACGCAAAATAATAAGTAGCGCTTTCCTGAAACGGCGAATCGTCTTTTTTAACTGCTTCAAACAAAGGTTCAGCTTTTTCAATATCATTTTTCATGAAATAAGCATAACCCTGTTTGAACTGGTATTCCAATCGCTGCTTTGCCGAAAAAAGGTTAGGGTCGGCTTTTCCAAACCACTCCAGCGCTTTCTCGTAATTCTTTTGCGCAAAGTAAGATTTACCCACATGAAAATAGGCGAGTTTGGCATTCGGATTCAGCGGGTAGTCTTTGATGAAATTCAGAAAAAGACTCTCCGCATCATCGTTGCCCAATTCCAGGGCACAAACTGCCGCGTAAAATTTGGCATTTTCTTTAAGCAGGGATAGTTCCGAGTTGCTTTCCTGCTGAGCTCCGGGCTTTTGTCTGATCTGTTCTACCAGCTTAAATTGCTGTGCAGCAGCAACGAATTTCTCGTTATCCAGTAACTCCAGCCCGGTTTTATAGTTTTTATTGAGGTTAACTAGTACGCTTGACTGCGCAAAAGCGGAGGTAACGCCCCCTGCTAGTAACAGCGGAATAAAAAGGTATTTTTTCTGCATTTGTTTCAAATATGGTTGGTACTAATATAAATATAGTATTGTGTCTTACGGTTACAAGAAATTAACATGTGTTGATAACACTGGTTTAACGAAAAGAAAGAGAAATTGGTATAAGGAAGCTTTTATAGTCACCTAGTCTCTTTGCGAAGCCAGTAAATAAAGTACCGCCATGCGTATGGCAACGCCGTTTTCTACTTGTTCCAGAATGATGGACTGCTTACTGTCGGCTACATCACTGGTGATCTCCACACCGCGGTTTATTGGTCCCGGATGCATGACGATGATCTCTTTAACGAGGCTGTTGAGGATTTGTTTGTTGAGGCCATACATCATGGCATATTCCCTTAAAGAAGGGAAGTACTTGATGTCCTGGCGCTCCAGTTGAATGCGGAGCATATTGGCGACATCACACCAGTTCAAAGCTTTGATCAGGTCATGCTCTACCTTCACTCCAAGGCTGGAAATGTATTTGGGAATCAAAGTTGTCGGTCCGCAGACCATTACCTCTGCACCCAGTTTCTGAAGGCACAGGATGTTTGATATCGCTACCCTTGAATGCAGGATATCACCAACGATCACTACTTTTTTGCCTGCCACACTGCCGAGCTTCTGGCGAATTGAAAAAGCATCAAGCAAAGCCTGGGTGGGATGCTCATGCGCGCCGTCTCCTGCGTTTACGATCTGTGCTTTTATGTGTCTGCTCAGAAATTGACCAGCTCCTGCATAAGGATGTCTCATCACCACCATATCCACTTTCATGGCCAGGATATTGTTTACTGTGTCGATCAGTGTCTCGCCCTTGCTCACAGATGAAGAAGATGCAGCGAAATTCACCACATCGGCCGAAAGCCTTTTCTCTGCCAGTTCAAATGAAAGCTTGGTACGGGTAGAGTTTTCAAAGAAAATATTTGCTATGGTGATGTCGCGTAAAGAAGGTACCCTTTTTATTGGCCTGTTGATGACATCTTTAAAGTTATCTGCAGTTTCAAAAATCAATTCAATATCATCGCGGTTAATGTCTTTAATACCTAGAAGATGCCTGGTTGATAATTTGTCTGCTGCCATACTATTTATTGCTTTCTGATAATAAGATAACTTTGTCTTCACCCTCGGTTTCCTTCCAGCTTACCCTTACCATTTGTGAATTCAGGCTGTCTACCTGATGCCCGATATAATCAGGCTCGATCGGGAGCTGTCTGGAAAACCTTCTGTCGATCAATACCATGAGTTCTACCTTGGCTGGTCTGCCATAGGCCAGTAGCGCATCCATAGCAGACCTGATGGTCCTGCCTGTCCACAGTACATCGTCTATGAGGATCACATTTTTTTCTTCTATGATAAAATCTATGTTATTGCTGCTTGCGGATACAATGCCGTCTTTTCTTCGGAAATCATCCCTGAAGAAAGTAATGTCCAGATCACCCTTTTTTATTGTGTTTTTTCCAAGGATCTCTGAGAGTTCCTGTTGTACCCTGTTGGCAAAGTACGGACCTCTCGGCTGGATGCCGATTAAAACGGTATTGGAAAAATCATGGTGATTCTCAATTAACTGGTGACAAAGTCGCTTAATTGTGATCTGGAATTTTTGTCCGTCTAGCAGGATTCTCTTTTGCATTGACTAAATAATTGCACAAATATAGCCAAAAAGTTGTAACCCCAAACCCCGAATGTGCTTTTTAAAAATCTAATTGCCCAGGTATTGCTTACTGTAATTGATTTTCAAAAGGTCATAACGTTTCAGCTGTGTTTTTAGCCGCTGCTGAAAATTTCCGTAATCCTTCTTCGCCCGCGGACTCCACAACACTTCACTCAGTGCATCAAGCCGCGGGAAAAGCATATATTCTGCTTTAGCAGAGCTTGCAATGTATTCTGACCACAAATTGCCCTGAGCACCCCAAATGTATTTGCTTTCTTCCGCAGTTAATATTGCCGGCACAGGCTCATAACTATATACTGTGCTTAATGGCAGGAATTTAGCGGCTGTCAGGGAATCTTCTTTCAGAAACTGGCTGTGATTAAAATACATAGCATTCTCCGGAGTCATCACTACCATGTGCTTTTGTTTGGCTGCCGCAATGCCGCCCTTCTCACCGCGCCAGCTCATTACAATGGCATTTGGTGCCAGTCCGCCGTCCAAAATTTCGTCCCAGCCAATGATGGTTTTGCCTTTACTGTTCACAAATTTTTCTATGCGGTGTATAAAATAACTTTGCAGGGCGCTCTCGTCCTTCAGTCCGTTTTCCTTCATGATCTGCTGCGAAAGGGCAGATTGTTTCCACCAGATCTTTGAGCCCTCATCGCCGCCAATATGAATGTATTTAGAGGGGAATAACTCAATTACTTCTGTTAAAACCTCTTCAAGAAACTTAAAAGTTTGTTCAGTAGGCTGGAACACATTGTTAAACTTATTAAAGATTCCCCAGGTCTGGGCAACCTCATATTTTTTTGATGGCTCAGTCCCAAATTCAGGATAAGCAGCTAAAGCTGACATGCTGTGTGCGGGCATTTCGATTTCCGGAATTACATTAATGTAACGGTCTGCCGCATACTTTATCACTTCTTTAACCTCTTCCTGGGTGTAATAACCGCCATACCTGAGCCCGTCATTTCCGGTTCCCGGATACAAGCCCGTTATCGTCCCATTTCGCCACGCACCTATATCAGTCAGTTTCGGATGTTTTTTGATCTCTATGCGCCACCCGTGGTCATCGGTCAGATGCCAGTGAAAGTAGTTCAGTTTATGCATAGCCAGGTAATCGATGTATTTTTTGACAAAAGCGACGTCAAAGAAATGACGGCTAACATCCAGATGCATGCCTCTGTAAGTAAAGCGGGGGTAATCAGTAATATCGACCGAAGGTATATCCAGCGGCAAGTTTTGTTTTACAGGCAATAACTGCAAAAGTGTCTGAACAGCATAAAATATCCCTTCATCGGTTGGTGCATTGATGCTGATGTTTTTATTCAGGACATTCAGCATATACTGACCGGGATTAAGAGCAGTACTTGCTGTTCTGATCAATCTGATGGTATTCTTTTTCTTTTCATTTGCAGCATATACATCAGTATGTAATGTGATGCCATAATACTTCAGCAGATAATCCTTCAGATACACGGCCGACCTGATTAAAGCAGTATCGCTAACCAGGATCAGGGTACCGTTGTCTATTGTAAACTTATCCCCGGCAGCATTAATACGTAGTTCAACGGGCTGAGGAATAATTGCCGGAAGCTGAGCCTTCGATGTGGTAAAGAGCAGCAAGCTAAATAAAGCACTTAGCAATGTTTTCATTGATGGTAGAATTTGTGTGCGTTTCAAAATTAAGCAAAAAAAGAGGGTTGTCCAGATGAACAACCCTCTTAATATTTAGATTTTAAAGATTACAGCTTATTTTTTAGCCTTGTTTTCTTCACCTTCCATTTGTTGTTTTAATTGTGCAAGCACGCCTAAATCACCTAATGTAGATTTTTCAACAGAATCTTTCACTTTTTTCACTGCAGTACTAGATGCTTTAGCTTCTTTTTTCTTAGCATTTCTTTCCTCATTGGCAGCTTCAGCTTTAGCCTCTTCCCAGATACGGGCATGAGACACAACGATACGCTTGGCATCTTTGTTGAATTCAATGATTTTGAAGTCATTGGTTTCTTCAGCCTTGATGGTACCACCATCTTCTTTAGCCATATGTTTAGTCGGTACGAAACCTTCAACACCATAAGGTAAAGCAATAACAGCACCTTTATCAGTTACCTTCACAACAGTTCCCTGGTGAATTGAATCTACAGTAAAGATAGTTTCAAAAGTATCCCAAGGGTTTTCTTCCAGTTGTTTGTGTCCTAAGCTCAGTTTGCGGCTTTCTACATCCAGTTCTAAAACAACTACCGCCAGTGTATCACCTACTTTAGTGAATTCATTAGGGTGGTTTACTTTTTTAGACCATGAAAGATCAGAAATGTGGATCAATCCATCGATACCTTCTTCGATTTCAACAAATACACCGAAGTTGGTCATGTTTTTAACTACAGCAGTATGTTTGCTTCCGATAGGATATTTTGCTGCAACATTTTGCCAAGGATCCTGGGTCAGTTGTTTGATACCCAAGCTCATTTTGCGCTCGTCTCTGTCCAAAGTCAATATTTCAGCTTCTATCTCATCGCCAACTTTCAGGAATTCCTGAGGGCTGCGCAGGTTTTGTGACCACGACATTTCTGAAACGTGGATCAAACCTTCTACACCAGGGATGATTTCTAAGAAAGCACCGTAATCAGCAACAGTAACAATTTTACCTTTTACATGTGAACCGATAGCTAAATTAGTATCCAGTGATTCCCAAGGATGTGGAGTCAATTGTTTTAGTCCTAATGCGATACGTTTTTTCTCGTCATCAAAGTCAAGAACAACCACATTGATTTTCTCATCAAGGCTCAATACTTCTTTTGGATGCTCTATGCGGCCCCAAGAAATATCAGTGATGTGAAGTAATCCGTCAACGCCGCCCAAATCGATGAATACACCGAAGTCAGTGATGTTTTTAACGGTACCTTCAAGAACCTGGCCTTTTTCAAGTTTAGATACAATCTCCACTTTTTGGCTTTCCAGATCGTCCTCGATAAGGATTTTATGAGAAACAACTACGTTTTTAAACTCATGGTTGATCTTAACAACCTTGAATTCCATGGTTTTACCCACGTATACATCGTAGTCGCGGATAGGTTTGATGTCAATTTGAGAACCTGGAAGGAACGCCTCAACACCCATGATGTCAACGATAAGACCACCTTTAGTACGGCTTTTAACAAATCCGTTGATGATTCTGTCATTGTCAAGGGCTTCATTGATGGTTTCCCATGATCTCTGTGTTTTAGCTCTTTTACGAGATAAGATTAATTGGCCGTTTGCGTCTTCAGGAGCTTCCACAAAAACGTCAACTTTATCGCCAACTTTCAAATCAGGTGTATCACGGAATTCTGAAGTAGATACTAAGCCGTCTGATTTAAATCCTACGTTCAATACTACGTCTTTGTTGTTTATGGAAACAACAGTTCCGCTAATGATTTCACCCTGAGTGATTTGATTGAAAGTATCGGTATACATATCTTCAAACTTTTTACGGTCTGCGTCACTGTAATTTCCGAAAGCTTTGTCATCTGCATCCCAGTCAAAATCCTGATCTGGAGTTGCTAATGATGATTTGATCTGTTCGATCGACACTGAATCAGCTTCTGATTCAATGGTTTCTTTTTCCGCCAGGCGAGCATCTGCGCCCTGCAGTTCAGCTGTTTTAGCCTCTAGTTCTTTTTCTGCTACTTGTTTTTTAGCCATTAAAATTTAATCTCCTTTTTCCCGTTAGGGACGGCAAAGATAGAAATTAATATTTTTAAAGAAAAGATTTTTTTTATAAATGTTATTGATATTGAATGATTTGTGTATATCTTATACGTTCATTACCCTGCTGTTTCCAAATGATACAGTTTCTATCTGCCGCTGATCAGCGGCTCCAGATAAATCCTTCTGAAATTTTAATATAAACTTAAGATACCAGTAATATCACTATAAGATAATAATTATATCAATGACCCTGTTATCACCCTGTTACTACCTTGTTGAAAACGTGTTATAATAAAGCAGTATGTGAGGTAAGACACAGGCAGGGTATAAGCAAGTATTGTAAAATAGGGCTTTATTTTTTCTTCCTGTGCCGGCCTCTCCAGATCAGAAAACCGGTAATTGGCAGGCTGGCGGCAACCAGACTGGCACAGAATGCCATTATTTTCCCCGGAAGACCCGCAATGGCACCGATATGGATATCATAATTGGCCCGCATCATTTTGTCAGCAAAACTCGTCTTTGCAAACCGGCCGTAACTGTGTTTTACCTCCAGTTCACGGAGCGTATACTGATCGTACCAAAGGTAATCGGCTTTCCAGTAGGTTTCGGTATCAGGATTCAGTGCCACCTCAATGGCGGCCTTTGGTCCGTCTGGCACATGCACCTCTATGCTGCCGGGGTAATTGGGATTTTCCTTCATGGTTTTGGCCAGGAGAATATCTATTGCTGGTTTGCGGCCGGCTACACTGCCCACCAGTGTACTGTCAGAAAAGCTTTCTTCAAACTGAACCATAGATTTTCCGCCTGCTGTCACCCAGTAAGCGGATCTGGCAAACCACTGAAAGCCCATAACGAGCCCGGAAAAAGCAATAAAGATCAATATCCAGGTCATGTAAAACCCGAAAACATTGTGCAGGTCATAATTCAGCCGCTTCCATTTGGCACTCCATTTTACACTAAACCTTTTTTTGCTGGCCGCCGCATTCTTGGGCCACCAGAGGATCAGGCCTGAACAGAGCAGGAAAGCAAACATCAGAGTAGCGGTGCCTAAAACAGGCTGGCCGATTGCAGGCGGAAGCCATAAGTAGTAATGTCCGTCGATGATGAAACGGAAGAAATCCTGATCCATGTCCTTCACTTTCAATACCTCTCCGGTATAAGGGTTAATAAACACGATCCAGTAATATGCCGGCACCTCAGCATAATATACTACCGTTGTTGCTTTGCCTTTCTCATAGCCCACACTATGCGCGTGTTTCCCGGGTACTTTGCGGTCGGCTATGGCTTTCAACCTGGATGGCTCAATGTAAGGTCTGTTTTCTGAGTTAACAAAACGATAAGGCTGTGTTGCGTCTTCGATTTCGCGTTCAAAAGCAAGGATGCAGCCTGTTATTCCTAAAAAACACACAAATAGCCCGGATGTCAATCCGAGCCATAAATGTATTTGTCCGATCCAGTATTTAGATCTGTATTTTTTATTGATCACCAGGTATACTTTTTAAAATTTATAAGCGATACTTCCCGCAAAGCTTCTCAGTTTCTGAGGGTTTGCGGTTCCATATCCAATCCAATATTTTTCGTTGGTCAGGTTGTCTATTTTAGCTCCAAGCCTGAGGTTGCTGTTTTCATAAAATAAGGACGCATTCAGCAAGGTGTAAGCGGGCAGTATGAAAATGCCGCTGCTTACGCTGTTCACAACCTTATTGTCGCTTGCGTAATTTCCGCCAAAACCAAAACCCAGCCCTTTAATGGCGTTGTCCGGAAGACGATAACTGAAGAACAGATTTGCCAGAGTAGGGGAAGAGGCGTATCCTGGCCTGCGGCCGTTGACATCAGAATCTTCAGTTTCCATTTTGGAGTCATTGTAACTGAAGCCCCCAACGATATTCAGCCCGCTGAAAGGATTGGCAATGAGCTCTACTTCTATTCCTTTGCTGAGTTGAGCTCCATCCTGCACAGAAGCAAATAATCCGGCAGCGGGAAGACTTACATCACTTCTCAGCATGTCTTTTACCTTAATGTCGTAATAGCTTATAGTGGCACTTAGTTTACCTTTAAATGCGTCCAGCTTTACTCCGCCCTCAATTTGATTGGCTTGTTCAAGTTCAGCGATTATTGTGGTGATCTTTGATGCTGATGAAGGATCATATTTGCTATATGCACCAGGATTCGTAAAACTGTTCTGATAATTGGCAAAAATAGAGATCACGTCTTTAATAGGTTGATATACTGCACCAAACTTAGGTGAAAAGGCATTTTGGTTATAAACGGCGTCGTCTGCTCCGCCAGTTTTTCCACCTTTGCTTTCAAACCTGTCTGCACGCACAGCAGCCAGAATGCTGAACCTGTCTGTAATGTTGATGACGTCGGAGAGGTATGCGCTATACGTATTGGTAATGTTTACGATAGGGTAAGTAAAATCAGGTGCTGAAGTCGCATATTTTTCAGACATATTGGCGCCGTTGAAACCGCTGTAATCAAACCCGGGAACATTCAGCGGAACGATATCCCAATTGCTTCCATAAAAATTCTGTTTGGCATCGGCCCGGATAAAATCAAGCCCAAGTACCATCCGGTTTCTCAGTCCTCCGATCTTGAAATCCCCATTGAAGTTTTGCTGGAATTCGAGGACGTTGTTCTTGCTGTTGCCGGTAGATTGATCTGCGCGCGCCATGTAATTGCTTTTGCCATTGTCAGCCGGGTTGCCGCTGATCACTCCGTCAGGTATCAGATAAAAATAAGGTGAGAAGCCATCAGAAAAACTGTTGGATGAGGTAAAATTGGTTGATGAAGTAAAAGCTTCAGAGATCTTATAGTTGACCTGTGCAAAAAAGTTTGAACTTCTTGAACGCTGAAACAATTCATCGCCAAGGTAAGATTTTTTATAATCGACAGGAAGCTCATCTGCACTCCTCACACCAAGATCGGCAGCAGGAAAATAGAAGAAAAAAGCCTGTTTGCCGGTATTCGTACCGTAAAATACTTCAGCATCAAGGTTTATTGTAAGTCTGTCGGAAGCATTATAAGTCAGGCTCGGAGCAAAGATACTGTTTTTAGTGAAGCCGATGTCCTGAAAAGTACCTTCATTGTTATAGGCAGCGTTGACACGAAACAGCAACTGATCATTAACAGGCTGATTTAAGTCTAGGTGTATTCTCTGGAAATCATTATTGCCACCTGAAAAGGCGACTTCTCCGCCAAAAGTTTCATAAGGTTTTTTAGTTACGCGGTTGATCAGGCCACCGTAAGAGGTTAAGGCACTGCCAAAAAGAGTAGCTGAGGGGCCTTTGATCACTTCCAGTTTTTCCAGGTTTACCGCATCGATCTCACTGGTCACAATACCGGCAATACCATTTCTTAAATTACTTTGCACAATGAATCCGCGGGTGTTGTAATAGCTGCCGCCATCACCGCCGCGACCGGTGGCCTCCCACATCTTTTGCATACCGGGTACGTTCCTTACTGCCTCATCAACATTAAAGATCAACTGATCTGTAAGCAGTTCTTTACTAACGGTAGTATATACCTGAGGATTTTCAAGTTTGTTAAGCGGTGTTTTGGCAACAAACTCACTCTGTTTCTTATTAAACCGGTTGGCTTTGGTACTGGAAATGACAATTTCGTCCAGCTGAGAAGAACTTTCATCAAGGGTAAGGTGAATACCAGAGACATCGGAACTGGTGACCCGAACCGCCTGATCTTGTTTTTTAAGTCCGATTGCAGAAGCGATCAGCACGTAACTCCCGGTCTTCACCTCTTTAAATGTAAACTCACCGTCTTCAGCGGTCATGGTAGCTTGTCCGCTGCCTTTTAGGATAATGCTGATACCTGATGCCGGATTACCGTCCCGGGTTATCACTTTTCCGCTTACCTGGTAGACTGCTCGCTGAGCAAAAAGATTCAATGATAAAAGGATGAAGAGCACTGTTAAATTAAATGGTCTGAATTTAATCATTTTATGGGCTTGTATTATCTGGACTAATTCTAATTTAGTGCAAAGAAAGCATGAAAATTTTTATAAACAAAATAAATTAGACTTAATCCAGATAAAGGCCTCTGATTGTATCAATCCCATTAACAAGCTCTTGTTATTGGAGTCGGGAGAAATGTTTAAGATCGATTTCCTATATTGCAACATCAATTGATCATGGTTTGATGGAGAAAAAGGTCTCAATTAAAGATATTGCAAAACACCTGGGAATTTCAATAAGTACAGTCTCGTTTGTTGTAAATGGCAAAGCCAAAGAAAAAAGAATTAGTGAGGAGCTAACCCAACGGGTATTGAAGCTGGTAGAAGAGCTTGGTTATAAGCCAGATGCACTGGCCAGAAGCTTCAGGACAGGCAAGACCAATATCATCGGGTTTTTGGTGGATGACATCTCCAGGCCATTTTTTTCCAATCTGGCCAGATTTATTGATGAAAAAGCAGCAAAAAATGGATATAAGATCATCTACAGCAGTACACGCGGCAATAGAAAGAAGGCCATAGAACTCCTGCAGATCTTTCAGGACAGACATGTCGATGGATATATCATCGCATTGCCGGAAGGTCTGGAAACGGAAGTGGAGGCATTGACAGAAAGCCGTAAGCCGGTAGTGCTGTTTGACAGGTATTTTAGGGAGCTGAATACCGATTATGTAGTGATCAATAATGAGGAGAGCACTTATAAAGCTACTTGTCATTTAGTGGATAACGGTTATCAAAATATAGGTTTTGTGACTATAGACACCATAGAACAGCAGATGCTGGACCGGTTAAAAGGCTATGAAGATGCCATAACCCGGGCTGGATTGATCCCAAGTATATTAAAAATCAATTATATAAACGCTGCCACCGGACTTCCCGCGATCATAGATTATCTGACAGAACAAAAGCAACTGGATGCGGTTATCTTTTCAGCAAATTATCTTTGTATGGATGGCCTTCGTGCCATAAGACATCTGGAGCTGAACATTCCGGATGACCTTGCCGTGCTTTCTTTTGATGACTTTGAATTGCTTGAATTTGTTTTGCCCACCATCACAGCGATAGCTCAGCCGCTGGAAGATATTGCGGAAAATATCATGACGATTTTAATGCAGCGGTTAAACAACCCGAAAGTGGCTCATGAATATAGCCAGATTGTCTTGCCGACCGCAATGACGTTGAGACAGTCTACAGCAAAAAAAACAAGCATAAAAAAAACCGCCTGCTAGCATACAGACGGTTTAGACAAATCCTAAAACCTATTTATTTGCCTTATTTCTTTTTGTCAGTTTTTGGGGCAGCAGCATCCGTTTTCGGAGAAGTTACTTTATCTGCTTTTTTCACCTCAGTTTTTTTATGAGTTCTGGATTTGTGAACTGCCGGTTTTTGAGTAGTTACAGGAGTTTGCGCAAATGCACCGAAAGTTGCCGCAACTAATGTCAATGCTAAAATTGTTCTTTTCATGTCTAAAGTTATTTAGTGTTATTTGTTGAGTCAAAGTTGCTCATCAAACATGAAGATTTAATGAAGATAAAAGACGTTAATTTTCCAGATCCAAATGTACCAGCGTCCCTTTGTTTTTCCGGGAGGTTATACTGATCTTTATATGATGAAAAGCCGCAATGCTTTTTACAATTGCCAGGCCAAGACCATAACTGTCTTCTCTGTCGGACCTCAATTTTTCAAACCGGGTAAATGCACTTTTAACTTCTTCCTCATCCATTCCCCGGCCGGTATCTTCAATAGACAAGAAGTAATTTTCTTTTTGATACCCGCCGTAAATTTTTATCGTACCCGATTGCACATTATACTTTATCGCATTACTCAGGATGTTCGACAACAGTATATGGACCAGTGAGCGGTTTCCTGTAAAATTGAAATCATCCCTCAGTGTAATGTCCACTTTCAGGTTCATCATCAATAACCGGTGCTCAAGTTCTTCATATACCTCATTTATAGCTTCCTTTACAGATATGTTATCCGATTTGACATACTGGTTGTTTTCTACTTTGGAGATGAGCAGGAGACTGTTGATGATTGATTTTAGCCGGTTAAGTGTTTTCAGACAGGAGACAATCTTGTTCTCACCGGCTGCGGACAGCTGTTCATCATTCAGCAGGTTTTCCAGCCGGCTGTTCAATACAGAAATGGGAGTGAGGAGTTCATGTGATACATTGGCTATAAATTCCTTTTCAGTGAGAAACAGATCGGTGATCCTTTTCATCAGGATACTAATGCTCTGATCAAGAATGCGAAAATCTTCCGTACTTGTCTTCACCGCCTGGTAATTGAAGCTGATGGGGTCATCTACTTTATTCAGCTTTTGATCTATTATCTTGTAAAAGGGCGCAAGCAGGTACCGGGTAAATGCCAGATCACTGATCAGTGTGAGCGTGATTCCCGCAAATAATACGCAAAATGTGAATACAGAGATGGTATGTTCCAGCTGGGCTATGGTTGATGTGGTCTCTCCGAGTTCGAGCCTGTACCTTTTACCTTTATAGATGAAGTCTGCTGTGAGGATTTGATACTCCTCCTCCTGTCCCTCTATGTTTCTGACGGACTGGCTAAAATATTGTCCCGGTGGCGTCCGCCGGTTCTTAATCTCTTTCAGGATAATGTATTCTTCCTTGAGCAGGTTATAATCGGTAAAAGTCCGCTGCTGTGTAAGCAGGTCATTGACCTCCGCAGTAGAAAGATTGGCGATGAGTTTGCTTTTCTTTTGGAGCAGGCGCTGCTGAATGTGATGTATGGAAATGCGGTTGATGGATATCAGGATCAGCACCCCCAGGAATGCGATGATGGCAATTTTGGTAAGGGTATTGTAAAGCGCAAGCTTAAACTGTAACCTCATGCCTGACCGCTGAAATGCCATCATCTACAAGTTAATTCGGTAACCAATACTTCTGACAGTCTCAAACCAGTCGATCGGCGCATGGGCCGACAGCTTTTTGCGGAGATTTTTCACATGTACATCCACAAAATTGGAGTCCGAGTTGATTTCCAGAATATCGCCCCATACATGCTCAGTCAGGTTTACTCTTGATATCACCCTGTTTTTATTCAGTACCAGATAATTAAATATTTCAAACTCCTTGTTGGTCAGGTTTAGCCTTTCCCCATTAAAGCAGAGCAAGTGGTTTTTGATATCAAGGATAAATTTATGAATGCTGATCTCATTCTTTTCCAGTTTATGTTTGCGCCTGATGATCGCGTGCATCCTTGCCAGAAGTTCTGAAAGAGAAAACGGCTTAGCCAGGTAATCGTCGGCTCCCGCCTCTAATCCTTTAATGCGGTCGTCCACTTCACCACGGGCTGTCAATATAATTACAGAATCTTCTCTGCCTTTGGTGCCCCTCAATTGGTTTAAAAGGTTTAGTCCGTCACCACCCGGCAAGCTCAGGTCCAGCAATATAAAATCGTAGGTATTGACAAAGATCTTTTCGGCTGCTGAAGACTTTTTCCAGGCATGTTCTATGGTGTATCCTTCTTTTCCGAGGAATTCAGCCATTTCCAGAGCGAGGATCTTTTCGTCTTCAACGATCAGGATGTTCATCAGATCAAATTAACAATTTTTTAAACATTGCGCCATTCATATTTGTACCCTATACATTTACATCCTTCACAATTGTCCCGTTCCTATCTGCTCCTTCCATAACTTCCAAAAAAATTAATGTGTTTTGAGGACATGTGAAATCTTTTCCTTCAAAAGATTTCGAGTCCGAAAAACACATTAATTTTTACTTCCTCCCCCAAGCGCCCTATATAAATTCACAATAGCCTGCAGCTTTTGCAGCCGGTCATTGATGCTGCTGAGTTGGGCAGCTAAAAGACTTTGCTCTGAGGTCAGTACATCAGTATAGTTTGTTGCAGAACTGTAACGCAGTAATTCTTTGGTGAAATCAACGGCCTTGGTCAGAGCGGCGATCTGTTTTGCCCTGGTGGCCTCTTTTTCAGCTGCGGTCTGATAGGCAAATAAAGCATTGGAAACTTCCTGTCCACCAATTAATAATGTTTGCTGGAAGCTGTAAAATGCCTGCTGCTGCTGTGCCTCTGCAGTTCTTAGCCTGGCCTTGTTCTGACCCTTGTTGAAAATAGGCTGGGTAAGTCCGCCGATGAGGTTATAAAATATTGAATTGTCGAAAAAGTTTTTGACATCCAGGCTGGACAAGCCACCATTTGCCGTCAGTGTAAGGGCGGGATAAAAGTATGTTTTAGCTACGTTCTTGTTTTCAAATGCTGCACGGAAAGCAAATTCAGCGGCTTGTACATCAGGCCTGTTTTGCAGAAGCTGGGCAGATACACCTGTTTGTAAACTGCTGTATGGGGTCTGAGTGTCAAGGTTAGACCTTTCAATACTTCCGGGACCCTTTCCGAGCAGGATGCTCAGTGCATTTTCACCTTCTCTGATGCTTCTTTTAAGATCAGGAATAGTGACCTGGGCAGCATACAGATTGGCCTCACTTTGCACTACCGCTGCTCCGTTTACTACGGCACCCTCTTTCAGTGACTTCATCGTTTCTACATCTTTCTCCCTGATACTAACGGTCTGCTCGGTGATGGCCAGCTGCTTATCCAATGCCAGCAGGTTGTAGTAAATATTGGCGATATTAGCAATCAGCTGTGTTTGAACAGCGGTTTTTGCAGCATCTGTTTGAAGTAGTGATGCATATGCAGCACGCTTGCTGCTGCTCAGTTTACCCCATATGTCTGCCTCCCAGCTGGTGCTGAGCTGTGCTCTATAAGTTTGGGTCTCTGTATTGATGTTTACGCCCGGAGGAAAATTTAACGCAGCTTTAGACTGCTTGGCATCAGTGACAGAAAGATCACCTGAAAGACTAGGTAAAAAGGCAGCTTTACTTTGCTGCAGGGCAGCCTCAGCAATTTTAATCCTTTCTATGGCCTGTTTCAGGTCCAGATTTTCATTGAGGCCTTGCTGGATTAATGTTTGCAGGGTTTGATCTGCAAATAAGGTTTTCCATGGCAGATCGGCAATGGTAGTCGTGTCTGTACCGGCATTGTCGCGGTACAGGCCATTGCTGTTCAGTGCCGGCCGTTCGTATTTCTTAGTAACACACGCGGTTAAAGCAAGTATGCAGAAACCAATGATGACATATGACTTTTTATGGATAGAATTCATGTTTTTCGATAAATTAATGTTCGCGGGCATCAGGTTCCGGAAATGCCAGTTCAGCCTGTTCCTTGACAATTCCTTCTTCAAAAGGAGACTTATTACTTACTTTTTCCTGCAAAGTCTGGAAGATGATAAATAATGCAGGAATTACAAAAATACCGAAGATTGTGCCGATTAACATTCCTCCAACTGCCCCCGTGCCGATTGATTTATTGCCCGCCGCACCAACACCGGTAGAAAGCATTAGTGGTAATAAACCTAAAATGAACGCGAAGGATGTCATCAGGATAGGGCGCAAACGCGCAGTTGCACCTTCAATTGCGGCATTAACAATGCTCATCCCTTTTCTGCGTCTGTCTACGGCGAATTCCACAATTAAAATTGCGTTTTTAGCAAGTAAGCCCACGAGCATGATCAGTGTGATCTGAGTATAGATATTATTGTCTACTACAAAGATCTTGTCGAAAATAAATACACCCGCCAAGCCAATAGGCAAAGAAATTAGAACGGCCAGCGGCAAAATATAGCTTTCATACTGTGCCGCCAATAAGAAATAGACGAAAACTACACACAATAAGAAGATGAAGATGGTTTGGTTACCCCCGGCCATTTCCTCACGGGACAAACCGGAGAATTCATATCCATAACCTGCTGGTAAATGTATAGCGGCTTCTTCTTGTACAGCTTTTAAAGCATCACCAGAACTAAAACCCGGTTTGGGATTGCCAGTTACAGCAATTGACGTATATAAGTTGAAACGTGAAATAGCTTGCGGGCCATATACCTTTTCTAAGTTAATAAACTCGCTAACAGGCGCCATAACACCAGCTGAGGTACGTACATAGATGCTGTTCAGACTCTGCTGGTTAGCACGGTACTTGGCATCAGCCTGGTACATTACCCGGAACTGCTTTCCAAATTTATTAAAGTTAGAGGCATAAACACCACCAAAATAGCCTTGTAATACACTCAGTACATCTGTTACTGTTAAACCAGCCTGTTTAATTTTTGCCACGTTAACCTCAATTTGAAATTGAGGGAAATTAGGGTTAAAAGAGGTTGACGCATACTGAATTTCAGGACGTTTAGCCAATGCTGCCAGAAATGAATTTCCTACCTCATTAAACTTGTTAATATCGCCGCCGGTTTTATCCTGTAGCTGGAATTCGAACCCGCCACTTGTACCAAAACCCTGAATAGTAGGTGGTGCAAAGAAAATAATCTTAGCGCCTTTAATGCCAGCGGTTTTAGCAAACAATTCACCGATAATTGCTTTTACATCACGTTCACGCTCGTTCCATGGCTTTAAACGGGAAATTACCATACCGTAAGAACTCCCTGAACCACTGATCATACTCCTTCCCACGATCCTTAAAGCACTTTGCACTTCAGGTACGTCTCTTACAATTTTATCAATTTGAGTGATAATTTTATTTGTTTCTTCCTGAGAAGTCGAAGCTGGCAATGAAATATCAGACATGATTACACCCAGATCTTCATTAGGTACGAAACCTTTTGGCGTTGTATTCATCGTCCAGATCAAAACAACGGTAAATATGACAATACCTAAACCAGCAATCCATTTTCTATGCGACAAAAAGCCAACTGACCTTTTATAGCGGTTTGTCATCAAATCAAATGAAGTATTGAAACCTATATAGAAGCGCTGTAAAAAATTCTTAGGCTTATTGTGATCGTCTTCATGCGGTTTTAGAAACAAGGCACACAAGGCTGGACTTAACGTTAAAGCATTGATTGCCGATAAGATAATCGCAATGGCCAATGTTAAGCCGAACTGTTTGTAAAATACACCAGAAGAGCCCTGAATAAAACTTACCGGAATAAATACCGCAGCCATTACCAATGTGATCGAAATAATTGCCCCGGTAATGTCCTCCATTGCATCTACCGTTGCTTTCTTAGCAGATTTGTAACCCTGGTCTAATTTGGCATGTACCGCCTCCACAACTACAATCGCATCATCTACCACGATCCCAATGGCCAATACCAGAGCAAACAGTGTTAACAGGTTGATTGTAAAACCAAATAAACTTAAAAAGAAAAATGTACCCACAATGGCCACCGGAACAGAGATTGCCGGAATTAAAGTAGAGCGGAAATCCTGAAGAAAGATAAACACCACAAGGAAAACCAAAATAAAAGCCTCGATTAAAGTATGGATTACCTTTTCGATAGAAGCGTCCAGGAAATCATTAACATTTACCAGCGAAGTATAATGAATGCCTTTTGGGAAAGATTTAGAAGCTTCTTCTAATGTTTTAATCGAGTTTTCGATGACTTCTTTTGCATTTGAACCAGCTGTTTGATTAATCGCAATACCGATAGAAGCATTCCCATTGTATTTTGATGTGCTTGCATAACTTAAAGCGCCTAACTCTATACGCGCAACATCTTTTAAACGTAAAACCTGGCCATTTGCATCAGCTTTGATAATGATATTGCTAAACTCGGCTTCGCTTTTTAATCTTCCAGTGTACTTTAGCGTGTATTGAAAAGACTGATCGCCTTGTTCACCAAGCTGCCCAGGTGCGGCTTCGACATTTTGCTCTGCCAACGCGGTATTTACATCGGCAGGAATTAAACCATACGTGGCCATGACATCTGGCTTAAGCCAGATGCGCATGCTGTAATCCATTTGTCCAAATGAACTCGCATCACCCACGCCCGTAATTCTTTTGATTTGAGGAATGATGTTAATATTCGCGTAATTCTGCAAAAATTTCTGATCATAGTTCGGGTTGTCGCTGTGGATCACAAAGATTAAAACGTTACTTGCTTGTCTTTTAGCCGTAACAACACCAGAACGTGTCACCTCGGCAGGTAATAAACTGGTTGCTCTTGCAACCCTGTTTTGGACATTTACCGCAGCTAAATCCGGATTGGTTCCTAACTTGAAGTTTACTGTTATTGTGGCAGACCCATCATTACTTGCACTGGAAGTCATGTAAGTCATGTCTTCTACCCCGTTAATTTGTTCTTCGAGCGGTATAACTACACTACTCATTACCACATCAGCATTTGCACCCTGATATGACGTAGAAACCTGTACCGTTGGCGGAGCAATTTCAGGATATTGCGATACCGGTAATGTTATCAGACCAAGTATACCGAGTATCACTATGATAATTGATATCACAGTTGACAATACAGGTCTATCTATAAATTTTTTAAACATAAGGTTTGATTTACAATTATGATTTAAGGTTTACGGTGATTTTATTATTTAATTTCAGCGTAAACTGAATCAGTATTTTTGTCTTCCGGTTTAATTTTGGTTCCGTCTTTTAAGGACTGGAAGCCTTCTAAAACAATTTTATCTCCTGCTTTAAGTCCTTTGGTAACCACATAGAACTTGCCTTTTGTAATTTCCATTACTTCGATCGGCGTGTTCATTACCTTAGCAGAATCTCCAAGGATGTATACGAATTTCTTTCCTTGTAAATCTGTTGTAGATTTTTGAGGGATTAAGATGACATTCTTAACGTGCTGGGGGATACGGACAGATGCACTTGCCCCACTTTTTAATACTGAAACTGGATTTGGAAAAGTTGCCCTTAAGCTTGCAGATCCAGTGCTTGTGTTAATTTGTCCGTTAATGGATTCTATTCTGCCATTTTGTGCATAACTGCTTCCATCGGCCAATACCAGACTTACAGGTGGAATATTTCTCATCTGCTCGGCTAAATTCTTTCCGTTGTAAACATTAGAAAAATCTAAAAGCTGTTTTTCATTTAATGAGAAATAAGCGTAAACTTTTGCAGTATTAGAAACAGTTGTCAGGGGCTGTGCACTACTGCTGCTCACCAAGCTGCCAGTTTTATAAGGTATGCTGCCTACAACCCCGTCAACAGGACTGGTAATATTGGTATAACCTAAGTTTATTTTTGCATTTGCCAAAGATGCCCTTGCTTGTGATAGCATAGCTCTTTTACTCTGCAGCGTAAGCTGGGCAGCTTCCAGTTCATATTTACTGATGATGTCTTTTTCAACAAGAGGTTTGGTCTTGTTTACCTGTAGCTGGGCAGCATTTACATCAGCTTCGGCACTGCTAATGGCGGCAGCGGCAGTTCTTACCGCTTGCTCATATTGTGGTGCGTTAATGGAAAACAAAGGTTGCCCCTTTCTGACAACCGCCCCTTCGTCAACATAAATACGTTCTACAAAACCATCAACTTTAGGTCTGATATCAATATTCTGAATACCCTCTATTGTTGCCGGATAATCCGAATCTAAAGTCGTCTCTTGTGTAGTCACCGCAAAAACCGGATAAGGCTGCGGCTGTCCCGCTGCCGCCTGAGCGGCTTTTTCATCTTTACCGCTGCAAGAGGCAAGGACTATTCCCGAAAATAATATAATTGATAGTCGAATTGCTGTTTTCATCTTTATGTTGGAGTTGCTTTTGAGTTTCATTTTCATCAGTATATATAATTGTTTTTTATCGGTTGTGAAGCTGTCAAGAGCGATATACATTGTTGCTTCGGCTGTTAGCATTGATATATCATTTCAAAAATAAGTTGCTTCCGTTCTTTCATTAATTTCAAATATTCGGCATCGCCGATATTGTATAACGATTTATTTAAGCAATTGGTTATTAGTGGGTAGGCCATCAGGGCGAACAAATTCATGCAAAACTGACGCGGATCCATTTTTTTGATTTCCCCTTTTTCCATTTCTGCACTTATTTCTTTCAGGAAGGCCTTTAATCTGGTCTTCTTTTCTTCCGGAATTGCCTTGTCACCCCGATTTAATTCAGTTACTACATACATCTCGCGGTAAGGGTATTTCATAGCCTGATCCATAAAAACAGTAATCAGCTGATGAATTTTTTCTTTAAACTTTAATTCAGCAGAAAAAACAGAATCCATTACCGCAGACATTTCTGTCCTTGCTTCTGTTGCTACCTGTTCGAAAAGAACATCTCTTGTTCTGAAATAGTAGTTTAATAATGTTCTGTTAACGCCGGCCGCGTCTGCGATATCCTGGGTGGTGGCATGCAATTTCCCTTCAGAGAAAAAGATGCGTTTCGCCGTATCTTTAATTAATTGCTCCGTGCCGGTATCTCTTGTGGTCATTTGCTGGATTTGACAAAATTGTTAAACAAAAGTATTAATCCCGCATTTCAATTAAAACATAGGATTGTAATGTTTAACTGCATGTGGGCTTTTGTAACTAAACATTTGCAAAAACCTTTAAAAAAACACTTGACTTTAAGAAAAAGAATAATAATTTACTATACCGGCATGTGTCTGTGAACGTGCCGCAAGGCAAATTCCAGCTGTTCGGCGGGTGTCAGGTCAGTATTGTCGAGTATTATAGCGTCCTCTGCGCGCACCAGCGGGCTTTCGAGCCTCGTCGTATCCGCATAATCCCTGTGAGCGATGTTTTCAAATACTTCTTCAAGGGTGGTCACGTCATCTCCTTTGCTTTGCAATTCTTTAAAGCGGCGCTCGGCTCTGATCTTTGGGTCGGCAGTCATGAAAAACTTTACCTGGGCGTCTTCAAATACAGTAGTGCCGATGTCCCGGCCATCCATGACTATATTTTTGGATTTCCCCATGCGCTGCTGCTGCTTTACCATTTCGTGACGCACTTGTTTATTGGCAGAAACCTCACTTACATTTTCGGATACGGGCATTTGACGGATCTCTTCAGAAACCTCCTCTCCGTTTAAAGTGATATGTGATTCGTAATCCCTGGAGTGAAAATTCAGTTCGATATGATCAAGTGCATCTTTTACCGACTGGGCGTCGTTTACATCGATATGATTTCTAAGGAAATATAAGGTAATGGCCCTGTACATGGCACCACTGTCAATATAAATAAACCCAAGTTTTTTAGCCAGAGCTTTAGCTAAAGTGCTTTTCCCACAAGATGAATACCCATCTATTGCTACAACCAGGTTTTTTCTCATATAAAGCAAAGTTAGTATTTTAGACAATTGGCTTCTGTTTATTTTTCATATTGCACTACACTGAACTTGAATTGTTATTTTTGCAGCATGTTACCGTCAAAAGAAGAGCTCATTAAGGTTGTTACTTTCAAAACTTCGAGAAGCGGAGGGAAGGGAGGACAAAATGTAAATAAGGTTTCCAGTAAAGTAGAATTGATCCTGGACCTGAACCTTACACCGTTTTTTACAGAAGAGGAGCGGGTGCTCTTAAAGGAGAGACTGGCAAACAGGCTTGATCTTGAGGGATGCCTGCATATCGTTTCGCAGGAAGACCGGAGTCAGCTGATGAACAAAGAGAGAACACTCGTAAAGCTGATTGCCCTGCTGAAATCCGCACTTCATATTCAAAAAAAGAGAAAGCCTACCAAAATCCCCAAAGCGGTGATCAGAAAAAGACTTGCTGATAAGCAGTCCGTTGGTTCCAAAAAAGAATTGCGTAAGCGTCCGCAGCTTGATTAGATTTTAAACTGCAGTACAAATTAATTAAACCGGTAGAACATGCTGATCGATCCGTATTGGTGTGCTCTTGCAGGACTTTTGATCTCTTTTGTCTTGAAGATCATTCCAAAATCAAATGTAAAGCGCTGTGAGCTGTAATTGACACCAAACTGCTGTGCAAATACTACGGGTTTAACGTCAAAAGTAACCGGGCTGTCATCATTAAACATACTTCCCTGTATTGTCGCGTCGTAGGCTGCAAAATTAAGCTGTGGTTTGGCGTAAAAGAAGAGTTCACGTTTTACGAGCGCTCTCGTTTTTGCGTTGTTTCCGATAACGGCGTTTGTATAACCCGAATTGAACAATTGATTGATCCTGCCAGCTCTGAATAGTACTCCTGCCCCGGCACCGCTAAATGTAGTGCCCGCGTTGACATAGCCTTCAAAAGAAAAATCCGTAGCCTGGTCGGAAGCCCGGTGAAGTAACCGGGTATATTGGGCGGAAAGATTTATTGAAAGTTCATTTTTTATCTGATAATCCCAGCCTCCGAGTTCGTAGAATCCTACCACGTCGTGCAGTAGTTCCTGACCATCTTCAGCAAGAGAATTTGGTCCGGTTGTTCCTAATTCGATGCTGGTTTTTAAGATATGCTCATCGCTGTGAAACCAGCTTAAGGCAGCTCCGGCATAAAGATAGCCAGCAAATGGCCTGTCCTGATTATCGGGGTTTGGCGCATAGCCTGATATTGGGTTATACATCTTCTGACCTGCAGAAATCTCCCATATTTTTTTTTCCAGTCCCTGCTTCAGCTTTTGCTGATCAGTAGCATGCCTGAAGTTGATAAAAAGTCCATTGGTGTAGTATCTGTCTGAGCCCTGTGCCAAATAGGAGTCATTGTCACTTTTAAAGCCAAATTCATTGTTGAAGGTCTGTGCGAAAATAGTACCTCCTGACAAGAAGAAGAAAAAGACGAAAGCAAGGAGAAGTTTATGGTTCATTTGTTGATTAAAAAAACTCCGGCGGTTTGCCGGAGTTCGATAACATATTTTCAGAATTTAAAATGAGTAGCCGAAACTGATACCGCCATAATAGGGCAGGAAAAAGTCTTTACTAAAGACCGGGCTCAAGCCTGCACGGAAAGAAAAACCGCCATCTTCAGGCTGTACCCGGTAAAAAAAGCTCATGGTACCTATCACATTACTTTCATTTTCATTGAAAAGAACTTCACTGTTGCCACTTGTACTGATATAAGTTGCCCCCAGCCCGAGTTCAAAAAATTTATTGCCCTTTCCCAGAAGATAGTTTAATGACAGGGGAATAGTGGTAATTTTATCGCCATCCAACGCGAAATATCCAATACCTGCCCTTCCCCCCAGTCCATCTTTCCGGTTGGTGAAACGGGAATCATAGTTTGCGGTGAAAGTAAGGCCCTGCCCTCCGAGTTCCACAAAAATGTTTTGTGCGCGCTTCACTGAGGGTGCGCCATTATTCTGTACGGCAATAATATCCTGCGCCGAAGCATTCTGCAGACTAACTGCTGCAAAAAGAATCCCTAATAATACTGTGATCTTCTTCATGTGTGAGTTTGTTGGTTTTGAAATATTTGGTTATCCCAATATTAGGTAAAAATTAACTAGTTTGCAATCACTGCGGTTTTAACCACAATGTTTTGCGGGTTTTTTACTTTGTCTTTTGTCAGCGCCAAATTGATTACCTCATCCATCTCCGTTACATAATGGAAGTTCAGGTCCTTAATATAACTTTCTTTGATCTCCAGTATATCCTTACGGTTTGATTTGCACAATATGATGTCTTTAATATTTGCACGTTTTGCGGCCAGTATTTTTTCTTTGATCCCGCCTACAGGAAGTACTTTCCCTCTAAGTGTAATCTCTCCCGTCATGGCCAGATTGGACTTTACCTTCCGCTGGGTAAAAGCAGAAGTCAGCGCTGTAAGCATTGTTATACCTGCCGAAGGACCATCTTTGGGTGTTGCTCCTGCTGGAACGTGTACATGGACATCCCACTGGTCAAATAACGCAAAGTCTATGTTGAACAGATTCGCATGTGCCCTCAGGTAAGCTAAAGCTATAATTGCTGATTCTTTCATCACCTCACCCAAATTACCTGTCAGGGTCAGTTTTCCTTTACCAGGGCTTAAACTCGCTTCGATAAACAGAATATCACCGCCAACAGATGTCCAGGCAAGGCCCGTCACTACACCAGCTACTTCATTGCCTTCGTAAAGGTCCTTGTCGTACAAGGGTGCCCCAAGAATGGCCTCCACATCATCGGCGGTTAGATTTGGCTCATAAGGAACCTCCATAGCTATTTTGGTGGCCACGCCTCTGACTAAAGAGCCTATCTTTTTTTCAAGCCCCCTTACGCCCGATTCCCTGGTGTAGTCTTCTATTACTTTTTCAATCAGGGCATTTTTTACCGTGATGTCTTTTGTTTTGATCCCATGTTGCTCTCTTTGTTTAGGCAGCAAGTATTTTTTTGCAATTTCAATCTTCTCTTCAATTGTATAACCGTTGACCTCAATGATTTCCATACGGTCGAGTAAAGCCGGCTGTATGGAACTCAGAGAATTGGCAGTAGCGATAAACAACACATTGGAAAGGTCATAGTCAGTTTCAACATAATGATCGTTAAATGCACTATTTTGTTCAGGATCCAATACCTCAAGGAGAGCAGATGAAGGATCGCCCCTGAAATCTGTTCCGACCTTGTCAATCTCATCCAATACAAATACAGGATTAGCGGCGCCTGCCTTTTTTATAGACTGAATGATTCGGCCAGGCATGGCGCCGATATAAGTCTTTCTATGTCCGCGGATCTCTGCCTCATCACGGATACCACCCAGTGCCATACGGACATACTTGCGGTTCAGTGCTTTCGCTATTGATTTTCCAAGGGAAGTTTTGCCGACACCCGGAGGACCTACCAGACAAATGATAGGGGCCTTCATATTGCGTTTTAATTTTAAAACGGCAAGATATTCTATGATGCGTTTTTTGACTTTATCCAGGCCGAAATGGTCTTTGTCCAGAATGCGCTGTGCGCGTTTCAGGTCAAAATTGTCTTTTGTAAAGTCATTCCAGGGAAGATCCAGTAACAATTCAAGATAATTGATCTGAACTGAATAATCAGGCGCAGCAGGGTTCATTCTGCCTAATTTTTCTAATTCTTTACTGAAATGCTTTTCAACGGGGGCAGACCATTTTTTCTTCCTGGCACGGATCTGCAAAGTTTCGTATTCCAGGTCAGAGGAATTACCACCCAGCTCTTCCTGGATGGTTTTCAATTGCTGGTTCAGGAAATAATCCCTTTGCTGTTTATCCAGATCCGTGCGCACTTTAGACTGTATCTGGTTTTTGAGCTCGAGCATTTGCAGTTCAAGCGTAAGCAGTTCCATTACCATTGCTGCACGCTCACGCAGATTTGTCATTTCAAGCATTTTTTGCTTGTCCGCCACATCCGCGTTCATATTGGAAGAAATGAAATTGATCAGGAAAGATGTGCTTTCAATGTTTTTGAGTGCAATACCTGCTTCGCTGGGGATATTGGGAGACAATTGTATGATCTGCGAGGACATTTCCTTGATAGAAGCCACTAGTGTTTTGAACTCTTTGTCCGCTTTGTGCTTTGTTTCGTTGAACTTGCTGATGGTCACCTTGATATAAGGTTCTGACTGTACTTCTTCCACCAAACGGAAACGCTGTTTTCCCTGGATGATCACAGTAGTGTTTCCGTCCGGCATTTGCAGCATTTTTATAATGTGTGCTACGGTTCCCACATTGTTTAACTGTTCAAACGAAGGATCTTCAATAGTTACATCACGCTGTGAAACCACCCCGATTATTCGGTCTCCCTTATAGGCCTCCTTGATCAGCTTTATAGATTTATCTCTGCCGACTGTTATCGGGATAACTACACCTGGAAAAAGAACTGTATTTCTGAGTGGCAGTATTGGCAGTATTTCGGGCGTTTCTTCATTGTTCATATCATCTTCGTCCTGCTGGGACATTAGCGGAAAGAACTCAGTATCTTCATTTATAATAGGAAGTGCATTGCTAAAATCGAATTGATCTTGTTTACTCATTAATTAGCTCATCTAAATTTAAACGACAATCTGACAGCATGTCGTTCATGAAATTAATAATTGTATTGAATATGCATATTTTCAACTCCTATGCCAAAAGCAGAATATGTGTTTATCTATGTTAAAAAGTCAGGCTGCAAAATAATAATCCGGCAGTTCATCATATTTTTATTCATTCAGCGTTAATAAGCATATTTATTAAGTGGTACGATAGTTGACCTGCACATGCCTTTATTAAAATAGTTTATTACATTTGTTAAGGGATTGAGTAAACTAAATATATTTATTTTTTTAAATAAAAGTTAATGAACTATTTCAAACAAACGATAATCATATTGTTAGTTATTTCTGCCAACCGTGGCCTTGCGCAAAACACATATGATAAATTGGGCATGCAGGCTTTGGTAAAGGGGGATTTTAAGGGGGCAGTGACACAACTGGAAAAGGCAGATACAAAAGACCCTAACAACGCCAATGTGTTAAAAATGCTGGGCTATTCCTATTACCAGTGCGGGGACTATGAAAACTCGATTTCAACATACAGCAAATTCATCACTTTAAAACCATCAGATTATTCTGCTTATTATTACCGCGGAAAAGCGAGGCTGAATGTCGCCAATGATCCTAAGGAATCATTAAGCCAGCTTCGTGAAAATTTTTACCTTTCAGCGATTAAGGATTTTACAAAAGCCATTGAGATCAACGGAGAAGAAGACCCTCAATTATTGCAAAACAGAGGGCTGGCGTTTAAAGATTATGCGATCTATAAATCCTACAAAATTAAAAAGTCGGCCGAAAAAACCGCGTGTATAGGTTTATTTAATAATTCTGTTGCTGATTTTAATAAGATCCTTTTGGTTCAGCCGCAGCGCAAAGACATTATTTCATTGATAGAATATGTAAAGGCTCAAATCAAGAGTTTGAAATAACTACCTGAACTTTATAGTGATCTCATAATTTTTTTCGGATAACAATTTTATCTGCTGATTTTTTTTAATCCGGTATAAGCTGTCCGGATAATAAATCAGGCTATCTGTCGATGTATAAAGCGCATTGCTATTTCTGATGAGCACCAGGAATCCGGAAGCTATGGTGTCTCTGTAAAATATACAAAGTTCTTTAACCGGTACTTTCCTGTCATCAGACCTGTACATCACTTTGTTTTCAGACCGGATGATCCTGAACGCCCCCCTCCAGGATGCCTTGTTGATGTCAGCATTGGAAATGGAGGAGAGCTCTCTTTTCCAATCCGCTATTTTCAAGGTTTTTGTTTCACTGAAACCATTAATACCTACCGTTTTCCTAACGGCGGGACTGGCCTTAGTCAGCCTGTTTGCCTCTTTTTCAAAATAGCCTTTAAGGTCAAAATATGGGGAGGCATTCTTTTGCCGTTCATCAGTTCCTGCATTGCAACCGAGTAAAAACAAAAGAATGCTGCCAGCTAACAGGGTGTTGTATTTCATTAAACTAAGCTGTTTCCAGTCATGATCTCTGGCTTCCGGATATCCATTATTTGTAAGATGGTAGGCGCAATGTCTCCCAGTTTGCCATCTGCAATAGTCTTATAATCGTTGTCAATCAGAATACAAGGCACAAGATTGGTTGTATGAGCTGTATTTACGGAGCCGTCTGCGTTTACCATATACTCCGAATTACCGTGATCGGCAAGGATGATAAAAGAGTAACCATTTTCAAGTCCTTTCTTTACTACCTCTTCAGCGCAGCGATCCGCAGTTTCGACGGCCTTTACAACCGCATCAAATACACCGGTGTGACCAACCATATCCGGGTTCGCGAAATTCAGGCATATAAAATCTGCCCACCTGCTGTCCAGTTCTTTCGAAATGGCTTCCGTAATGCCGGCCGCGCTCATTTCAGGCTGCAGATCGTAGGTAGCAACTTTAGGAGAGGGGATCAGGATTCTTTTTTCGTTTTTAAACTCCTGTTCCCTTCCCCCGGAGAAGAAGAAAGTAACATGCGGATACTTTTCAGTCTCCGCAATTCTGATCTGGTTCTTATGATTATTTTCAAGCACCTCACCAAGTGTCTGTGACAGATCATCTTTGGTAAAGATCACATTCACCCCTTCAAAGCTTTCGTCATAAGTGGTCATGGTCACATAGTGAAGGTTCAGTTTGTGCATGTCAAAATCAGGATAATCAGCCTGACTAAGCGCCGAAGTAATCTCTCTTCCCCTGTCTGTCCTGTAATTGAAACAGATCACAACATCATCCGGCTGAATGGTTGCCAGCGCAGACCCGTCCGGACCGGTAATGGCAAGGGGCTTAATGAACTCATCCGTTATCCCATCCTTATAAGATTGAGCAATCGCTGCGATCGGGTCATGTGTGGGCTGTCCGGTACCTTTGGTCAGCAGGTCGTAGGCAAGTTTCACCCTTTCCCATCTATTGTCCCTGTCCATCGCATAATACCGGCCTATCAGACTTGCCAGTTTCACCGCTGATGTTTGCAAATGCTGCTGCAGCTCTCCAATAAATTTAATTCCTGAATTGGGATCTGTATCTCTGCCGTCCAGAAATGCATGGACAAATGTCTTCGTCAATCCTTGTTCATCTGCAGCATCACAAAGCGCTTTCAGGTGATTGATATGGGCATGAACACCCCCATCAGACAAGAGACCTATGAAGTGAACAGACTTATTGTTGCGCTTCGCATAATTAAAAGCATCCAAAAGAACAGGATTTTCATGAAGGGTATGGTCACTTATCGCCTTATTTATCCTTCCAAGCTCCTGATACACCACACGGCCTGCACCTAAATTCATGTGGCCGACTTCAGAATTTCCCATCTGTCCTGCAGGCAAGCCCACTGCTTCTCCGGAAGCTTCTAATTTAGAATTCGGATATTTTTGCAATAAAGAATCAAAAAATGGGGTATTTGCGGCGTATGCCGCATCAGAATTGTCTTTTCTCCCATATCCCCATCCGTCCAGGATAATTAGTGCTAATTTCTTGTTGTTCATTCGCTGTTGCTTTGATTTAAAAAAGGTCAAACTGACTGGACAAATATAAGCCTATTGGTGCTTTTTTTTGAACCAATTTGTTTTTTGTGATCTATTAATGGCATAATTTATGTGCTTGTACAACTGTTAGCTATGTAGAGATTATGAAGCCCTTACTTTCTTTAATTGTACTTTTCGTCAATATGTCCTCTTCTATTGCTTTCCAGGGGGATGTTATTGATGGTTTATCGGCACATTTTAAAACCGGAAATTCTAAGGAAATTGCTGCCAGCTTTTCTCCATCTGTAGATTTAATTATAATAGATGAAGAAGATGTGTACTCAAAAGCACAGGCCGAACAAATTTTGAGAAGTTTTTTTTCAAAATATCCTCCGGTAAAATCAGCCGTTATTCACCGCTTAAATACCAATCCTAACTATAGATATGGTGCGCTTTCACTGGCCACAAAAAACGGGACTTTCAGGGTCTCCATTACCATGAAAAAGACTGGAAGTACTTTTTTTATAACAGAATTGAGAATTGAGACTGAGAAATAGTTCTAAAAATGCTATTTTTGGGTTTAAATTAAAGTTTTGGATAAGCAGATTATAGATAGTTTTATAACAAATGCAATCGCCGAAGACCAGGGTGACGGCGATCAGACCTCTCTTTCTACCATACCAGCTTCTGCTCAGGGCAAAGCCAAACTGCTCATCAAAGAACCCGGCATAATAGCCGGAGTTGAACTTGCGGAGCAGATCTTTGCTCATATCGATCCCTCGTTGAAATTAGAGATCTTCATCAATGACGGATCCAAAGTTAAATATGGAGATATTGCGTTAACAGTTTCCGGAAGCGTTCATGCTATCCTGCTTGCAGAAAGGCTGGTGCTAAACTGCATGCAGCGGATGAGCGGGATCGCTACCAAAACCAATAGTATCGTTCAGTCATTAGCCCCTTACAAAACCAAATTACTAGATACCCGGAAAACTACACCCGGCCTCAGGTATATTGAAAAATGGGCGGTTCGCATTGGCGGAGGGGTAAACCACCGCATAGGTCTGTATGATATGATCCTGATCAAAGACAACCACGTTGATTATGCGGGGGGCATTACCAATGCCATTAAAGCATCAAATCAATACCTCAGAGATAAAAATAAAACGCTTCAGATAGAAATAGAAGTGAGGAACCTTCCGGAGCTTGATGAGGTCTTGCAATATGGAAATGTTGACCGGATCATGCTTGATAACTTTAATTATGAAGACCTGAAGGAAGCCGTAAGTCGCATAGCAGGCAAATACATCACAGAAGCATCAGGAGGGATTACTGAGGAGAATGTTACGGAATATGCCAAATGCGGAGTAGATTATATTTCTATAGGTGCCATTACCCACTCTGTAAAAAGTTTAGATATGAGTTTAAAAGCATTTTAGGAGATGATTTCCATCTATTCTATATCCGCAGTTATTTTAGCGTACCTGTTTGGGTCAATACCTACGGCTGTATGGCTGGGCCAGGCTTTTTATGGGGTAGATGTCAGGGAATACGGCAGTGGTAATGCCGGTGCCACCAATACTTTCAGGGTATTGGGCAAGAAGGCGGGTATTGCAGTAATGACCATAGATATTGCGAAAGGATACACCGCTACCAAACTTGCCTATTTTATAGGTCTTTCGGTTACGGGTCCGCAGCATTCCGCACAATTTGTAAACTACGAACTTGCTTTGGGCGTAACAGCCGTTATGGGACATTTATTTCCAATTTTCGCCGGTTTCAGGGGGGGTAAGGGTGTCGCTACGCTTTTTGGAATGATTTTGGCAGTTAACTTCGAAGCATCTATGCTTTGCGTTCTGGTTTTCGTGGTGGTATTACTTTTAACAAAATATGTTTCACTAAGCTCAATATGTGCAGGGTTTACTTTCCCGCTAAGTGTGGTGTTCCTGTTTCAGGTTTCTATAAAATCTGAAGTGCTGTACGGCATGTGCGTATGTATCCTGATCTTAATTACCCATCAGAAAAACCTTGAGCGTCTTTTAAAAGGCAAAGAATCTAAAGTGTATTTATTTAGAAAAAAGACAAGTTAAAACCACAGTTTTATGAAAAGAATATTGATAATGGGTGTTATGGCTATTGGTTTGGCCTTTTCATCATGTTCGACCGTGCCGCTAACCGGCAGGAGCAGACTGAACCTTGTGAGCGATGAACAAGTACTCCCGATGGCTTTTCAGGCATACGGTGAGTTTCTGACACAAAACAAAAGTGCCGTCCTGCCTTCCACAAATGCACAGGCACAAAATGTGAAAAATATTGGTAACAGGCTTATTTCGGCTGTAAAAAATTATATGAATACTAATGGTCATGCCGATTTGATTGCCAATTACAAATGGGAGGTAAACGTTGTACAGAACAAAGAATTGAACGCCTGGTGTATGCCGGGGGGAAAGATCGTTGTATACACAGGTATATTGCCGGTTACTAAAGATGACGCAGGTCTTGCCACGGTAATGGGGCACGAGATCGCACACGCCATAGCAGGTCACTCGGCGGAACGCATGTCGCAGGAGATGGTTGCGCAGGGCATTGGCGCAGCGGGCGGTGTTGCCTTATCCAGAAATCCCAAAACGCAATCCATCTTCAATACATTATACGGTATAGGTACGCCTTTGGCCATGTTAAGTTATGGCCGCAACCAGGAATTAGAGGCGGACAGATTAGGGCTGATCTTTATGGCCATGGCGGGGTACAATCCTCAAAATGCAATAAGTTTCTGGCAAAGAATGTCTGCAGCCTCACAGGGAGGTCAGAAACCACCTGAATTCCTGAGTACCCACCCAAGTGATGACACCCGTATCGGAAGAATACAAAATGCGTTACCGGAAGCTCAGAAATATTATAAACCCAGATAGTAAAGGGCAAACGAATCAGAAGTTATTGTCACAGAAAGGCTGTCTCATACAAGGCAGCCCTTTTAGTTTCCCAGCGCTTTGATCATCGCTGATGCCTTAAGCATACATTCCTCATACTCAGCGGCGGCATTTGCTGCATAAGTAATAGCACCTCCAACCTGGAAAGAAACATACTGTGTATTTGCCTGGTAAAGAATGCTTCTGATGATGACATTAAAATCAAAATCTCCTTCCGGGCTAATGTATCCAAAAGCACCTGAATATGCTCCGCGTTTGCTGAATTCAAACTGCTCTATCAGCTCCATGGCTTTGATCTTAGGCGCGCCCGTCATGGATCCCATTGGAAAAGCATTCCGAATGGCATCAATAAAATGAACTTCCGGCCTCAGTTCAGCGCTTATGGTCGAGATCATTTGGTAAACCTGCGGAAAGCCATAGATGCCAAACAGTTCTTCTACCTTCACGCTACCTTTAATGGCACTCCTGGTCAGGTCATTCCTTACCAGGTCAACGATCATTACATTTTCTGCCTGTTCTTTGGTATCCTGTTTCAATCCAGCTTTTATCAGTTCGTCTTCCTGCGGATCCAATCCTCTTTTGGCGGTCCCCTTTATAGGCTGAGAGATCAGCTGGCTGTGACGTTTGCAAAGGAACCTTTCCGGACTGGCCGATAAAATATACTGATCCCGAATCTTGAAAAAACCCGAAAATGGGGTCGGAGAGATCTCATTTAGCTTTTTTAAGACAAATAAGGGATCTATCTGAGCATTTTTTGCGAAAAACTCCTGGCAGAAATTTACTTCATATATATCTCCCCGGAGGATGTGCTGCTGTAATTCCTCTACAGTTTTTATGTAAGTACCTTTAGGTATTCTGCTCTGAATATTTAAGGGGCTGTTTTCTCCGTACCTGACTTTCTGTTTTTGTATTGCGTCGAGTATATACGGTTCTCCAATAATCAGAGTTGCTTCATCACCCTTTACGGAAAGCAGGTATTTTGGAACGAAAAAGAACATTTCAGGGAAGCCCAGGTTGTCAGAATTGTCCGAATGCAACTGTTCTACCTCATTTTTAAGATCGTACCCCATCAACCCAAACATCCAGTTCTTTTTATCGTTATAAAACGACTTTAAAGACTCAAATGCATTTCCTGATGATTTACACTCCATGCCATCGTCAATTCCCGCTGCTATCAGAAAATCAAATCTGCCATATCTGTCAGGATAGTTGTTCGAATCAAAGCAGCAGCAGGCATCAAATGTCGCAGCCCAATGCAGTGCTTGTTGTTTAAAAGAATGTAAATCCCGGACCTTCATTTATTGTTGCGCAAATGTATATAATATGCAACAAAAAGAGGCTGTATAATATGACGATCGCCTTATGATACAGCCTCTTTAAACATATATGTTTAATTACTTAGTTTAAAATCAATGTCTGTGTTCTGTCTGGTCCTACTGAGAGGAACTTAACAGGCACCTGCAATTCTTTTTCCAGGAATGTGATATAATCAGCAAGCTTTGCAGGAATTTCACTGGCCTTAGTGATTTTAGTCACATCTGTTTTCCAGCCTTCTATTTCCTTCAATACAGGGACGGGCTTTACAGAAATGATGTCATAAGGCATATAGTCAATCGTCTCGCCATTGTGCTCATAATGAGTACACGCATAAATGGTATCAAAACCATCCAGCACATCGGCTTTCATCATGATCAGTTCAGTGACGCCATTGAGCATGATCGCATACTTCAATGCCGGAAGGTCTATCCATCCGCAGCGGCGTGCACGGCCGGTAGTGGCGCCAAATTCATGACCTACACTGCGCAGGGTTTCTCCCGTTTCGTTGTCAAGTTCAGTAGGAAAAGGACCGCCCCCTACCCGGGTGCAGTAAGCTTTAAATATTCCGAAGACATGCCCAATCGTATTTGGTGCAATGCCTAATCCGGTACACGCACCAGCAGTAGTAGTATTGGAAGAAGTGACAAAAGGGTACGATCCAAAATCAACATCCAGTAAAGTACCCTGTGCACCTTCAGCAAGTACCGTTTTACCTTCTTTAAGGAACCCGTTCACGTAGTGCTCACTGTCTACATGAGGGATGCTCTTGATGAATTCTATTGCTTCAAAAAATGCGGCTTCTTTTTCAGTAAGGTCGTATTCGAATTCATAGTGAGAAAGGATCTCTTTGTGTTTTTCAACCAGTCTGCTGTAGCGTTCTTTGAAATCAGGCAGCGTAGTATCGCCGACTCTTAGTCCATTGCGGCCTGTTTTATCCATATAAGTCGGACCTATACCCTTTAGGGTAGAGCCGATCTTATCCTTGCCCATTTTTTGCTCATTTGCCGCATCCAGCAATTGGTGGGTTGGCAGTATAAGATGTGCTTTTCGCGCGATAACCAGTTTGCCTTTTGCAACCGGGTCGTGACCTGCAGTTCTCAGATTGTCTAACTCTCTTTTTAAAATAATGGGATCTATTACCACACCATTTCCTATAAGGTTCATTGTTTTTTCATTGAAAATACCTGATGGAATGGTATTTAGAACAAACTTTTTGCCATCAAACTCTAAAGTATGTCCGGCATTCGGACCGCCTTGAAAACGAGCTATCAAATCATATTGCGGACTTAGTACATCAACAATTTTTCCCTTGCCTTCGTCGCCCCATTGCAGGCCAAGAAGCACGTCTACTTGCGTCATTATTTAAATTTAAGAATAGAAATATTATAATTGGTTTTTAACTTGCATGTTTAATGTCGGTATTTTGGCTGTTCATCGCTGCCTTCGCGGCACAATCAAAGCAAACGCCGTACATGTTTAAAGAATGGTGTTTGATCTCAAATTTCAACAGATCTCCCACCATACTCTGGATCTGGTGAATACGGGGGTCACAGAATTCTACAACTTTTCCGCAGTCGATACAGATCACGTGATCATGCTGGTGATAACCGTAAGATTTCTCAAACTGCGCCATGTTCTTGCCAAACTGATGTTTGGTGACCAGGTCACATGAAACCAATAGCTCAAGTGTATTGTATACTGTAGCCCTGCTCACACGATATTTTTGATTTTTCATGTGGATGTAGAGGGTTTCTACATCAAAGTGATCATCTCTTGAATAGATCTCTTCCAGGATGGCAAAACGCTCAGGCGTTTTCCTCAGGCTTTTATTTTCGAGATAGGCTTCGAATATTTTTCTAACCAGCTCGCTGTTATGGTTTGTAGACATAGTTTTTAAACTCCTTTCAAAGGTACCAATTTTTATATAAAACACTAATGATTTATAGTAAATTACGCATCAAACCTGGTAACCCCGGTAACCCCTTTTACTCTTAATAGATTTTCAATCAGGTTGTCCAGGTGCTCCTTGTCGTTTACAAAGATCATAATAGATCCGTCAAAGATCCCGTTATCGGTATCCACAGTTATAGAACGCATATTTACCTTAAAATCGTTCGAAATTACTTTTGTAATGTTGTTGATCAGTCCCACATCGTCAATACCGATGATGTGCAGTCCGGTCAAAAATGTCAGCTCCTGCTGTTTGTTCCATTTTGCTTTCACCACCCTGTAGCCATAATTTGCCATCAGCTGCGCAGCATTCGGGCAGTTGGTCCGGTGTATCTTGATCCCTTCATTTACCGTTACAAAGCCAAATACATCATCTCCTGGGATAGGATTGCAGCAGGCGGCCAGCGTATAGTCTATCTTTTGCAGGTCTTCTCCGATAAGCAAAGTGTCAGACTCCGGACCTTTGATCTTGCTCAGCATGGTTTCTATCTGCTGATGTTCATTCCGTTCCGCATGTCCCCTGTTTTCTATCTCCTTTTCACTGGCCAGGTAATCCTTCAGGTCTTTCAGTTCGATCTTTCCATTAGCTACGGCTATAAACAGTTCCTGTGTGGACGGCAATTTAAAGAAGTAGCTGAGTTTGTTTAAATTATCGGTATTGTAAGTGATCTTCAGGGATTTGAGTTTACGCTCCAGGGTTTCTTTACCGGTTTCCGCAATCTTTCTTTTTTCTTCCTTTAAAGAAGATTTGATCTTTGATTTTGCCTTGGCTGTCACCACTATGTTCAGCCAGTCCTCTTTTGGAACCTGCTTTCCCGAGGTGATGATCTCTACCTGGTCCCCGTTCTGCAATTTGTACGACAGCGGGACCAGTTTATGGTTTACCTTGGCACCGATACATTTGGCACCTACATCAGTGTGGATCTCAAAGGCAAAGTCGAGTGCTGTGGCCCCAAGGGGCAGCTGCAGCAAAGCGCCTTTAGGTGTGAAGATAAAGATCTCATCAGAGAACAGGTTCATCTTGAAATCGTCCAGGAAATCGAGCGCATTGGCTTCCGGGTTGTTCAGCATCTCTCTTACTTTCATGATCCACTGGTCAAGGCCATTGTCATTACTTGATTCTTTGTATTTCCAGTGTGCCGCAAAGCCTTTTTCCGCTATCTCATTCATTCTCTGGGTCCGGATCTGGATCTCGACCCACTGTCCTTTCGGTCCCATTACGGTAGTGTGCAGCGATTCATAACCATTTCCTTTAGGAGAAGACACCCAGTCCCGGAGTCTGTCCGGATTGGGACGATATAAGTCGGTCACAATAGAATAAGCCTTCCAGCAATCTGCTTTCTCACGTTCCGGGTTACTGTCCAGTATGATCCTGATGGCAAAAAGATCATAGACCTCCTCAAACGGAATGTTTTTGCTTTTCATCTTGTGCCAGATCGAGTGGATGGATTTTGGCCTGCCATAAACATCGGCATTTAGTCCCTGCTCAGCCAGGATCTCATTGATGGGCTCCACAAATCTTTTGATGAACAAAGTTCTTTCCGTTTTTTTCTCGTTAAGCTGCGTGGCAATGTACTTATAAGTATCCGGCTCCAGGTATTTCATGGAGAGGTCTTCCAATTCTGATTTAATGGCATATAGCCCCAACCTGTGAGCCAGCGGGGCGTACAGGTAAATCGTTTCAGAAGCTATTTTCAATTGTTTCTGCCTCGGCATAAAATCCATGGTACGCATGTTGTGCAGACGGTCTGCCAGCTTGATCAGGATCACCCTTACATCATCTGCCAGCGTAAGCAGCATCTTCCTGAAATTTTCAGCCTGCAGCGAGCTGTTGTAGTCAAATACCCCGGATATTTTAGTCAGACCGTCAATGATCTTGGCTGTCTTTTTTCCAAACTCACGCTCTATGTCTTCCAGGGTGATGTCTGTGTCCTCCACTACATCGTGAAGCAGTGCGCAAACAATAGAAGTGGTACCGAGGCCTATTTCTTCGGCGGCGATCTGTGCTACCGCAATAGGGTGATAAATATAAGGTTCTCCGGATTTCCTGCGCATGTTCTTATGGCTTTCCAATGCCATGTCAAATGCTTTTCTGATCTCTTTTTTGTCTCCCCTCTGCATCGTTGGCTTACAGGCGCGCAAAAGCGCCCTGTACCGTTTCAGGATTTCTAGTTTCTCCGCTTCTAAATCTATCACCAATGCGTTCTTCATCTATCTGTCTGTTTCAATTTGTTTGTTAACTTATCCCGGCCCAATGAAATATTCATTTCATTTTTATGCAAATATGATACTAATATGAACAATAATTTTTCAATAATTATGTTTTCTCATAGTTAACATACCATTGTATTAATTACGTAAAATATATGGCCATATGCCGCTAAAACCTTATATTAGAACATAAATAAAAACTAAAATATAAAATTAGCCGTACTTTTGCAGGGGATATAAATTTATGAAATTTTATAGGTTATTTATTCTGTTAATTGTCATTATTACTTGCGCCAGGGCAAACGCGCAGAGTGGATATGCGTCTGTAAAGTTGCCTGTACTTGGCAAAAATGACACAATACGCGTAGCCGGTACTAATGTTGACGGAGAAATGATCCCCTGGATACCCCTCCATGAAGTGGTCATCTATGCAAACCGCATATTTAAGTCCCCGGCCGAGAGGACTGCCTATAACAGGCTCAGGTATAACGTAATGAAAGTAATGCCTTATGCCCTGTATGCTAAAAGAAGATATGAGCAGCTGGAAAAGGACATTGCACTGACCACAGAAAAAAAACAGCAGAAAGCACTGGTAAAACAATGCGATAAGGAGATCAAAGAGATGTTCAACCGGGAAATCAAAGAACTTACCATCACGCAGGGCCAGATCCTGACCAAATTGATAGACCGCGAAGTGGGCAGGACCACATTCGATATCGTGAAGGAAACAAAGGGAGGCTTTACTGCCTTTCTGTATCAATCAGTAGCGAGGGTAGTCGGGCACAATTTAAAGAGCACTTATAATCCCCAGGAAGAAAGAGACATAGAATCCATCATTATATCATCAGGTTTTTACCAGTAGCCCATGTCTGAACCTTCAAAAAGTATACACCAGTTTAAAGCAAAATTGATCACTGGTAAGGACAAAAACCTTTCCGATTATAAAGACAAAGTACTCCTGGTGGTAAATATCGCCTCAGCATGCGGTTTTGTTGGCCAGCTCAAAGAACTGCAGGAGCTCAGGGAAGAGTTCAGGGAGCAGGGTTTTGAAGTGCTTGGATTTCCCTCTAACGATTTTGGCAGGCAAGAGCCGCTTGAGGGTGCCGAGATCAGTACTTTTTGCAAAGACAACTACGGAGTACAGTTTCCGGTATTTGATAAAATGATGGTAAGGGGCGAAGAGGCGAATCCTATCTTTAAGTTCCTGACCAAAACCTCCACGCCAAGGTGGAACTTTCATAAATATCTGATCAACAGAAAAGGAGAAGTCGTTGATTACTTTTTTCCCTTCACCGGCCCTCAATCTTCCAAAGTGAAAAAGAAAATACAAAAATTGTTAAAATGAAATTAGATATATTGGTGCTTGCCGTTCATCCTGACGACGCTGAACTGGGCTGTTCAGGAACTATTTTAAAACATATAGCAGAAGGAAAGAAGGTTGGCATAGTTGATTTTACCAGGGGTGAGCTTGGTACCCGGGGTACAGCAGAAATCCGCGACAGGGAAGCTGCAGATTCCGCAAAAATACTTGGCCTGCATGCCCGTGAAAACCTTAAGTTCAGAGATGGGTTCTTCAAAAATGATGAAGTGCATCAGCTGGAAATCATCAGAATGATTCGGAAATATCAGCCCGGGATCGTACTGACCAATGCGCTGCATGACAGGCACCCTGATCATGCCCGGGCAGGAGATCTTGCCAATGACACTTGTTTCCTGTCAGGCCTTTCAAAGATCAGTACACAGCTGGACGGAAATGAGCAAAAAGCCTGGCGTCCCAACCTGATGCTGCAATACATCCAGGACAGTTACATCAGGCCCGATATCATCATAGACATTACTCCATATATAGAAACAAAAATCGCCTCCATAAAAGCATTCAGGACCCAGTTTTTTAACCCGGATGAAGACGGCCCTGAAACATATATCTCCTCACCGGATTTCTTTGAAAGCGTGATCGGCAGGGCAAGAGAGTTTGGTAAATCCATAGGTACTACCTATGCAGAAGGTTTTACTTCCCGTAAGCTGCTGGGGGTCGATAGCCTTTTTAATTTACTGTAAGCCAACAAAAAGGGTTCTGGTTTGTTTTAATCAGCAAACTCCAAATATGGCCAGTATCTTCTCGTCCTTAAAAACAGCATACGCACTTTTTAAAAGTGTTGATTTTGCAAAACTGGATGCGCTTTCTAAAAAAGTAGACCTTACAAAGATTGTTGACTCCGTATCCGGCCTCGATGATGCCCAATTGCAGGGTTTAATGAAAATGATGAATACCCCTTCCAAAAAGAGAGAGCTGCCTCCAATAGAAGGTGATTTTTATCACCTTGGGGATGAAGCACTCAAAGACGAGGACAGGGAACTGCAATTGAAGATCAGGGTTTTTTTAGAAAAAGAGGTGAAACCAATAGTGAACCATTATTGGTTGCGGGCAGAATTTCCCTTTGAGCTCATTCCCAAAATAGCCGAACTAAACATCTGCGGCCTTACCTATCAGGGTTATGGCTGCCCCAATAAATCAAATCTCATGGAGGGGATTCTGGCTATGGAGATGGCACGGATAGACACTTCGATTTCTACTTTTTTTGGTGTTCAGAGCGGATTGGCCATGGGGTCGATCTACCTTTTGGGCTCAGAAGCACAGAAAGCGCAGTGGCTGCCCTCGATGCAGCAGCTGAAGACCATAGGCGCTTTTGGCTTAACAGAACCGGAAGTTGGCTCAGGTGTAGCGGGCGGCCTTACCACAACAGCCAAAAGACAGGGCAGCAAATGGGTACTCAACGGCCAGAAGAAATGGATCGGCAATGCTACATTTGCTGATGTTACGATTATCTGGGCCCGTGATGTGGATGACAATGAAGTAAAGGGTTTTTTGGTGAGAAAAGGAACCAAAGGTTTTGCCGTCGAGAAGATGATGGATAAAATGGCACTCCGGATTGTTCAAAACGGTTTGATCACACTGACCGACTGTCAGATAGATGAAGAAGACAGACTTCAAAATGCAAATTCATTTAAAGATACCGCTAAAGTACTAAGGATGACCAGGGCCGGAGTAGCCTGGCAGGCGGTGGGCTGTGCGCGCGGCGCCTATGAAAGTGCATTGCACTATACCAGGACCAGGAAACAGTTTGGCAAACCCATCGCTTCCTATCAGCTCATTCAAAACCACCTGGTGGAGATGCTGTCCAATCTGACTGCGATGCAAACGCTGTGTTTCCGTTTGTCTCAGTTGCAGGACCAGGGTCTGCTGACAGACGAGCACGCTTCACTGGCAAAAGTATTCTGCTCCATGCGCACCCGGGATGTAGTGAGCCGTGCCCGTGGAGTTATGGGTGGCAATGGCATATTACTCGAATATGATGTGGCCCGTTTCGTGGCCGATGCCGAGGCCATTTATTCCTATGAAGGAACCAAGGAGATCAATACCCTGATTGTCGGCCGTGCCATTACTGGTTTCTCAGCTTTTGTTTAGCTCCGGCAAGATCTTTTCCATCGCCGCTACACCCTCGTCGATGTGTTTTTTCTCAATGCAGAGTGCCGGCCTGAACCTTATCGTCTGGTTGCCGCAGCCCAGAAACATCACGTTGTGCTGTAAACCTTTTTCTATAAAAGTGTCGCGCATGGTTTTATCCTCAAAATCAAAGGCACATAGTAAACCTCTCCCGCGTACGTTACTCATATGGCTATGTTTCGCAGCAAGCTTCTCCAACTGTGATTTCAGGTATTCGCCGACTACGGCAGCATTTTCACAAAGATGATCTTCCGCTATGATCTGCAGGATCTGCGATGAGCGCACCATATCTACCAGATTCCCTCCCCAGGTAGAATTGATCCTGGATGACACTTTAAAAACATTGCTTTCGACCTCATCTACCTTTGTTCCGACCAATATTCCACATACCTGCATTTTCTTGCCAAATGCCACAATATCCGGACGCGCCTTTTCACTAAAATGCTGATGGCACCAGAATTTACCGGTCAGTCCTACGCCGGTCTGCACTTCATCATAGATCAGAAAGGCTTCATTCTTATCGGCAAGTGCCTTTAATTCAATCAAAAACTCTTCCCTGAAGTGGTTGTCTCCGCCTTCCGATTGAATGGGTTCAATGATAATTGCGCAGATGTCGTCTTTATGATCAATAAAAGCCTGTTTTACCTGGGATAAGGACTGCGCTTCAGTTTCCATAACCTGGCGCAGGTGATCGCCCTCCAATGGAAATTTCAGAACAGGAGTTGAAACCCTCGGCCAGTCAAACCTGGCAAACCACTTGGTTTTATCCGGCAATGTATTGGTGAGACTAAGTGTATAGCCCGTTCTGCCATGAAAAGCCTTTTCAAAGTGAAGGACCTTAAAACCTTTTTCTTCACTATAGCCCCGGGCAAAATTCTTTTGTACCTTCCAGTCCATCGCTACTTTCAATGCGTTTTCTATGGCCAGTCCTCCGCCTGCTATAAAAAAAGCATGCGGCAGATAATCCGGGATTCCATGTTTGGAAAAGGTATCCACAAACTGTGCATACTGCTGGGTATAGACATCAGAATTTGAAGGATTTGCTAAAGCTGCCAGCAGCAGATTCTTTTTAAATCCCTCATCATTGACCATTTTCGGGTGATTGTAGCCCAAAGGCACGGAAGCAAAGCAGGTAAAAAAGTCCAGCAATGTACGCTCGTTCTTTGAATCATAAATATAAGCACCCTGGCTTTTTTCCATGTCATAGGTCAGGTCAAAGCCATCGGCTAAAATATGTTTGCTCAAAGTTTCATTTACCTGTTCAGGATTTACCGTTAACTGATACATAATTTCTCATTTTGGTACGTTCCAAATGTAATCAAAACCCCTCAAAATAACCAAATTAGGCGCTTTTTGAACTCCCGTTTCAAATATGGGTTTAAACGATTTAAAGTTGGTTTTTGAAATGAAACGGGTTTTGGTCTTTTTATTTTTTTAAATAAATATTGTTTTTTAATCTTGGAAAAGGACTTATTCCACTCATAGACTATTCTCACGCTTAACCTTTCATCTGCTTCCTTACTGCTGCTAATTTGATGGTATTATGATACAATGCCAAAGGGAAAGTCCAAAGAACTCCCTACATGGTTGCAGTAATAGAAAGGGATCATACTGAAAGCAAAAGCCTTTCTATCAGAAAACTCGCCGATCGTCAGAAGCCAAAAATTCAGGAAAGGGACAGGAACTGAGAAAGGTACGGGAATATTTTTTATTTCTGCATATTATTGATTAATATATATACTATGTAATAAAAATGATAAAATAAAAAGAAATCACTAGCTATTATGATTTAATTATTATGTATATTTGATTAAGAAATTTTAGCATAACTAAGCAAACCACACTAGACCCAAAGTGAAGCCTGACTAAAATTTCTGTTTCCAACATTTTAACTCCCTGCAATTCCTGGCATTGTGATAATGCTTTCTGCATATTCTTTTGGTAAACCCTTCAAGATCGATTTATAATCGAGTTTATTAACATTAGCAAACGTACTGGTATATGCTCAGTGTAATACCTGACTTTGCAAAATGTGATCACGATCTCTCTCTATTGTGATAGCTATCATTTATTGCGATGCAACTTGACTGTACCTTTACAATACCATACAAAGAATTTTTGACACGCTTTATCTTCTAAACAAACAAATAAAATGAAAAAATTATTTACTGCCATGGGCATCGCCCTTATTGGCGTAGCTTTCGCTACCACCGCTTTCGCGCAAGCTTCAGTCACTGCAAGTGCAACAGCAACAATTGTTGCGCCAATCAGTATTGCCAAAAACGTCGACATGAACTTCGGTAATGTGGCGACAAATGGAGCCGTCGGTACGGTTACCCTTCCCCCGACCGGTCTCCGCAGTTCATCAGGTGGTGTAACACTTCCGAACAATACGGGTCCGGTTGCCGCTGCTTCATTTACTGTGGGTGGTTCTGGTAACTATACCTATGCCATTACGCTGC
>NZ_DATHGC010000377.1:0-10204 GCF_035317785.1 Pedobacter sp. | reverse complement strand
GGGCAGACCTGTGGTATTTCAAAATCTTCAGCAACTCTTTTAAAACCGAAAACTATGAAACGACTTATACCATTTACCCTGCTTACCATCGTGCTTTTGCTATACGCTACCTGTATCAATGCGCAATATATCCTTTCCGGAAAAGTGCAAAGCTCCGGCGGCAAAGCGCTGCCTCAGGCCAGTATCAGACTGCTGCTCAGCAAAACCACAGCTACCACTGATGAAGGTGGCAGCTTTCAATTAAAAGTGAACACCATTGCAGATAGTCTCTTAGTTAGCCATGTGGGATACAAGGCTCAGAAAGTATTTGTCAGGAGCACTGCAAAGCAGCCACTCATGATCACCTTGGTACCAGACGCACAAGCTCTGGACGAAGTGACCGTATCCACCGGATACTATCAGGTGCCCAGGGAGCGTGCTACAGGCTCCTTTAGCCATGTCGATCAAAAGCTGATCAACAGAACCACCAGCCCCGACATCATCAGCCGCCTTGAGGGCGTTACCCCGGGCCTGCAATTTAACAGGCAGCAGGTAACCGGAGAAGCGAAAAAGACTCCAGCCTTGCGGGTAAGGGGGCTGGCTACCATAGAGTCGGATGAAACACCATTGGTCGTGCTCGATAATTTCCCATATGAAGGTGACATCAACAACATCAATCCTAACGATGTAGAAAGCGTTACACTATTAAAAGATGCAGCAGCGGCCTCCATCTGGGGTGCCAGAGCAGGCAATGGCGTTATTGTCATTACTACAAAAAAGGGTAAGTACAACCAGCCTGTCAGCATCGCGCTCAATAGTAATTTTACCATTGGCGATAAACCTGATTTACAGTACAACCGTAAATTCCTGCCTTCGATGACAGTATTGGATATTGAACAAGAGCGCTTCAAAGCCAATGGCTATACAGAAGACCCGCTTACAGTATTTCCGGACTATGTAGAAAGCCTGATCCGCAATAAGAACGGACAATTGAGCGATGCAGACCTGCGGAGACAACGGGACCAGCTTGCAGGTTACGACATACGGGATGAGGCACTGAGGTACCTTTACCGCCGCTCCCTGAATCAGCAATACGCGTTAAATATCAACGGAGGCAGCGCCGGTCATCGTTACTTCTTGTCAGGTGGTTACGATCGTGCACAGGATAATGTAGCGGGTAATGGCAACAGCAGGCTGAGCCTGAATGTCCAAAACAGCTTTACGCTGCTGCGAAATCTCGAACTGAACACCAATATGCGCTACACCGACCAGAACCAGCAAAATAACGGGATCACGCTTTCAAACCTCAATCCGGATGGCCAGCAGGCTTCCGCCTATCAGCGGCTCGCCGATGCAGACGGAACAGCCCTCCGCATTCCTTACCGCCTGCGTACAGCATACCTGGACAATACCGGACGCACTGACCTGCTCGACTGGAACTACAGGCCACTTGACGAACAACGACTGGCCGATAAAACGGCAAATGCTAACGAAGTATTGCTCAATGGCGAGCTCAGGTATCGCTTCCTTTCCGGATTCAATGCCCAGATCAGCTACCAATACCTCCGTTCAGCTTCAGAGAGCCAAAATTATAATGCACCCGAAAGCTATTATGTGAGGGACTGGGTCAATAAATTTACACAGTCAGACGGCAGGCGCATCATCCCTTACAACGGCATTATGGAGCTCTTTGCCAAAACCAAAAGCAAAGCACAGTCGGGCAGGGCGCAGCTCAATTATAACCGCGATTTCAACGGTCGCCATCAGTTATCAGCATTAGCTGGCGCCGAAGTACGAGAACAGGTACTCAACAGCTTCCCGGTATCCAGACTCTACAATTTTGACCGCAACCTGTTTACAGGTACTGCCTATTTCGATTACACAAAATCTTATCCTATTTTGCCAAGTGGAAACCTTTCTATACCGGCACAAGGCGGCTCATTGAGTCGTTATACCGATCGCTATTTGTCTTACTTTGGCAATGCCTCCTACACCTACGCGCAACGTTATACTTTTTCTGGCAGCACACGCTGGGATGGTTCCAATCTCTTTGGCGTAAAAACCAATCAGAAAGGTGTACCACTATGGTCTGTCGGAGGAAGCTGGGAACTGAGCAGGGAGGACTTTTACAACTTAAAATTATTCCCTCATCAGCGCCTGAGGCTCACCTATGGCAGCAGTGGAAACGTCAATAAATACGTTAGCGCCTATCCAACTATTAGATTCATGACAGAAAGGCAATTGCCTTCCGCAGCCGTCACTAGTATCGGTAATCCTTCGCTAAGGTGGGAAAAGGTTAAGATCATCAACGCAGGATGGGATTTCAGCGTCAAGGACCAAAGAATCACTGGCAGCATAGACTATTACCGAAAAAATGCCGAAGACCTGATCGGTGTAGATTTCCTTGCCCCTTCCACGGGTATTTCCGAAACGATAGGCAGTTTTCAGAACAAGATTAACTATGCAAACATGAAAACCAGCGGTTTAGACCTGCAAATCAATGCAAGTATTTTGAAAGGCATGTTCAACTGGGACGCAACGGCACTTGCCAGTTATGTGCGAAACAAGATCACCCGTTTCAATACAAACGAAAATGTTCTTGTTACCAGTTATCTATCGGGTATAGTACCTCCGTCACTGGGCCAGTCAAGAGACATCCTGTATACATTACCATGGCAGGGCCTCAATCCTCAAACAGGTAAGCCAATTGTGTTGATAGACGGCAGCCAGAGTACAGATTATCAGGGCTTTATGACTAAGCTCAACAAAGCCGACCTCATCAGCGCCGGTGTAACTATACCGCCATACTATGGTTCTCTGCGAAATACCTTCAGCTTCAGGAATTTCGAACTCAGCGCACTATTGATCTGGAAAGCGGGATACGTATTCAGGAGAAGCTCGATATCGCCCGGAGCAGAATATTTTACCAGTGCCGCTTATCATGTCGATTATTTGCAGCGGTGGAAATCCCCTGGCGATGAAAAACGCACAAATGTACCATCTGCGGGTAGCTACAATCTTTATCAGAGCCTTGTGTATGACTATTCTGACGCGCTGGTTACCCGCGGAGATCATATCCGGTTGCAGGACATCAACCTGGCCTATACAGTCGATGAGCGCCTGTCCAAAAAATTTCATATCCAAAACCTGCGTTTCTTTGTCAACTGCAGCAACCTGGGCATCTTGTGGCGGGCCAATAAACAGGGCATAGACCCCGAATATCCCGAGGCCAGCTACCCGCTGACGCGAAATATAGCTTTGGGAATACAAATGAACATTCAATAATAATAATCAGATTATGAAAAAGACCATACTAAACGTACTGATGCTAAGCAGCCTCGTGCTTACCGCTGCTTGCAAACGTGATTTTCTGGATATCAAACAAAATATAAGCCAGGCAGTTCCGCGGAACATTTCAGATTTTCAGGCGATTCTTGATAACTCCGGCGAAATGAATGCAGCCTCATCACATGGGCTGGGCATGCTTGGGGGTGATGAGTATTTTATTCAAGACGGCAGGCTCAGCAACATTAAAGATGCCTATCAGAGAAACGGGTACATCTGGGCCAGGGAAATCCATGAGGGCGAAAGTTGCCCTGATTGGAATAACGCTTACAGCCGCATTCTGCTCAGTAACTTGTCGCTGGAAGGCATCGAAAAGATCAAACCAGTAGCCAGCCAGCAAGCCGCATGGAACAATGTGAAGGGCTGTAGCCTTTTCTTCAGGGCCATCAATTTTTACCAGCTAGCGCAAGAGTTTTGTAACCCCTATGATCCGGCTACCAAAGACCAGGATATGGGAATTCCACTCAGACTGGAATCAGATATCAGCCTGAAAATATCAAGGGGAACGGTTGGGGGAACTTATCAAAGAATTATATTGGATCTCAAAGAAGCTGCCGACTTGTTACCCGAAAAACCGTTGATCAAAAACCGTCCTTCCAGGCTTGCCGCACTCGCAATGCAGGCAAAAACATATTTACTGATGGGGGACTACCAAAGTGCAGCACAATATGCGGATCAGTGCCTGCAGATCAATAATTACCTGATCGATTTAAAAACATTGAAAGATTTGAACCAAAGTTATCCGTTAACCGAGATCAATATTGAAGAAAACAATGAACTGATCTTTTTATTGACTACCACAAATATTACCCTAATTGCGGTGGCCAGGTTCAATGCAGCTGCTGATTTACTGAACAGCTATGAAGCCAATGATCTCAGGAAACAAGCCTGGTTTTACGATTCCTCAGGGAGAGTGCTTTTTGGTGGCGGCTACCTTTCCGGCAAATGTACGGGCTTGGCGGTGAATGAGGTAATCCTGATCCGCGCCGAATGCCGCGCGAGAACAGGAAACCTGGCCGGTGCGCTTGAAGACCTGAACTATTTGCTTCGCAATCGCTATAACTCCTCCTTTATACCGCTTGCCATTGCAGATCAGGACGCTTTGTTAAAGCGTATTTTAGAAGAGCGTAAAAAGGAATTGGTTATGCGTGGTACACGGTGGGAAGATTTGCGAAGACTTAATAAGGAGGGCAGATTTGCAAAAATGCTGACAAGAACGATTGATGGCAATAACTATCAGTTACCGCCCAATGATCCGAGGTATGTATACCCGATTCCTGAGCAGGAGATCTTAATGAGCGGGATTCGGCAGAACCTCAGGTAATTATAAAGGCGGTGTCTTGATGACACCGCCTTTATAATTAAAATCGAAGATATGATTTGTAATTAATCTTCCGGACTTTCAGCAGTATCGTCTACAGACGTATGCGAACCAGGGGCTTTAGCCGCAGCAACGTTCGCAGGGACTGTAGTAGCTGAACCATCAAATGTAAGCTCGACACGGCATACATTACCTGAGTTTTCCGTTCTTGCACAACCATTTTCATCAGTCTCTGGCGGGGCAGTAGTCAATGACCCGATGACTTGGTTGGATTCTACCGCAGGGTCACCGCTGGGAATTGTTACCGTATACCAGCCGTTTGCCGGTGGATCAAGTTTACCAACTGCTTTAAAAGCACTTTGAGTAGTAATAACTAATGCAGCAAATAATACCGCCAATACACCAATTTTGTTAAATTTATTCAATAAGGTTTTCATACTAATAGTTTTATGGTTCTTTTACCGCACATACACCAAAGCTTCGTACACGCAGCGTAATTCTTTTTGGGTCTATACGCAGGGCAAGCTCTTAACCCTGCTGTTTGGCTAATCAGGGCCGGTTTCCCTCCTTTCTGTTTACAGAATGAAACCATATGTGAATGGACGCCCATCCCTTTTCAAGGGCAATACCAATTACCGCCAGCACAATAAAGAAGAGATTAAACACCAGGTGCTCCCGATACCCCATGTTTTTCAAAATCCCACCACAAGAACAAGGTCTGTGTCCAAAAATCCCGCTCATGGCAATGGCGATATATAGTGTAAAAAATATCATTAAAATTAGGGAGGCATACAGACCTTTTAATCGTGTTTCTTTATGCAACAGCAACAAAACGACTATCAACTCTGTCACAGGGACTAGCCACGCCAGCACAATCGCAATACCTCTCGGAAAAATCTGTTTAAACATTTCGTTCCTGCTTTGCTCATAGTTCGCAAGTTTACTCACTGCGGCGTAAAAGAAAAGTAAGATCAGCAAAGCTGCCAGTCCTTCAATTGACCGTTCTCTGGTCAAAAAGTTGAACCTGTAATTTTTAAGTTGACCTTGTGTTTTTGTTGTCATCATATCTGGTTTCTATTATTTATTTATCACCTCCCTGACATAAGCAGGCATGTGATAAAACCTTACCCATACCCATCCTCCTTCCCTCGATGATTAAAGACATGAAGCCTGTTCCGGCTAGTGCCGTCCAGAAGAGGTTAATATTTAGATAACTGATGTTTGCCATAACTTTAAGTATTGATTACTCAAAGCTCTGCACTATTTTTTTTGGTTGAAATAGAGAATCCTGCCAAAATTCAGCTCAAATGAACCAGATTTTGGCAGGATTTCAAACCTATATTGTATTAGGGAATACTTATAAACAAAGTCCGTGAACTTCGTTGGGAGATATTCCGTGAAATTTTTTAAACGCCGTACTAAAGTAATGTGGATTAGTATATCCCACAGTTGCAGCTACCTCTTTGATGGATTGGGTAGCCGTTAACAATAGAACCAATGCTTTATTCATCCTCAGTGTTACTAAATATTCATGCAGAGGCATATCGAATGCAATCTTTACCAAACGTAATAATTGTCGCTCGGACACATTAAACTGATCTGCCAGTCCGGGTATATTTTCAACTATTTGCTCTGCATAGTGTGCTATGATAAAGCTGGCAATCTTTTTAGCCAGGATCCGATGTAAAGTTTCTGTTGTGTACTTGCCATCTACAACCATCCCATGATATTGGATGCTCAGCTGGGTCAGAACGCTGTCAATGGTAATATCCAGATGTTCCCGGTTTATCCCGTCATGTAATAACATTTTTTTTACCTGTTTAATTGTTTCCTGGTTTACGGGGCAGTGTGGCAAAGAAAAAACCGGCTGTTCAGCCGCCAAAAATTGGTCTGTTATAAGTTTAAACTTTTCCAGTCTTTCGGCTTTACGCATCAGCCATTCCGGTCTTAAAGTCAGCAGCAACAGCCGGGTCCTTCCTGCCTTTATTTTCGCCTTATAACTGCCTTTATTGATGTAGCCCATATGCCAGGCACCACCCCGGCTTTCAGAGATCAGGTATTCAGGGGGCTTGTAAAGTGCGGAATGGCCTTCAAACATCAGGAACATAAATATGGAAGGCTCTGCGCGCGTATAAGGAATGAATATATCCGCGTCAAGTAAATATTCATACCATTCAATATGTAGCAGGTAACTGCTAAAAGACTGCCTTAAAATATAACCTTCCGGCAAAGTGATGAGGTTGGCCAGCGCATACTGGATAGGCCAGGAGCAAAAATGAGGCAAACGGTTTAACGTGATGGTTTCAACGACAGCTGAAACCAGTTGAAGAGCGATATGTGATTGCATTTATTTAGGCCCCCACCCACCGCCGGCAATAAGCCTGTCCCGCATTTCAACTGCTTTGCCTGTAGCTTCCTCTTCTGCAAAAACTGTTATTGCTTTTTTGCCGGTCTTGTTCAGCATCACGGCATAAGGTATTTTCCCGTCATCAGGCACATAACCGGGATTCCTGATTGCTTCAATGATTTCAAGCCTGGCCAGCTTTATCAGGCTAAGCCTGAATTGTTCAGCAGCTTCATAACTGTCATATACACCATAAATACCTTCAAGGGGATCACTATCCCTTGCCGATACAATGTAAACTTTTTGATTTTCAATCATAACATTGATTTCTCTTTATAAATATTTGGTTAGTTTCTTTTAACAGCTAAAGGTCAGTAACAAAAAATTGTTTTTTGCTGTGCCAATTTGCGTTATCGGTACTGTGCCAATTTCATATCTGCACCGCATCACCAATACTTTATATACATTCGTTGCCAACTAACATTTTAATTTTTAAAAACTAAACCATATGGATTTTGATAAGCAATTATGGATTATTCCTGAACTCGCACGTGGCCTGTATATGGCGCAGATTCAGCAGTTTATCATCGGAAAAATTGAAAGAGGTGACCTTAAGCCACTTGATCAGATACCACCTTACAGAATGATTATTAAATTTAACAGCCAGGTTAAAATACACAGAAACACTGTATTTCAGGCATATGGCAAGCTCGATGATAAAGGATGGATAAAGACAGCACCAGGCAAAGGAACATTTGTTTCGGTTACATTTCCCGGGCATGCAAAGCTATATCCTCAGGCAAAATCTGTTTACCAAATGCCTGTATTGCTTCACACGCAGAGTTTGAAGAGAGTTAAATCACCACTAAAAAAACAATCTTTTATCAATGTAGGTTTTGTGGTCCCCAGTCCATGTCATATTCCGGCAGGCTTGTATAGCAAATACCTAACCATGCATACAAAACAATATGAGAAGATCACTCAAATGCAGCAGGTTATAGATTTGCATGGTTTTGAGTTTAAAGCAGCAGTTTTGGAATATGTATCTACGCTAAGGGGTTTTGGAACAGATCCTGATTGTATGGATATCATAAGGGGCAGAGCTGAAAGCCTGGAAGCGGTATTCAACCTGATATTTAATAAAGGTGATGTGCTGATCAACACCTCAGCCGAAGATGCGGAACTTGACCTGGTTTTGAACCGCTGCAAGATAAAGAGTTTGCCACTGGATACAACTGGACCGGATTTTATCGCTAAATTAATATTTATGCTAGAAGGCGGGAATGTTAAAGCAATGCATATACGCCCGCAATGCGGTTTCCCAAAAAGCAATAACTTTAGTGTGGAAATCTGTCTTAAATTAATAGCCCTGGCTAAAGAATATGGCTTTCTGCTTATTGAAGAGGATGATTATCATGAATTCTGGTACGGCAGTTCTAAATATAAACCGCTTGCAACCTATGCACATGAGGGATATGTAATTTATTTAGGCGCGTTAAGCTTACTCTCAGCCTATACACAAAATATAAGAATAGTGAACGCTGCCGCGGATTTTATCGCTTTGTTGAAATTAAGGCCACCCGGATTTTTCCACTATAGGAATCTTATGGATGAAAAAATGCTGATTAAAATGATGAACAGCGGCGAACTGACACAATGGGGGAAGTCTGTAAACAATATAAAACAAGAACATTTACGCATAGTTGCCGCACAGATGCGCAATTACTTGGAGGATAAGGCCGTGTTCAATTACCCTGAAAGCGGATTGAATCTGTGGCTTGCCTTTATTACAGATGAGCACCTTACGGCCTATATGTCTGGCCTTGAACAAGCCGGATTTGATATTCCATATATGCCAAATAGTGAAAGGCCGGGCCAGGGAATAAAAGACATGCGGCTGGGATTTGGATCATTTGATTCTCAGGAAGCTGAAGCCCCGGCTAAATTTCTCCATCAAAACTTTAACGGCGATTCGTTATCCTAAACATGAACCGGTTCTTCATCATTTTATTCTGGACAAACTTTTGCCTTTCTGGATCATTGGCAATGTGGTATTTGCCATGGGCTTAGTGGTTTCCCTCCTGGTTTACAGTATTATGCCTGTAGGTAGCATTTTACTGTTATTTTTCTTTTTATGGATCTATTTACTGGCCATCCTTGGTTTCGGCTTGCTGGTTTCTAATTATTGCAGCAGCCAGCAGCAGGCCATGCTGGTCATGTTCTATTTCATGATGGTCTTTATATTAATGGGCGGCCTGCTCACCTCCATTGAAGGCATGCCCGGGTGGGCTAAAGTAATAACAGCTATAAACCCGGTTACTTATATGATTGAAGTGGTAAGGATGGTGATATTGAAAGGCAGCGGTTTATCCGATGTGCTGCCGCAATTGGCTAAGGTAACTGCCTTTGCATTGATATTAAACATATGGGCAATATGGAGTTATAGGAAGGTGAGTTAACTGGAAAGGCGGAGGCAAAGCCAATCGGTTTACCTCCGCTTTTTCCCCCAATATTGAAACAGCTGTTATTTCAAGTCGATGAGCTCCTGATCAATACCTAAATGATCTGCCAGCTCTTTTTTGGTGATCAGCTGATGCCTTTTTTTATTCAATATTTCTCTCAGATCTTTTAACAATTGTTGTGCGTACCTGATTTTTTTTCCGGTGATTTTGCACACGTCGCTGGGAACCACATATAGTCTTTCCATGTCGTTGGTTTTTTAAACCGCAACTCATATGGTGGCACATAGCGCGCACAACGACTGCATGCGCGGAACCTACAAGGCAGTAGGTGAAAAAATAATTAACTACTAATATATAATTTTCATGTCATATAAGATGCATAATATGAGTATGTTATGTGTTTTTTGCGCAGCAATTCTGTTAAGCGCACAGGACGCACAACGCCATTTTCAGTCACATTATATTTGGTTTCTAATCAATAGAAAACTAAAAATTTAATGTGATGGCAAACTCAGTAGAAACTCAATTACGGCTTACAACAAGTAGCTGGCAAGCAGGTGTTACCCAGGTGTCTGCTAGGTGTCTGTTAGGTCTGTGGAGCTAGCAGATACCTGTCTAGTCCTTGTCTAGTCCTGGAATAGCTTTACACTAGTCCTGGATTAACTTGACATCGTCCTGAAAAGAACTTAACATATCCTGTTTACGGATTACATACCATTTCATTCCGAATATAGTAATGCATTTTGTTGTTTT
>NZ_DATHGC010000376.1:0-15205 GCF_035317785.1 Pedobacter sp. | reverse complement strand
GTCACGACTAAGGAAGGTAAAGTTGGGAAGGCTAAAATTAGCATGCGTTACGAAAATTCGTTGTCATCTCCAATCAAAAATGTAGAGCTGGCAGATCCCATTACTTATATGAAACTGGGAAATGAAGCCGTATTAACACGTGATCCCTTAGGACTGCCGCTATACCTGGAGAGTAAAATTGACAATACCATAGCTGGCACTAATCCATATGTTTATCCTGCTACAGACTGGCGCAAGGAGTTATTTAAAGATTATGCGCCCAGCCAGCGTGCGAATTTTAACATTACAGGTGGCGGGGAAGTTGCCCAGTATTATCTGGCAGGCACTTTTAATCAGGACAACGGCGTGCTTAAGGTAGACAACAGAAATAATTTCAACAACAACATCAACCTAAAAAGTTATGCGTTACGTTCCAACACAACCATTAACATCACAAAATCTACCCAGGTCGGTGTTCGGTTATATGGAACCTTTGATGACTATACGGGGCCCATTTACGGAGGGTCCGGAATGTATACCAGGGTAATGCAGACCAATCCAGTAAAGTTTCCTGCCTATTATCCTGTTGACAAAAACAATGCTCATGTTCAGCATATTATGTTTGGAGGCAGTTCTGACGGCACCTATATCAATCCCTACGCAGATTTGGTAAAAGGATATAAAGACTATTCAAAGTCTTTAATGCTTGCTCAGTTTGAACTGAAGCAAGACTTGTCTATCCTCACCAAAGGGCTTTCACTTAGAGCAATGGTAAACACAAACAGGGAATCCTATTTTGACATTTCCAGAAGTTATATTCCGTTCAGTTATGAAATAGGGGGATATGATAAATATACTGACGATTATAATCTTGGAGCGATAAATCCGAATACAGGGACGGAATACCTGGATTATAGTGAAGGCAGTAAAATTGTAAAAGCAAATTTATACCTGGAATCTGCGCTCAACTATAACCGCATATTTAATGAGAAACATAACCTGAGCGGCCTAATTGTGTTTAACATGCGCAATTATCTGGAGGGAAATGCCACATCACTGTTAAAATCTTTGCCGTACCGCAATATCGGTGTGTCCGGAAGGGCAACCTATGCTTATGACAGCAGATATTTTGGGGAATTTAATTTTGGATATAATGGATCTGAAAGATTCTATGAAACTAACCGGTTTGGATTTTTTCCTTCTGCGGGGGTAGCGTGGTTTGTTTCCAATGAGAAATTCTGGGCTCCTTTTAAACTTGCCGTTTCAAAATTAAAGTTAAGGGCTACCTATGGTCTGGTAGGAAATGATGCAATAGGCAGTGCTGAAGATCGTTTCTTTTACTTGTCAACAGTAAATATGAACAGTGCTGCCAAAGGGGCCGCATTCGGAACTGATTTTACATACAGGCAGAATGGTGTAGTGGTTTCCAGGTATGACAACAAGTTAATAACCTGGGAAACCGCTAGAAAAATGAACCTTGGTCTGGAATTGGGATTATTTAATAAAATAGATATCCAGGTAGATTATTTTACTGAATACCGTGACAAAATTTTAATGAACCGGGCTTCAATTCCTACAACAATGGGGCTTTCAGCACCTGTAAGAGCGAATGTAGGCGAAGCTTCCGGTAACGGAATTGACATGTCCCTGGATTTTACACAGAATTTTTCCAACACCTTATGGCTTACGGCAAGGGCAAATTTTACCTACGCGAAAAGTAAGTATGAGGTTGTCGAAGAACCGGAATATAAGGAAATGAACTTATCTAAAATCGGATTCTCCCTGTCACAAAGATGGGGATACATAGCTGAACGCCTGTTTATAGATGCCCATGATGTGGCCAATTCCCCTACCCAAAACTTTGGCTTCTATGAAGCAGGCGATCTAAAATACCACGATGTAAATGGCGACGGGCAGATCACCACGCTCGACAGGGTTCCGATAGGATTTCCTACTGATCCGGAAATCATCTATGGGTTCGGTCTTTCCGGCGGTTTTAAAAGTTTTGACCTGAGCTGCTTCCTTCAGGGTTCGGCACAGTCCTCTTTCTGGATCAATGAAAATGGATCTACGGCACCTTTTGTTAATCAGAATCAACTGTTAAAAACTTATGCAGACAGCTATTGGTCTGAGGAAAACCGGAATTTGTACGCCATTTGGCCCAGGCTAAGCAATACGATTAACACAAACAACAACCAATTGAGTACCTGGTTTATGCGTAACGGTAGTTTCCTGAGGTTAAAATCTGTAGAATTTGGCTACACACTACCCAAACGGCTTACACAATCCATAAAATTAAACAACGTTCGATTGTACGCAAGTGCCACAAATTTACTGACATGGAGCAAGTTTAAGCAATGGGATGTGGAGATGGGCGATCAGGGCTTAGGCTATCCTATACAGAAAGTATACAACGCCGGACTTCAAATTACATTTTAATATATACGGTATGAAAACTAAAACAACACTCATAATTATATTATTATTTTCTGTTTGTTCATGCAAAAAGTACCTGGATGTAGTTCCGGATAATGTTGCAACAATAGAAAATGCATTTACCATGCGCAACACCGCAGAGAAGTTTCTCTTTACCTGCTATTCTTATATCCCAAAAAACGGCGACTACATCTACGACCCGGCGGTGATGGGAGCTGATGAAATGTGGGGCCTGCAAACAGAATGGGCAGCATTAAGACTTGTTCAGGGCTTTCAGAATGTAGTAGACCCCTATTTTAATCCCTGGTCTGGCCTTCAGGCTTCTCCGGCTTTATTTGGAGGAATAAGAGACTGCAACATCTTCCTGGAAAATATCCATAAAGTAGTGGAGATGGATGAATTTGAACGGAAGAGATGGGAAGCAGAAGCTAAGTTCCTGAAAGCTTATTATCATTTCTATTTACTGAGAATGTATGGACCAATCCCCTTAATCCGGGAGAATTTGCCCATATCGGCCGATGTCGAAGAAACCAGGGTAACGAGAGAACCTGTGGATGACTGCGTTAACTATATTGTACAATTACTTGATGAGGCAGCTGTAGATTTACCGGATAAAATACAGGCCGATGCTACTGAACTGGGAAGAATAACCAAACCAATTGCACTCGCCATCAAGACCCGGGTACTGATCATGGGGGCAAGTCCTTTATTTAATGGCAATCCTGATTACGTAAATTTTAAAGACCGAAAAGGGATAGCCCTTTTTAATCCGGTATACGATCTGGAAAAATGGAAGAGAGCCGCAGATGCCGCAAAAACTGCTATTGATGCAGCGCATGCAAACGGCAACAAACTATATTATTACAATGAAAATAATCCTGCTTCAACCCTGGTTTCAGCAGAAACCAACCTTAAAATGAATATACGCAACAGCCTGACTGCTAAATGGAATCCTGAAATTGTTTGGGGAAACCCCAATAATCTAAGCAGTGAAAACCAGAAGCAGTCTCAGGCCAGATTAGACGGCAGCACATCCGGGCTTGCCTCTACCGGCTCAACGCTGGCGCCCACACTGAGGATGGCGGAGATGTTCTATACCAAAAATGGTGTTCCCATAACCGAAGACAATTCATGGGATTACGCAGGCAGGTATAGTCTTAAAACTGGCACTGCGGCCGAGAAGTACTACATTAAAGAAGGTTATGAAACGGTAAAATTCCATTTTGACAGGGAACCGCGTTTTTACGCAGATCTTGCTTTTGATGGCTCTATATGGTACGGGCAGGGAAATAAAACAGATCTCAACAATTGGTATGTACAGGCTAAACTAGGGCAATATTCAGGTCCTATTCAATCAGGGCAGTATTCAACAACCGGTTACTGGCCTCAAAAACTGGTAAATGTAGAAAATATATATACCGCGACAAATAACTATACCATAGTTAACTACCCCTATCCGGAAGTAAGACTTGCCGATTTATATCTGCTGTATTCAGAAGCCTTGAATGAGTATTCTGGACCGGATACAGAGGTTTACAATTACATTGACCTGGTTAGAAAAAGAGCGGGATTAAAAACGGTAGCAGAATCATGGTCACTTTATTCTATTAATAAAACGAAGCATACCAGTAAAGAAGGCCTCAGGGAAATTATTCATCAGGAACGGGCTATAGAACTTGCATTTGAGGGTCACAGGTACTGGGATTTAAAAAGATGGAAAGAAGCTGTGTCGGCCTTAACCTACCCTATCCAGGGATGGAATATCCGCCAGCAAGATGCTGTCAGCTTCTACACTGTAGTAACGATCAGGAACAGAATATTTAACCAAAAAGATTATTTCTGGCCGTTAAGGGAACTTGACATGATTACAAATAAAAACCTGGTCCAGAACCCCGGCTGGTAAGGGGCTCCTGATAAACAGGTGAATTCATTAGTTTTTAATATAAAATATGATAACAATGTATGATTTAAAGAATTTCATTGTGATATGCCTGATGGCAGTGTTTATCACAGCGTGCAAGGAAGATCTTCCGCAGTCCATTTCCAAAGAAGGCGCAACTCCAAGGCCAGTAACCAATGTGGTCGTTAAAAATTTGCCGGGCGGGGCTACATTAAGGTACAAATCTCCCGACAGCGAAGATCTTTTATACGTAAAAGCCGTGTACGAATTTCCCAAAGGAAACATCAGAGAGGTAAAAGCCTCGATGTACATAGACAGTCTCACTATAGATGGTATAGGAAACACCGATGAACTCGATGTCAAATTATTCACCATAAGCAGGTCAGAAGCATTTTCAGAACCGGTTACAGTCAAAATCAAGCCATTAACACCTCCGGTAAAACTGGCCGGGGAAACTTTGAGTCTTATAGAAGACTTTGGTGGTGTTACAGCCTCTTTTGAAAACAAAACTGAATCCAACCTGGTTATCACCATTGTATTAAAAGACGGCAATGAATGGCTCCCCATAGAAACTTATTACACCAACCGAAGAGCTGGTTCTTTTTCTGCAAGGGGCCAGGAAGCAAAAGAGCAGATTTTCGGAGTTTTTATTAAGGATAGGTGGAATAACAGGTCGGACACTTTAAAAGCATCACTAACACCAATTTTTGAAACAAGACTTCCTGCTCCGGAATCCATCACCTCTTTGTATAATGATTACAATCAACATTATCTGACTTTCAGATATACCTACTTATTTGATGGTATTGTTTCTTTCGCCAACTATGTCGGAACGTTGCTTACGGCAACATCAAAATTACCGCTGTCATTTACAATTGATTTTAAAGTGCCTACCCAATTTAGCCGTTTTAAATTCTGGATGAGGGGAGGTGGCAATAACTATGATTTCAATTTTGGCGCTCCTGAAAAATGGGAGGTTTGGGGAGCCAATGAACTGGATGCCGACTGGAGCAAATGGACCAAGATCCTGGACTGTACAGCAATTAAGCCTTCTGGCGCAATACTCGGTGTATTGACCACCGAAGATCTCGAAGCAGCCAAGGCTGGACTTGATTTTCAATTTCCTCTTAATACACCTAAATACCGTTATCTCCGCTGGAAAACTACCAAAAATTTTGGCAGTGTAGATTATGTTCAATTTTCTGAATTAACGTTTTGGGGCAACCAGAAGTAAACCATTCAACCATGAAATTTAAATCACCACATCATTATCTATTTAGTATAATATTAATAGCAACCGGATTGTATTTCAGTTCCTGCAGAAAAATGGATGCCACTTACGCTGATTACATCAAGGATGGCGAAACCATATATGCTGGCAAGGCAGATTCATTGAGAGCTTACCCGGGAAAAAGCCGGATAAAATTATTCTGGCCATTAAAGCCGGATTCGAAAATAACCCGTGCTATGATCTATTGGAATAACAGAGCAGATTCTTTAGACTATTCTATTGATAGAACATCTGATATCCGATCGGCAAATGTGATCATTAACAATCTTGCCGAAGGCTCCTATTCCTTTGATGTTTACACCTTTGACAACAAAGGCAATACTTCAGTTAAAGCTATCGCTTCAGCAACAGTCTACGGCAATAACTATATCCGTCAATTACAGGATAGGAAATTAAAAACTGTACTGAGCAGAAATTTTAACGCATATATCAATTGGGCCGATACTGTTAAAGGCGCTGTTGCCACAGAAACAATCTATACAGATGATGAAGGAAATACAAAAAGCATCTTAATTCCAATGAAAGAAAACCAAACGGTTCTGGAGAACTATAAAGCTTCAACAGAAATCAAGTACAGAACACTATTTGTTCCGGAAGGTATTTCCATTGACACTTTTTACACCGCATACAGCACCGTTATTCCTGAAAATTCATTGGACAAATCTAAATTTTCAAGGTGGAACCCAGCAGGCTTTCCTTATACAGAATACAATTCTGGTACCGGATATAATATTGAAAAACTATGGGATGATGTTTATACCGGTTATGGATATATTTACCTGGAGACACAACCTCTGCCAAGAAGTTTCACTTTTGATCTTGGGCTGACCGCAAAATTGGAACGATTGAGATTGAGTCCTAACTGGGATACCCAATTATACAAAAATGGCAATGTTAGAAAATTTCAAATCTGGGGCTCGGCCACACCGTCGGTTACCACTGACTTTTCTACCTGGATATTCCTGGGCGAGTTCAATTCTACAAAGCCTTCTGGCCTGCCTTTGGGACAAACTAATGCTGCCGACCTTGCTTATGCAAAAGCAGGCGAATTTTTTGACATCATACCAAGTGCGGCACCGGTCAGATATATCAGATTTGTGATACAGAATACCTGGTCCGGATCAATATCCATGCATGCTACCGAATTGACATTCTGGGGAAATGCTACAAGATGAAGTTAAAGTTACAAATTGTTCACATGCGAAAAATGCCACCTTCAGGGTGGCATTTTTATGAGTTCCAGGTTGTTCTTTATTGCTTCTAATGAGCTTCTGCAACAACAGGTGACTTTCTTTGCCAGAAGAAGAATATAGTAAACAGCACAATCAATATGCAAGGGAATGTAAGCATCTTAACGAGTGTGTCCTGACCTGCCGCAAGTTGTAACGCATCGCCTGTAAGGCCAGCAGCTGTATGCACAGCTGTTGAAGAATCAATCCAGCTCCCTATAAAAGGTTGAAAAATAGAAGTAGAAAACATCCCTACACCGCCCACAATCGACATTCCTAAAGCACCGCTCACCGGAACCCGCTGGGCCACTGCTGCAATGATCACCGGCCAGTTGAAACATACACCAAGACCGAATATCACGGCTGCCAAATAAGCAATTGGACCAGTAACAGTGCTGAACATATAAATTCCTATTGCTGCCAGAAATGCACCCCCTAACAAAACACCCGTTTGTCCTAATTTATCAACAACCGGTCCTGTGAAAATCCTTCCAACCGTCATCACACCGAAAGTTAATGCCAATACCAGCATAGCATCTGCACCGCTGCTGCTCAAAACAACGGCTACCCATTGGTTGGGACCAAATTCTGTAATTGCTGTCATCGCCATACAGCAGAATATAAAGATGTAGAGCGGACTAAGCATAGCCTTGAAATTTTTTGAAATGGAAGTTACGCCTTCCACGTGTGCCTTTGGAAACGCTTTTCCATAGAACAAGATTGCATAAGCCACAGTTGGGATCATCAGGATCCAGATCTGAGTCTGCCAGGTTGCGCCGGCATCGGTCATGAACTTGGAAATCAAACTGCCCAGCACAATTCCTCCAGGGAACCACATGTGGAACCTGCCAAGCATTTTATTTATTTTTTTGTCGTCATACATGTCAGCAATCATCGGATTGCACGCAGCCTCCGTACAGCCATTCCCGAAACCAATAAAAAATGTGGATATCAGCAAGCCTGTATAACCGCCGGCATAAATCGTGAGCAGGATGCCCAATGTATGCGTAATCACCGCTACCTGCATAATAATTTTAGGTCCCACGGTGTGGTAAACAAGTCCTCCGATGATCATGGAAATTGGGAATCCGAAAAAGAACATCGAATTGATAAACCCCAACTGCTCGGCAGTTAGCCCAAATTCTGCTCCCAGCTGAGGAAGAATACCAGCCCTGATACTAAAGGAAAAGGCCGTAGTAATGATGGCAAGACAACTTCCGTTGAATAAAGCACTTCTGTTAATGTTTTCGTTCATAATTATTAGAGTTTATTTGGTTTTTAAATGTGCAAGAGTTGTATAGTCAAGCGATTTGGAAATATACAATTTATTTGGATTTTTAAGAATAGTAAATTTTTAATGTACCAACCCTCAGCTCTATTCCGTATACGCTACCTCCCGGACGGACTCAGCTGCTGCTATTTCCTACTCGACGCAAGAAATTAAAACAGACAGGCATACAAGTAATGAGGAGTTATCGTACGAAAGGGCTGGTATTAAGGTCAATGACCCACAATCTGTTGCTGCCGGGATCTTCAAACCGCTTATGACCAAATACCGTATAGGATCTGGAACCGATCATGAAAGTGGAACAGTCTGAAGCAATTCCCAGGTACTGTTTAACAACAGAACGCCATTTTTTGCTCTGCGGATTATAAGCATATAGGTTACCTGCATCTCCAAAACTGATATAAGCCTCATCCCCATATACAAACGCATTAGTAGAAGTTGTTTGTTCATCGGAAGGAACACTTTGGGATTCCTGGCTCCAGGTATCGCTGTCGTAATCATAGCTGAACAATGAACTGCTAACAAAGCTTCCGCTGCCAGACCATGGAATTTGCGCTGTGCCAAGGCCGTAGTAGATCTTATCATTCATTACAAAGCTGCAACCGTTACGGGTAATTATCCCAGCGTTCACCGATCCTCTCCTGGTCCAGCTGTTGGCCAGGGAATTGTATACCACTGTGCTGCGACCTTCTCTTTCCGAAAGGATAAACCCTTTGCCCCTGTAAGTCATTGCCGTGCCATAGCAAATATCATCCGGGCGTAGAGGATCCGCCATCTTCTTCCAAATGTTGGTTTCCGGAGAATATTCATAAAGATCCCGCGCACAGTCATATGGCTGAGAAATTATACCACCGCCTACATAACCTTTACCGTCAAGAACGAAGCTGATGGACATATAACGTGTTGCTCCAGGGAAGTCTGCCTTTTGTGACCATTTATCGGTCATGCTATCATATTCCCAAAGGTCCCTAAAGTATTTCCCGCTGTATTTGGTGGACCCGGTAGTAACGTAGGCCCTGGTACCGATGACAAAGGCAGTGGCCAGAATCCTTCCCTCTTTAGGAAAAGGTGCTGCTTCCTTCCATTTCAATTGATGGCTCAAATAAAAGGTGTCCAGACTCTGGTAACTTTTGTCTCCGACTCTGACCTTAATCGTGCCCGTCCGGGCATGTACCGGTATAATTACTTCCATTTCATTTTCCGAAATTAGCCGTGAAGGTCTGGCTACCCTGTCATTGAACAATACGGTATAATTGGTCAGTCCCTGATCAAAAGCAGGTCCCTTTAGGATGAGCCTGCCCCCTGCAGTATCAATTTTGTGGCTAAGAATAATATTATCGGGATTATCTTCCGATTTTTGACAGGAACACAATAGCAAGCATGAGATGACTGCTAACAGAAAAGAGCGCATGGCTTAAAATTTAAATGGCATTATTATTTTACATAAAGATAAAAAAAATCCTGTAAGCAATTGACTTACAGGATTTCATTAAATTATGTCGGGGTGGCAGGATTCGAACCTACGACCTCCACATCCCAAATGTGGCGCGATACCGGGCTACGCTACACCCCGAACTTGGTATCTTTGTCCATAGCCTTAATTGCTACGGGACGCAAAGATATAAAAATTCTGTTTATTGCAAGCAAATGCTATTTTTTTATTGCCAAATTTTAAGACCGGTCTTGTATGTCAAAGATACACAGGCAGTAAATTGGGGCCATACGATCATTAAGCTCTCCCTGAATCGCAGAGGAGCGGGTATTGTTCCATCGTCATCGGGCCAAGACTTCGAACGGAAGGCATCAGCAGCGTAAAAACCTAGACTGTCGGGCATATAGCCCACTTTTCTTTTCATAGAAATGGGGTTATTTGTTGCTTTGTGACCCACAAACAAATGCCGAACCGCTGGTTGGATCGGTAAGCCCCAACATCATCAGTATCGTAGTAGTTTTTCTAATTAGGTATGCAGTGTTCTTTAATTTATCTAAATTAGTACATAGCTATTATAATGATGAACTATCAAACATTCAACCCACCTGAAATACTACAGCCTTTTATAAAGCATTTTTGGGCGTTGGAGGGCGATGCTGCCGGCAATTCAGAAAAAACTTTCAGCGCTATTCCCGATGGCTGCCCAGGTGTAATTATGGTTCAATCAGAAAAAGAAGCTTTTTGTTTGAATAATAACAAGAAGCTGCCTAATATTTTTTTATACGGTCAAACAATTAGGCCCGCCACCTTTTCAGCCGTTGGAAAAATAGGTGCCATAGGCATTTGTTTTCAGCCTCACGCTTTAAAATCAATTTTTGGACTGGATGCCGATGAATTAACTAATTCCTGCACAGATCTTAGCCTAATAGGCAGCAAAAGCAATAATAACCTCTCAGACCAGCTTTTAAACGCCGCTACTATTGATGAACAAATCAGACTGTTGTCTTTTTATTTGTTTGAGCAATATCAAAGCAACGACAGGCATCCGGATGGCATCATCAAATATGCTATTTCACAACTCACGCATTCAAAAGGAAAAATGTCAATTAAGGAACTAAATCAAAAAGTACAGGTGTCTGAAAGGACACTTGAACGCAAGTTCAAGGAATCTGTAGGCATTTCCCCCCAGCTATATTCCAGGATCATTCGTTTCCAGGAATCATTGAATCAATTGCGAAAAAGCGACTATGATAGACTTTCAGATATTGCTTATGACAATGACTATGCCGATCAGAGTCACTTTATACGAGTTTTCAAAGAATTCACTGGTTTCTCTCCAATTGAATTTAAAAAAAACTCAGATGAGGTGGCCGAGAATTTTCCTCGGTTGAAAAAATAATTCAGGGGCCTGCCGGATTTATTCTATTTTCAAAAATTTGCAGCTTATAATTTTGAGTAAAATTTAATACTTGAAATTATGACAAACACAGCATCACAAACAGAAAAAAAAATCCTGGTTATTGGTTCTACTGGTAAAACCGGCAGCCGGGTACTACAAAGGCTTAAAGAATTGGGAGTAGCCGTGCAAAGCGGCGCTCGCAGCAGTAATCCTAAATTCGACTGGAAAGATCCCGATACCTGGGAGCGGGCCTTGAAAAACATTAGTGCGGTTTACATCTCTTTTTATCCCGATCTGGCCGCTCCTGACACCACTAAAATCATTAAATCATTTACAGAAACCGCGACAAAAAATGGCGTGCAAAAGCTGGTATTGTTATCCGGCCGTGGTGAAGAAGAAGCCCAGGCATGTGAAAAAATAGTAATAAATGCAGGGGTCAACTGGACGATTGTCAGGGCAAGCTGGTTTGGTCAAAATTTTAGCGAAGGGAATATCTTAGAACCCATATTAAGTGGTCATGTTGCCCTGCCTGCAGGCGATATTGCCGAGCCATTTATTGATGCTGATGACATTGCCGATGTAGCGGTTGCTGCATTAACTGAAGACGGGCACAACGGAAAAATATATGAAGTTACAGGCCCAAGGTTACTGACATTTAAAGAAGCAATAGAAGAAATTGCAAAGGCAACGGGTAAGAGCATCAGCTATCAGACAATACCAATGAAAGATTATGCAAGCGAACTTGTCTCCTACGGTCTGCCAGCCGACTTGATTTTGCTGATCACTTACCTGTTCACAGAAGTTCTGGACGGCAGAAATGAAAAAATTACTGATGGTGTTGAGCAGGCGTTGGGAAGAAAAGCAACCGACTTTTCGGAATTTGCCGAAAAAGCTGCGGCCAGAGGAGTATGGAATTAAAATCACAGTCATCGCTTGCATAAATGTGTCCAGTCAAAATCAAACTGGCTGATACCACAAATTTGATTACGAACAAATCACACAAAAAAGCGGTTATAATTATTTGAAGTTTAGTTTTTGATCAATCAATTATACAAATATGGAAAGACAAATTTTAAATCAATCAATTAAAGTTGACGGCATTGATATTTTCTATCGGGAGGCCGGAGACAGGAAGAATCCAGCCTTGTTACTTTTACATGGGTTTCCAACTTCATCGGTCATGTTTAAAAACCTGATGACCGCCCTGGCTGACAGGTTTTATCTCGTGGCTCCAGATTACCCCGGCCTTGGATTCAGTGCTTTTCCTGACAAGAATGACTTCGAGTACTCTTTTAAAAATGTAGCGGCATACATCAACAAGTTTACCGACCAAATTAATCTAAAATTATTTACTATCTACCTTCATGATTACGGCTGCCCAATCGGGCTTCGCATCTGCGTAAGTAATCCCGAAAAAATAGAAAGGATCATTGTCCAAAACGGCAATACCTATCTTGAAGGTATCGAACCTATCTGGGATGAAATTAGAGCGTACTGGGACAATCCCACCGAAGAAAAAAAGAAAGAGGTATATGCTTTTTTAAGTAAAGAAGGTACAAAAGATCAGTACTATTCTGGATTACCTGAAGAGCTCCATCCCCGCGTCAGCCCTGAAACCTGGATATTGGACTGGGAACGAATGAGCAGGCCTGGTAATCTTGACGTGCAGTTTGAGTTGAATTGCACCTATAAAAGCAACATTGAGCTGTTTCCCGTCTTTCAGGAATATTTCCGCACACACCAGCCTCTAACCCTTGTTATATGGGGAAGGCATGATCCATATTACAATGTAGAAGAGGCCCATTGTTACAAAAGGGATTTACCTCATGCCCATATTCACATAATTGATGGGTCTCATATGGTCCTGGAATCAAATTTTGATGAGGTGTTGGAACTTATCAGCAATTTTCTACATTCATAATAAATCCTGTTGAATTGCAGAATAAGCATATTATCCAACAGGATTAGATACAGGAATACAAAGATCTCTATTGAAATTATTATAAGAAATCAAATCATGCGAAAAATTATTTTAAACCTGGCCATCACTTTTGATGGCATGATTGAAGGCCCAAACGGTGAGCTAGACTGGATTGTAAAAGATGAAACAATGGATTATGCCGACATACTCAACGAAATTTTAAGTGATAAGGACATTATCTTTTATGGGCGCATAGCCTACGAAAAATTTGGCAATGCAAAAGCCGAAGGCGGCGCAAGCCAAAAAATGAAAGATGCTTATAATCTGTTGAACAGCAAAAAAAAGTATGTTTTTTCCAAAACCATGGAAGATGATAATTCCGGTGCAACTTTTATTGATTCAGCTATTGAAAAAAGAGTATCGGAGCTGAAACAACAACGTGGCAAAAGCATTTGGCTTTATGGCGGTGCTAAAATTGCTACAACTTTTTTTAACCTGAACTTAATTGATGAATTTCGGCTGGCAATTCACCCCGTTGTACTTGGAAAAGGCAAGCCGCTTTTTCAAAATATTGAAGATATACACAAATTGAAATTAGCAGATGCAAAAACGTACAATTCGGGCGTAGTTCTGATGACGTACAAAATAGATTAATAACAAAGAGCTGAAAAGCTTATTGATAATTTTCCAAGCTCTGATCAGGTACCCTGATCCGGTTATTGTCGCCCCAACTTTCCATAATGTCAATTACCTGTAAAACACTTTTACCTGAATCGGTTAAAAAGTATTCTACTTTTAAAGGAAGTCCTGGATGTACAATTTTATCGATTATTCCATATTGTTCCAATTCACGCAGGTGAATGTTAATAATCCTCGGACTGGTTATAGACAATTGGCGATGCAATTCACTAGGGCGTATATGCCCTTTGCTTATGGCGTTTATGATCCATGCTTTCCATTTCCCGCCTACTACTTTTATGGCTACGCTAATGCCGCAATCATGCTCGTCCGGTATTTTCTTTGTATACATATTTCATTTTTTAACATTAGTAAAGATAACCATTTATCGCATTGCGTATGTAGGGAAGAAAACTTCCCTGCATGAATATTTTTTCCCTTATTGTGTAGCAACTCAGTTCAGCTGAAGTTTGTAAAAAAATAATAATGAAAAATTCAAAACAAAAAGTAACCGTAATTGGCCTCGGAGATATGGGCGGAAAACTCGCCAGCGTATTGCTGGAAAACGGATACAAAGTAACAGTATGGAACAGGGACAGCAAAAAGGCAGACGCCTTGGTAACAGCTGGTGCAATCCTCGCGGCATCAGCGGCTGATGCTATTCTGTCTAGTCCCATTCTTATTATGTGTGTAAAGGATTACGATGCTTCACACAGCATCCTTAAAACAAATGATGCTTTTAAAGCGCTTAATGGCCGGCTGCTCATTGAGCTTAGCACCGGCACTCCCAAAAAAGCCCGAAAAGGAAGAGAACTGGCCGATGCTGCAGGAGCCGGCTATCTTGACGGTGCCATACTCGCCACACCGCCCCAGGTTGGCCGCCCGGATACACCAGTTTTTATTTCAGGTGAAAATGCTGCCTATCAAAAAGCAACAACAGTTATGAAGACACTAGCAGGCGGACTACAGTATATGGGTGATAAAGACGGTAATGCAGCTGCCTGGGATCTTGCATTTTTATCCTGTCTTTTTGGTGGTATGGTTGGCTTTTATCATGGTGCAGCACTGCTGGAGTCAGAAAATATCAGTGTTGAAGACTATGGCAACATGATGGCCGCACTGGCACCTGTTACAGGAGAAATGATAAAGTATGAAGGTAAAGTTATTGGAAACGATTTGTTTACAGAAGTACAAAGTTCGCTTACCACATCGTCTGTCACTTTTAAATTGCTACTGGAACATGCAGAAGAAGCAGGCATAGCTAAAGACTGGCCCCAGTTTGGTATGGCACTTTTTCAAAAAGCGCTTAACGCGGGATATGGTCCTGAACAGGTTGCCACTGTAGTGAAAGTAATCAGGCCGTCACAGGAATGTATCTGATTACCTGGTCAGCTTATCCTTTATCATCCACACTTCTGTTCTGCCTGAATAGGCATTGGTGCTCGTAACTACAATGATGGTATCATCATTTAAATTACAGAGACTGTTCCATTAATAGGATTTATTAGTCGGGATGATAAAGGGTAATGAAGTTGTGAGGCTTATTTGGCAGAAAAACTACGAGTTACGGGGAAACAAAAAAGGACAAATCAAATAAATCTGATTTGTCCTGTGAAGTCGGGGTGGCAGGATTCGAACCTATGACCTCCACA
>NZ_DATHGC010000375.1:0-10002 GCF_035317785.1 Pedobacter sp. | reverse complement strand
ATGAGCCATTGATCAAAATGGTGAAAGAACTGTCTCAGACCGGACAGGAAACTGCAAAAGTAATGTACGGAGCCAATGGCTGGGTCACCCACCACAATACCGATCTTTGGCGCATTACAGGCCATGTCGATGGTGTTTACTCGGGTATGTGGCCCATGGGCGGCGCATGGTTAAGCCGTCACCTCTGGGATAAATACCTGTACAGCGGCGATAAGAAATACCTGGCATCTGTTTACGATGCGATTAAAGGATCGGCTCAGTTTTACAGCGATTTCCTGGTAGAAGAACCTACGCACAAATGGCTGGTCGTAGTACCTTCCAATTCACCTGAGAATGCCCCGGCTATTGCCAAAGGGAAATCCATTACGGCAGGGACTACCATGGACAACCAGATTCTGTTTGAGCTCTTCTCCAATGTGATCCGTGCATCAGAAATATTAGGCAAAGACAAAGATTTTGCAGAAAGGCTCAAAACACTGAGAAGCCGCCTTGCACCAATGCAGGTAGGGCAGCACAGCCAGCTCCAGGAGTGGCTGCAGGACCTGGACAACCCTAATGACAAGCACAGGCATGTATCCCATCTGTTCGGCGTATTCCCGGCAGGTGAAATCTCTCCATACCGCACACCGGAACTGTTTGATGCGGCACGCACCTCATTGCTTTACAGAGGCGATGTATCTACGGGCTGGTCCATGGGCTGGAAAGTCAACTTATGGGCAAGGTTTCTGGACGGCAACCATGCCTACAAATTACTGACCGACCAATTGAGCCCGGCAAGTAACCGTTCCGAATCGGGCGGCACTTATCCCAACTTATTTGATGCGCACCCGCCATTCCAGATCGACGGTAACTTTGGCTGTACGGCCGGTATCGCTGAAATGCTGATGCAAAGCTATGACGGTAACATTCATTTATTGCCGGCATTGCCAGATGTTTGGGCAAACGGAAGCATCAGCGGATTACGAGCAAGAGGAGGATTTGAGATTGTGAGCCTGAAATGGGAAAGCGGAAAAGTAAAACAGGTGGTGATCAAATCACTCAACGGCGGCAACTGCCGGATCCGTACACCAAATGTCTTAAAAGGCAGTGTAGCACTAAAAGCGGCCAGCGGTGAAAATACCAATTCGTTTTACGATGTCAATAAGACGGCAAAGCCTGTCATCTCAGAAAAAGCCAAACTGAATGCCCTGACACTGAAAGACAGCAAGCTCTACGACTTTGCTACCAAAGCCGGACAGACTTATACCTTAAACAGCACCAATTAGATCTATGAAACTATCACTTAAACTCACTGCGATAGCTGCTATGCTTTTTTCGTCCTTATTTTCCCTGGCACAGTCACAGGACTGGCCCAATCTAAAACGTTATCAGGAAGAGAATGCCAAACTAGGCGCTCCGGCAGCAGCCGAGAACAGGGTCGTTTTTATGGGCAATTCCATTACAGAAGGATGGAAGAATTCTTCGCCTGAGTTTTTCTCTTCCAATCCCTATATATGCAGGGGAATCAGCGGCCAGACCACTCCTCAGATGCTCGTCCGCTTTCACCAGGATGTTGTGGCACTGAAACCAAAAGTAGTGGTACTGCTTTGCGGTATTAATGATATCGCCGGCAACACGGGGCCATCCACATTGGAGATGATCGAAGACAACATTGCTGCTATGACAGAAATTGCAAAGGCCAGCAAGATCAGCGTGGTGTTGTCATCTGTGCTGCCGGCATTTGATTTCCCATGGAAACCGGGAATGGAACCTGCGAACAAGGTGATTGCCTTAAATAAATGGATAAAAGACTACGCAGAAGCACATAAGTTCGTATATGTCGATTATTTTAACGCCATGAAAGATGAACGCAATGGTTTGCCAAAGAATTTGGCTGAAGACGGCATTCATCCTACCAAAGCCGGCTACTCAATTATGGAACCTTTGGTGCAGGCTGCTATTGCGAAGGCTTTAAAGCAGAAAATGAAGTAGCCCTAAGCTTACCTAAAATATTCCTATGATATTGGGGTAATGCTAACGACATCGCTATTTGCATCCAGGAAATTCAATGTATGGGAGAGGGCATAAGCGCTTTTGGAGCTTCTTCAGCGACAAAAGATGCAGCCCGAAAACAGAGCATTGAATTTCTCTAACAAGAAAATCTAAAATTCTTAATAACAAAACCTGGAATTTCTTTAACAGGAAAACTTAGTTGTAAACAAATTCTCCAAACTCAGAAATAATTGTTACCTGTTTCTTATCCAAAGACTCAACTCGTCCAATTATTTGAGCATCAATACCAAAACTCTCAGAAATTTCAATAATCGAAGCCGCAATAGCAGCGGGCACATACAATTCCATACGATGGCCCATATTGAATACTTTATACATTTCTTTCCATTCCGTACCCGACTGCTCCTGGATCAGCTTAAACAGCGGCGGAACAGCAAACAAATTGTCCTTGATCACATGCACGTCGTCATTGACAAAATGAAGCACCTTAGTCTGCGCACCGCCACTGCAATGAACAATACCATCAATCTGATCACGGTGCAGGGATAAAATCTTTTTAATGACAGGAGCATAAGTACGCGTAGGGGATAAGACCAGTTTTCCCGCAGTCACACCTACACCGGGAGCAACCTCAATCAAATCCGTCAGCTTCTTTCCACCGGAAAATACCAGGTGAAAAGGAACTGCAGGATCGAAGCTCTCCGGAAACGCATTAGCTACCGACTTATCAAATACGTCATGACGCGCAGAAGTCAGCCCGTTAGAGCCCATACCTCCGTTATACTCGCTTTCATAAACCGCCTGCCCGTAAGAAGATAAACCAACAATCACATTGCCTGCCTGTATCTTATGATTGCTGATGACCTTAGCACGCTCCATACGGCAGGTTACCGTCGAGTCCACAATGATGGTCCGCACCAGATCACCCACATCCGCAGTTTCACCGCCTGTAGAATAAATAGAAATGCCCTGAGCACGAAGATCAGCAAGGATCTCCTCCGTGCCGTTGATGATCGCAGCGATCACCTCACCCGGAATCAGGTTCTTGTTCCGTCCTATGGTCGAAGACAACAAAATATTGTCCGTAGCACCCACACAGATCAGGTCATCAATATTCATGATAATGGCATCCTGAGCAATACCCTTCCAAACAGAAATATCGCCTGTTTCCTTCCAGTACACATAAGCCAGGGAAGATTTTGTGCCTGCGCCATCAGCATGCATGATGTTGCAAAAAGCCTCATCACCACCCAAAATATCAGGAATGATCTTGCAGAAAGCCTGTGGGAAAATACCTTTGTCTATATTCTTGATGGCCTGGTGCACATCTTCTTTGGAGGCAGAAACGCCGCGCTGGTTGTACCTGTTATCACTCATGTACCGCAAAGATAAAAAAATAACCCCTACTAATTAAAGCAGGGGCTACAAAACTAAAAATTTGGTTATTAAAGGTTGAATTATTTCATAAACAACAATTCCCTGAACTTAGGCAATGGCCATACGCTGTCGTCAACGATCTGCTCCAGTTTATCAGCATGGTAGCGGATGTTGTCGAAATGAGATTTTACTTTCTCATCATAGCCGATCGCTTTATCACGGGCATCTTCAATTGCATTCACTTGCTTACGTGCTTCAAGCATGGCATCAACACTGTTTTTAACAATAGTCAGGTGCTCGGTCAATTTATTGATGATACCGGTAGGGATGTCAGCGCTTATGCCAAGATCTTTTAAGCCTTTGGCATTTTGAATCAGTGAATTCTGGTAAGCGATAGTAGCAGGAATGATCATGCTGTTGGCCACTTCCCCGATCACTCTCGCTTCGATCTGAAGCTTTTTGTAATAGCTTTCCAGCAGAATCTCATGACGGGCATGAAGCTCACGTTTGCTGAAGATATTGGTTTTTGTAAACAGCTCAGTAGACTTTTCACTTACATAAGCATCAAGCGCTACAGGAGTAGTTTTGATGTTAGCTAAGCCGCGTCTTTCAGCTTCATCAGCCCATTCCTGGCTATAACCATTTCCTTCAAAACGGATGTCTTTAGATTCCTTGATGTATTTTTTGATCACTGTCAGTAAAGCGATGTCTTTTTTCTCGCCTTTTTTGATCAGCTTGTCCACTTCAACTTTAAATTTAGTCAACTGGTCAGCTACGATGGCGTTCAATACAGTCATAGGCGCAGAAGAGTTTGCAGAAGAACCTACAGCTCTCAATTCAAACTTGTTACCGGTGAAGGCAAAAGGTGAAGTACGGTTACGGTCAGTATTGTCAAGCAGGATTTGAGGGATCTTAGGGATGCCCAGCCACAATGCATTGTCTTCTTTGATTTTTTTGCTGATGCGTGAGTGCTCGATCTCATCAAGAACCTCGTTCAGTTGCTGACCAAGGAAGATAGAGATGATCGCAGGAGGAGCCTCGTTAGCACCTAAACGGTGATCGTTGCTTACCGAAGCGATAGAAGCTCTCAATAAATCTGCATGTTCATGAACCGCTTTTACTGTGTTCACAAAGAAAGTTAAGAACATCAGGTTGTTTTTAGGCGTTTTGCCCGGAGCCAATAAGTTTTTACCAGTATCAGTGATCAGGGACCAGTTGTTGTGCTTACCAGAACCGTTGATGCCTGCATAAGGTTTCTCATGCAATAAAACTTTGAAGTTGTGTCTCAAAGCCACTTTTTCCATCAGGTCCATCAACAATTGGTTGTGATCGATCGCTAAGTTGATTTCTTCGTAGATAGGCGCACACTCAAACTGAGAAGGAGCAACCTCATTGTGACGGGTTTTCAAAGGAATACCCAGTTTCAAAGCTTCATTTTCGAAATCAACCATATACGTGAACACACGCTCAGGGATAGAACCGAAATAATGATCTTCTAATTGCTGTCCTTTAGCGGACATGTGACCGAACAAAGCACGGCCGGTCAAAGCCAGGTCAGGACGCGCATTATGTAAAGCAAGGTCAACCAGGAAGTATTCCTGTTCGATACCTAAAGATGCATTTACTTTAGTGATGCTTTTATCAAAATACTGGCAAACGTCAACAGCAGCTTTATCCATAGCAGCAAGTGCTTTCAATAAAGGAGCTTTATAGTCAAGTGCCTCGCCAGTGTAAGAAACAAATACAGTAGGGATACAAAGTGTTTTACCAGCTTTGCTCTCCATAATGAAAGCAGGGGATGAAGGGTCCCATGCAGTATAACCGCGGGCTTCGAAAGTATTGCGGATACCGCCGTTAGGGAAGCTTGATGCATCAGGCTCTTGCTGAACCAGTGCGCTTCCGGCAAATTTCTCAATTGCACCATCGCTGCTAGGCTCAAAGAACGCATCATGTTTTTCAGCAGTTGTGCCTGTCAGGGGTTGAAACCAGTGCGTGTAGTGCGTAGCACCTTTGCCCATTGCCCAGCTTTTCATGGCTGTAGCGATCTGGTTGGCATCTTCGTGATTAATCAGTTCGCCCTGGTCAATGGCAGAAACAAGTTTCTCATATACCTCTTTTGATAAGAAATCTTTCATCTTTTTCTTATCAAAAACATTCATGCCAAAAAACTCAGAAATTCTGTTCGACGGAGCTTTTACCTCAGGTGAAACTCTATTTTGAGCTTCTTTTAATGCAATTGTTCTTAAGCTTTTCATTTATTTGTTTAAAATTTCATCAAAAATAGAATATTTTTTAAATAATTCCCTGTAATTGTTTGTAAAAATACTAATGTCGGTAAATATTCCAATATTTTTTAGCATTTTTTGTCTGCGGGAACTAATTTTTCCCCAAAAACAGACATTTCTATGGTTTTCCTTAATTATCGAATTTCTGATCTCAGATCGAATAATTTTACCATATTTGTTAATAAACCATATATTTTAATCGTAATATGAGCAATAACTCAGAAAATAAAGGATATACCGTTCCTTTTATCAGCTTAACCACCTTATTTTTCATGTGGGGCTTCTTGACCTGCATGAATGATGTTTTGATCCCGCACCTCAAAGAACTCTTCCAGCTCAGCTATTTACAGTCGATGCTGGTGCAATTTTGCTTTTTTGGCGCCTATTTTACAGGTTCTCTAATTTATTTTGTGATCTCTTATTTTAAAGGTGACCCAATCAATAAGATCGGTTACAAAAATGGAATGCTGCTTGGCCTGATCGTGGCTGCAATTGGCTGTTTCCTGTTTTATCCTGCCGCACGCTATTCTATGTACGGATTATTCCTTAGTGCACTGTTCATTTTAGGTTTAGGTTTTACCTTGTTACAGATCGCTGCCAACCCTTATGTTTCCCTGCTGGGTAAACCTGAGGGTGCATCCAGCCGTTTAAACCTGGCCCAGGCTTTCAACTCATTGGGAACCACCATAGCACCCATCATCGGCGGATATCTTATTTTTGAATTTTTTGCTGTAAACGGTGAGATCACTGCTGCGGCTACTGAAGTACCTTATATTATATTTACAGGACTTTTCCTTTTACTGGCTTTTTTACTCTACAAGATTCAACTGCCTGATTTCAGGTCGAAGGAAACTGCTGAAAAGGGCCTGGGTGCACTCCAGTTCCCTCAGCTCAAACTAGGGATTCTTGCCATCTTCTTTTACGTAGGCGGCGAGGTATGTATCGGAAGTTTCATCATCAACTTCTTAGCGCTTCCGGATATTATGGGCTTGCCCGAAGCAGTAAGTAAAAACTACCTTGCTTTATACTGGGGCGGTGCCATGATCGGAAGATTCCTGGGTTCTATTTCCCTTAATCAGGAATTTACTGCAGCAAAGAAAGCGTTATACATGATCTGTACAGCTGCAGCCGTGTTTTTGCTGATCTTTTTCATAGTGGACCTAACGTTTGCGCAGATCTCCACATTCCTCGTGTTTATTGGCATCAACCTGCTGGGCTTCTTTATCGGTAAATCAGCCCCTGCCAGGACGCTTTCTATATTCGCCCTGATCAGTGGTGGTTTGGTTCTGTTTACCATTTTCTCTGGCGGTTCCACTTCCATGTGGACCATCCTTGGCGTAGGCTTATTCAACTCCATCATGTGGTCAAACATATTTACCCTTTCCATTCATGGTCTTGGTAAGTATACCAGTCAGGGTTCGTCACTGCTGGTCATGGCCATCCTTGGTGGTGCGCTGCTGCCATTGGTTCAAGGTGCACTGGCAGATGCTTACGGAATCCAGCATTCCTTCTTTGTGCCGGTGTTCTGTTACCTGTACATCGCTTTCTTTGGTTTCTACTGCCAGGCAAAACTGGGCCAGGTGAAAGCAGAGCAAATAGCAGGGGGGCACTAAGACTGTCTTCGGTTAGACAAAAAAACCCGGGTTAATATTCTTTTATATTACGATATAGGCAGAATGTTAACCCGGGTTTTTTATTTCAACTTATATATACAAGTTGTTTTTGTTTATGTTTGAATTGTCATGGATTTTAAAAGATCAGAATTAAACTGATGAAAAACGGAATATTGGTTGGCGGCAACTGGATCATAGACCAGGTAAAAGTTGTAGATGCTTTTCCTGAGGAGGAGAAACTGGTTAATATTTTGACGGAGTACAGCAGCAATGGCGGGTCTGCCTATAATATTTTAAAGGGGCTTGTTAAACTAAAAGCTGATTTCCCCCTATATGGGCTTGGCTTGGTAGGTGATGACGAAAGGGGTGCAAGCGTTATTCAGGAATGTCAGGATATGGGCATTGATGCCACCCAGATTCGAAAATTAATGAACGGGGCTACTTCCTATACAGATGTGATGACTGTGAAGTCAACCGGGAAAAGAACTTTCTTTCATCAAAGGGGTGCAAATGCACACCTTGATATGGTGCATTTTGATTTTTCTGCCTCAGCTGCAAAAATTTTTCACCTGGGTTACCTGCTGCTGCTGGATAAACTTGATTTTATAGAACCTGACGGAGAGACCAGGGCCGCAAAAGTTTTAAAAGATGCGAAGCAAAACGGATTGATCACCTCTGCTGACATTGTAAGTGAAAAATCAGACAGGTTTAAAGATGTGATTCCGTCCTCATTGAAATATATTGATTATCTTTTTGTAAATGAATTTGAAGCCGGAATGATAGCCGGGATCAGCACGGTAGCAGAGGATGGCCGGCTATTGACGGATAAATGTTACCAGGCCGCTTCGGCCATCCTAAAAATGGGTGTGAACAAATGGGTGATACTGCATTTCCCATCAGGCACAATTGCCGTTGACCATCTGGGCAATACATTGTTTCAACCTAGCATTGACCTGCCCGGACATAAAATTGAGGGCTCCGTAGGCGCTGGTGATGCTTTTGCTGCCGGTGTTTTACTGGGTATCCATAACAATTGGCAAATGAAAGCCTGCCTGGAGCTTGGCGTTTGTGCCGCTGCATCTAGTCTCTTTGCCGCTACTTCCTCTGACGGGATAATTCCAGCAGAGGAATGTCTCTTACTGCCGGAGGTTTATGGTTTCAGGGCACAGCTTCATTAAATGCAGCATAAGATTTTTAACAGGTAAATTATTCTTTTAGCATATTTCCTTGTATTTATGTAAGTACTTATATAAATTTACATAAGCACTTACATAATTATCAAATGAGGAATTTCTATCAGTCATTGGGTTATCTGATTTTTGGCAGCCGCCTGAAGCGGCTGAGTGAGTATTTTCTTTCTGAGATCAATGAAGTCTACCGGAAAGAAGGCATTGAGTTTGATGCCAGCTGGTTCCCGGTCTTTTACCTGCTGTCGCAGCACCAGCCTGTAGCCATCCAGGAACTGTCCGAAACGATGGTAGTTTCGCATTCAGCGGCCAGTCAGCTGGTCACAACGCTAAAGAACAAAGGACTGGTCAATTCTTTTAAAAATGCGGCCGACGGACGTAAACAGGAGATCAGCCTGACCTGGAAAGGCGAAGAGCTGCTGAAACAGTTGCTTCCTGTTTGGGATGCCATCAACGCAACGCTAACCGACAAGATCGAAAATACAAAAGCCAGCAAAGCCCTGTTAAAAACACTGACTGCTGCTGAAAATAAACTCCAGGAGAATTCCCTTTCGGAAAGCATTACCGGACGTCTGAAGCATTAGCAATTAAAAAAACTGAAATATAAAAAACTAACTTATTATTCATTATGAATCCAATTTTTCATTACGGGACAGACCATCTGACGGCTGGGATCGCCATTGAAATTGCTGGTGGTCAGCGAAAGGCTGTTCTGGCTGAGGAAGCTATCCGGGCAATACGGAGATCGCGTGGCCATGTCGAAGAGATCGTACGGAACCACGCGACAGTATATGGCATCAATACCGGTTTTGGACCGCTCTGCGATACCAAAATCTCTGAAGAAGATACCCGGCAGCTGCAATACAACATCCTGCAGAGCCATAGCGTCGGGGTCGGCAATCCGATCCCTGCAGAGATCGCCAAACTTATGCTCATTACCAAAGTGCATGCACTGGCAAGGGGATTCTCAGGAGTGTCACTGGTCACGCTGGAGCGCATCATCTGGCACGTCGACCAGGACATCATTCCTGTGGTGCCAGAGAAGGGATCGGTAGGTGCTTCCGGTGATTTGGCCCCGCTGTCGCATTTGTTCCTGCCTTTGATCGGGCTGGGAGAGGTGTACGACGGTGGAGAAAAACAAGCGGCTGCGGCCGTATTGTCCAAATACAATAAAGCGCCGGTCAGCCTGGGACCTAAAGAAGGACTGGCCCTGATCAATGGTACCCAGTTTATTTTGGCTTTTGCGACCAAAGCGGTTCAGCGCATGCACAATGCCCTTGAAATCGCCGATCTGGTCGGCGCACTTTCCCTGGAAGGCCTGATGGGTTCGGCCCGCCCCTTGACGAGCGCCTTCATCAGCTGCGCGCCTTTCCGGGCTGTATGTATGTAGCCGGTCACCTCCGCTCTCTGCTGGCAAATTCGGAGATCCTGAATGCGCATGCAGATTGTGACCGCGTACAGGATCCGTATTCCCTGCGCTGTATGCCGCAGGTTCACGGTGCCTCCCGGCAGGCCTGGCTGCACCTCGAAGAACTGGTTGAAATTGAA
>NZ_DATHGC010000374.1:0-2007 GCF_035317785.1 Pedobacter sp. | reverse complement strand
TTTCGCTATGCCTGGTTCCCGCCTGTAAAGCAATGATATTGACTGTCCGGTCATTGCCGCTGTTCACGGGTGTTTGAGCTGATAAAAAGACGACAGGCAGGAACAGGTATAATAATGTAATCAATGCTGATATCCTGAGGGCTGGTTTCATCATGAAGCTGTGTTTTTTCATCGTGTGGTCACTTGTCGTTATCCAGCCAGCACCATTTCCTTATTATTCCTGCTCCATTCGCTCCAGGAACCTACATACAATTTAGGGATCGGTAAACCTGCGTAGTCCATAGCCAGAAGCGTGTGACAGGCGGTGATACCTGATCCGCAATGAACAATTACATTTTCAGGCTTCACATTTGCAAGTGCGCTTGTATACTTTTCTTTCAATACATCAGGTGTCAGGAATGTGCCGTCAGCTTCCAGATTTTCTGTATACGGAATATTTGCAGCACCGGGAATGTGGCCTGCAATCAGGTCAATTGGCTCAGCTAACCCTGCAAAACGGTTGGCGTCACGAACATCGATCACGATATGATCTTCTGTTTTTGCTAGGCTTTCCACTTCTTTAATATCTGATAAAGGCAAAATCCAGTCCCCAACCGGATATGGTGCTGCGTGCTTTGGGGTCTCTGCAGCTGAGCTTGTCGGAAAACCTGCCTTTACAGCTGCATCAAATCCGCCGTCAATAACCTGTACTTTCTCATGGCCAACGGCTTTCAGCATCCACCAAAGTCTCGCAGCAGCGTTGCCACCCATTTTGTCATCATACACAATAACATGGCTGTCTTTAGAGATCCCAAATCTCTGCAGCATCCCCGCGAATTGCCCTGGAGTTGGCAATGGATGTCTTCCGCCGATGGCGAAATCCCCGATGTTTGCCAGATCGGTATTGACATCGGCAAAGAGTGCCCCGGCCAAATGGTCTTGATCATATCTGGCTTGGGAACCGGCGCTGGCATCGATCAGCACAATCTCCTGAGATTGGCTTAACTTGATTAAATCTTCGGATTTTATAATTGGTGATAGTTTCCTGCTCATGATGGTTCGTTGTTTCGTCTGTTCAAGTTTGTTGCGTCGTGTATTCAAAGTTAAGATAAACCATTATCACTGGTAAATCTTGTTCAAAAAATATTTCTAACTTGAGCTTATGACATTTGCAGACAAAGCGATCCTTTTCAACAAGCAACTCAAATACACTGGCGGTGTTTTGCCACCTGGCATCCACATCATGAACCCCTTTGAGGAGTTCGAACAAACAATGGAGATTGTCGAACTCTTTTACCACAAATACTACAACGATACTAAACAGCGACACCTCATCCTCGGCATCAATCCAAGCAGGCTGGGGGCCGGACTTACCGGTGTGCCGTTTACCGATCCCAAGCGGTTAATGAAAGAATGCGGCATTCCGTATCAAGGCAGGATCACCCATGAACCATCCTCTGTATTTGTTTACGAAATGATCGAAGCCTATGGCGGTCCCGAAGCTTTTTATAAAGATTTTTACATCAATTCACCTTGTCCGCTTGGTTTTACTTCGGTAGACCTCAACGGGAAAGAAAAGAATTACAATTATTACGACAGCAAAGAACTAATTGCTGCTGTTAAGGATTTTATGATCGAAAGTGTAAACAAACTGATCGCTATGGGAGTAAATACGAATACTTGTTTTTGCTTTGGCACAGGCAAGAACGAAAAGTTTCTAACTAAGCTCAATGAAGAACATGGCTTTTTCAAAAAGATCATCGCGCTCGAACATCCCAGGTTTATCATGCAATACAAAAACAAGCAAAAGCAATTCTACATTGATAAATATCTTTTGGCATTTGACAGTATCAAGTAGTCATAACTCCAATCCGTTAATGTCGGTGGTCAGTATTTCGCTCATGTAATCAAAAAAAGGCCGCATATTCCTGAACGTTTCAGCCGCTGCGGAAAGGAAGCCTTCATTTAAAACCTCCTCGTCCGTAAACCTTCTGATGAGCAGGAACTGTTTATAACGCAATAGATCAA
>NZ_DATHGC010000373.1:0-4040 GCF_035317785.1 Pedobacter sp. | reverse complement strand
TCTTCCAGTCCGGCGACAATACCGTGTCTCACAATGAAATTGCAGATTTCAGGTACACCGGGGTCTCTGTGGGATGGGTGTGGGGATATGGCAATAGCCCGGCAAAACGCAACAAGATCATCTATAACCACATCCATCATCTCGGGTGGGGCCTGCTGAGTGATATGGGCGGAGTGTATACGCTTGGGCCTTCCGAGGGCACAGTAGTGAGCAACAACACCATCCATGACATTTATTCTTACGGATACGGCGGCTGGGGACTGTATACTGATGAGGGCTCAACAGGCATACTGGAAGAAAACAACCTGGTCTATAACTGCAAAAGCTCCGGTTTTCATCAGCATTATGGCAAGGGCAATGTCATCCGCAATAATATTTTCGCCCTGCAGATCAAAGCGCAGCTCCAGGCAACAAGGGTGGAAGAACACCGGTCTTATTCATTTACGAATGACATCATTTATTTCAACAGCGGAAAACTCGGAGAAAATAACTGGGGCAAGGTAAATGCAGCGCTGGACAGTAATATTTATTGGGATACCCGGAATCCGGCTATGAAAGTAGACAAGGAAAAAAATTCATTGGTAGCAGACCCGAAATTTGCTGATCTCCCTGCCTACGACTTTGCAATCAGGAATAAAAAGGCAATCAAGAGCATTGGTTTTAAGCCGTTTGACTATACTAAAGCCGGAGTATATGGAAGCAGTTCCTGGAAAGAGCTGGCCCGGTTTGATCCCGGACTGGCTCAGCAATTTAGTGAAATGGTAGAGCAGAAGCTTAAAGAAGGAGGCTGAGAATTGATACTTAACGTGTTGCGATGATCAATTGCTTAATGGCGCCGAGATGGTAGGCCGCATGAGGAATTAACGCCAGCGTACCTTGTCTGAACTGGTCATTTGACCAGTCCTTTCTTTCTGCAATTGCTGTTCTGAGATCTTTATAGGCGCTAAGCAGGTCCTGTTGTAATTTCCGCCACTCTTCATCGTTTACCTCATGGATCCTCCAGCTTTCGGACCAGTCGGGCGAAGGCATTTTTCCGTCGAAGTACTCCAGGGCCACGCGTATACTCCAGCGCAGGTGTTCGGTATGTGCCGCGATTGTTGACCCGCCTTCTACAGTAGGCTTAGAAGCCTGGACGGCATCGATCTGTTCTATGGCTTTTGTAAAACCATGTCCGGGTTTCATGTCGATCACCCAGGTGTGTTTGCCTGATGAACCAACATACAGTTCATCAAGCAGCTCAAGTAGAGATGAGATTATTGCTTCCATATTAGCATAACCATTATCTTTTTGAAATGTTTTTAATTCAGCTACACCCCGAATTGTCTCAGGTGGTGGTCAGCATGTTTGTAAGCAAATACGCCGATTTGTTCTTTCGTCATTTTTCCAAAAAAGTCGTGAATGAAACGTTCGTTTGAATAGTCCTCATAATCTGCTATCAAATTGACCCAGCTTGTTTTCTGGACTTTTAAATCACCTTCTTTCTCTTTCACGGCAAATTTACCAGCCGGCATATTTTTACCCAGTGGCCTGTCGTCTTTGGTATTGCTCCTGAGGGCCATTTTGCCGAAAATCCTGCCCAAAAGCTCCTGCTTGTAAACATGGTTGTTTTTACCTAAAACCCATTCATCCCATATGGTGCAGTGCCTGGTCATTTGGAAAATATTCATCCTGCCCCAATGCGGTTTGCTGTTTTCATGAAGGGTACTGACTCTTGCCATTAATTCATCCCTTGTCGTCTTGTCAAATATTGTTTTCATGATCAAAATTATTTAGAGGTTGCAGAGAAAAATAGTTGCCGGAGTCGTCTTTAAATAATGCTTCTGCTCCATAAAACTCCTTGGTTGGTGGTTTAATGAATTCAACGCCTTTGGCTTTCAGCTCTTCATAAGTAGCGAATATATCTTTACAGGTTAAAACGCCGCAGCCAAATATTCCTCTTTTGATGAGGTCTATTAAGTTTTCTGCAATTTCCTTGGGAAACATCTTGCTCACTGTAACGGGAAACAATACCAGCTGTAAGTCGGGTTGTTCGGGAGGAGAGACGGTCAGCCAGCGTGTTTCCGGCCCCATAGGGATATCGTCGACTAATTTGAAGCCCAATTTGTTTACATAGAAGTCATAGGCACTATTTTGGTCCAGGACATGAATGTTTGTAACGGTCATTTTTGTAATCATGATATTTAATATTTGATGTTAAACCGATACAAACTTCAGCAATAATTCAGGTATCAGGTTCTTCAAAATTGCTATTCTCAAGCCAGCCATGCTGGTAAGCATAACAGCCCGGTACAAAGGCAAGTGGTGCTGCACTGATTTTTTTTTGAGTTTGCTGTTGATGTTTCAAATAGCCTGATGGAGACTTGCCTGTTAATTTTGAAAAAAGTCCGCTGAATGATGACAGGCTTTCAAAGCCAACCGAAAAACACACTTCAGTAACTGTAATGCCACTTTTCAGCAGTTCCTTAGCCTTTTCAATTCTGACGTATTTTAAATATTGATGCGGCGTCTTTCCATATGCAGACTTGAACAGCCGAAGAAAATGGAACTTGGAAAAATACGCTTCATCTGAAATATTGTTAAGATCCAATTTGTCTGCATAGTTGTTGTCGATGAAGAGTTTTGCCTGAACTATTCGTCTGTATAAATAGACTTTTGGATATTGTTCTGCTGTCATTTTTTTATGAGTTAATTAACAAAATAACAGTTTTACTGACTATACAAGTAAAGTTTAAGTTTTTTATAATTGATAATTGCGTTGTATTTTAGCAGCAGGTCGCTGCCGATGATACCGATAACAGGCGGATGGCCAAGACCTTCATAAGCCTCGTTTACGCCTTCCAGGTCAAGCGCTACAGTTTCATAATCGTTAAGGACCAGTCGCCCGATTTTTAGTTTTGGGATAACTGCCTGCAGGGTGCTGGAGGTGGTAAACAAGGTGGTGGCATGAACCTCTTCACTATGAATGAGTTCAGGCAGGTGATCTTTGAGCCAGGTCTTATCGAATACAGATCTTGAAGCGCCTGTATCAACCACGGCAAATGACTTTTGTCCGAAAACAACAGTTTCCACCAGCAGGTGGAAACCGTCGTCTTGTAAATTTATTAAAGTTATTGGAACGGTGATTGTCCGCATTAAATCAGTTTCATTTCCGTGAGCACGTTATTCATGCTGCGTACTGCGTCTGCACTTTTGTTGAATGTGGCCTGTTCCTCATCACTTAGTTTGAAGTCCAGGATCTTCTCTACTCCGTTCTTTCCAATGATAACTGGTACAACCAGAGAAATGTCACTTTGTCCATATTCACCGTCCAGGTATACTCCCGAAGAGATCAGTTTCTTTTCGTCACGAACAATGCTTTCGACCATCGCAGCGGTGCCGGCTCCGGGGGCGTACCACGCTGAAGTGCCGATTAGGCCGGTTAACGTAGCTCCGCCTACCATGGTAGCTTTCACGATTTTATCCTGCTGCTCTTTGCTGAGCAGCTGAGTAACGGGAATACTGTTCCAGGTGGCATGGCTGATCAGCGGGATCATGGTGGTATCGCCGTGTCCGCCGATCACAACTGCATTCAGATCACCGGGTGAGCAATTCAGTTCCTGACTCAGGTAATATTTGAATCTTGCCGAATCCAGTGCACCGCCCATACCGATGATGCGGTTTTTTGGAAGGCCTGATGTTTTCAGGGTAAGATAGTTCATGGTGTCCATAGGGTTTGAAACCACGATGATGATCGTATTTGGTGAATACTTCAGGATGTTTTCTGTAACACCCTTTACGATATTGGCATTTGTGCCGATGAGTTCTTCGCGGGTCATACCGGGCTTGCGCGGAAGGCCGGAAGTGATGACCACTACTTCGGAGTCCGCTGTGCTGGCGTAGTCGTTGGTCACTCCTTTTATTTTAGTGTCAAATCCCAGCAAGGCTGCCGTTTGCATCATGTCTATAGATTTGCCTTCAGCAAAGCCTTCTTTGATGTCAAGTAAAATAAGCTCTTGTGCCAGCTCTTTTCTGGCAATATTATCTGCACAAGTAGCGCCAAC
>NZ_DATHGC010000372.1:0-19469 GCF_035317785.1 Pedobacter sp. | reverse complement strand
TCTATATTGGTCATCGCCTGCATCTGGAAGAGGAATTCATTTCCCGCGCGTTTGGCAGGATCGCCGGTACAGCTTTCCTCGGTACCCAATACGGCATATTTTATACCGACATGATGAAGGATCTTGCAAATATCACGTGTGGTTTTCTGCGCTCTTTCGTCATAACTGCCTGCGCAGCCTACCCAAAATAAGATTTCAGGTTCTTCGCCTCTGGCAATAAGCTGTGCCATTGTCGGCACTTCAAAATTCAGTTTCTCGCTCATTTTTTCTTGTGATTAACTTTCCTCAGCCCAGTTAAACCGGTCCGCCGGAGCATATTTCCATGGCGCTCCATTGTTTTCAATATTGCCCAGCATGGTGTTTATACTGGCGGGCGACTGAGATTCCTCCATTACAGCATATCTTCTCAGTTCTGTGATGATCGCCAGGGGATCTATATTTATCGGACAAGCCTGTGTGCAGGCATTGCAGCTGGTACAGGCCCAGATTTCTTCTCTGCTGATGTGTGTGTCCAGCAGGGACTTCCCGTCGTCAAAACCGGTTCCTGTTTTGTCGATATTCCGACCGACCTGTTCCATTCGGTCTCTCGTATCCATCATGATCTTACGCGGGGAAAGCAGTTTTCCGGTAATATTTGCCGGACAAACCGAAGTGCATCTTCCGCATTCAGTACAGGTGTAGGCATTCATCAGGTTTATCCAGGTCAGGTCATTGACGTCCTTAGCGCCAAACCGACCGGCTTCCGTTTCAGGCGGCGTAAATGAAGGATCCAGCATTGCCTTCACCTCATTTGTTACGCTTGCCATATTTGTGAATTCACCTTTTGGTTCGAGGTTGGAGAAATAAGTATTGGGGAAGGCAAATAAAATATGGAAATGCTTGGAATAAGGCAGGTAATTCAGGAAACAAAAGATACCGATGATATGAAACCACCAGCAGCCGCGTTCAAGCGCAATCAAAGCGCTTTCTGAAGCAGGTAAAAATCCTTGCAGGTATTGACTCACCGGAAATGTACCCGCTGAGATATAATGGCTCGCACCAATTGTCTGAAGTTTAGCATCAGCAGCGTTCATGGTTAGAAAAGCAGTCATCAGCAAGATTTCTGAAATGAGGATCAAATTGGCATCTGATCTGGGCCAGCTGGTCATTTCAACCCCGCTAAACCTTCTAAGTTTAATCAAGTTTCTCCTGATCAGGAATATCGCGCAACCCAGCCATACGCCCAGAGCGAGAAATTCAAATGAACCGATGAGCGCATTGTAAAACAACCCCAAACCACCAAAGATCCTGTGTGTGCCAAAAATGCCATCGATCATGATCTCAAGTACTTCGATGTTGATGATGACAAAACCAGCATATACCACAAGATGGAGCAGGGCAGGTACTGGACGGAAAAACATCTTAGTTTGTCCAAATGCTACTTTGAGCATGGTCATCAATCTTTTCTGCGGCTGGTCAGACCTGTTTTCAGATCTGCCCAAACGGATATTGCGGATGACTTTTCTGAGATTATAGCTAAACAGGACCAGAGCAGCCAGAGTAATTGCTATAAATAAGATTTGTGCTACCATTTTGTATTAAGAATTATAGTATGCTAAGTTAAATAAATACTACAAAACAAATTGCTATGCTTGCATAAAAATGAAATTTTTTAATCTTTTTATAAGCCATTTGGCCCCTGCACTGACATTTGCGGGAGATAACCGGATTGGATGGTGTTCACTATTGATTTAGGTGTAAGTACTTCAAATTGAATTTTTTTTGGCGCATCAATCACATTTTTATAGCCTGAGGGAGACCATAGGTGCAGTTTAGCACCACTTACCAGGTAAGCTTCGTTTTCATGACGCACAAAGACACCATCAGGTAAATTATGCAAATTTTCCCGGTAGGTGATCTTAAGGTGGTCACTGCCGATCCTTTCTTTATGCAGGATGTCATCTATCTCTGAGATTCTGGTTTTTTCATCAAATTGGTATTCGGGATTACCTTTAATCCATAAGGACTTAAATTTTTTAAAATCGCTCCTCCTGCATTCTGCACAGGGCCTGTGGCCGGATGCAAAGGCCGTGGCTTCGTCCATAAAAAACAGTTCGGTATAGCGGCCGGGCGCCATGACCTTTCGGTGCCACCCTTTGAACTGAAGCAGGCAGGTGATCCAGGCTTTCAGTTTAAAAGGTCGTACGATCTGTTTGACAGGGTTGTGGATAACACCCCGGTTTCCCATCCAGGCACCACGTGCCGGGGTTTTGATGATGTTTCCGTTGGGGTCAACCCGGTTTTGCAGCATAAGGTTTTCTTTTTTGTTCGGGCAGGCTATGATAATGGTGGCAAAGATTAAAATTTTAACATTTGATAAACTTAAGTTCATAGTAGAAGCCTAAACTTGCCATTCCCCACGGATAGTATTCACTGCATATGTTCAATTTAATCCTGGTAAATGTACTTATATAATAGGTTATTTGTAATCGGTGTTTCGATTGCATGCTGTTTCAATTGCATATTCCTGGGTGTGAGCTGCTGTTTCAGTGCTAATAAGGATGGCCCTAAAGAACCCCTGTCCTATACAGAAAGACTGGTACTCACCAATCCTGATTCAGCATTCTTACTGGTACAAAAACTCCGGAAAGAATATGCCGGCCGGGGGGATGTGCATGCCCTGGCCATATGTAACCAGCAACTGGGCAAAATCTTTCATTATCAGGGCGCCTACGCCCAGGCACTAACCTTTTACCTCAAGGCAGACAAGGTATTCCGAAGGGAACACGATCGTCTGCTCATTGCCCAAAACCTTAATAATATTGCCCAAACCTATAGTTCTGCTCATCTTAAACAGAAATCCTTACCCATGTTTAAAGAAGCGCTGAAAATTTTCCAGGAACTCAGGAATGATAAGGGAATAGCAAAAACATACAGTCTTCTTGGGAAGTTTTTTGAAAAGAAAGGTACCTATGGCATCAGTTTCGATTATCAGCAGCTCGCACTTCGGCATTATAAAAAAATAAGCGACAGTCTGGGCTTGGCCAAAGTGTATAACGATATTGGTTCTATCCTGGAACGCAAGCGTCAATACAATGACGCGCTGAAATATTTTACTTTGGCACTATCCATCAACAGGTCTTTGGACAATCGGCTGGGTCAGATTGGGAATATCAATAATATTGGCGATTTCTACCGCAAAACAGGGGATTACATTAACGCCCTTTCCGCCACCATGCAGGCCAAAGCGCTTGCAATTGAACTCAAAAGCAAAAGAGAACTCATCAGTGCATGTGACAACCTTGCCCAAACCTATAAGCTGATTGGCAATACCGACAGTGCCTATTATTACAGTGAGACCGCCAGTAAAAATTACCACCAGACCTTTAAGGAAGAAAGCAGCAAGCAAATCAATTTGCTGCAAACCTTTTTTGAAGTTGAAAAAAAGGATAGCGAAATTCAGCAGTTGAAAGTTGATAAAAAGATCACTCTGATCTCCACGGGAGCGGTAGTAGCGATCTGTCTGCTGCTGACCCTACTCGGTTTTACCATTCTGAGTAAACAGCGCATGAAAAGCCGTGATGACAAGATCATTTTTGATGCACAGCAGAGCTTTATGAAGGTCCAGCTAAAAAATAAAATGCTTGAGCAGAATCTGCTCAGTGAGGAGCTGGAATTGAAAAGTAAGGAACTGACCAGCCATACCCTGCACATTATCCAGAAGAACCAGTTACTGGAAGAACTCAAAGGGAAACTGAACACGATCGTTAAAAGTGATAAAAGGGATCAGCGTAAGGAGGTAAAGCAATTGATAGACCTGATCAGTACCAACAGTGATCAGGATAAGAACTGGAATGATTTCAGGGTGGTATTTGAAAAGGTCCACGTTAATTTTTTTGCTGAGCTAAAAAAATATTGTGAGGGACTTACCTCCGCCGATCTGCGTTTGCTAGCCCTGTTAAAGATGAATCTGGACTCTTCAGATATCGCCACTATGATCGGGATTTCCCAGGACAGTTTAAGGACTTCCAAATACCGGCTTCGTCAAAAGCTGCAAATCCCGGAAGGTGAAAATCTGCTGGGCTTCGTGCAGCAATTCTAAATATACCTGATTATAAGCAGAGAGAATTTTATAACGGGAAGTTAACAAAGATTTAATGGCGCTGATTTCCTACGTAACCTGTTGATAATGTGTTTGTTGTTGTGTGATTTTTAAGCTTGTAGCTGTTTTGTTCCGCCGGTTTTTATTGCAGTAGCTGTTTTGTGACGGTCACCGTTTGCGGGGCTGTAAATTCTTGTCAAACTTTGATTCCATATCCGGAAATGCATCTTAAAGCGCTTTAAATGCAGGGCCGGGATATAAGAAACAAACAAGCAAAAAACATCAGCAAATTATTCAGCAGGAATTTAAATTATTCAAACTCAAACAAAAAAATGAAACACTTTTGCGTACTTATATTATCACTGCTTTTACTTCCGGCAGTGCTTTCGGCCCAGGGATTAATCACCGGCCGGGTTGTGGATGAGGGCGGTTCAACTTTGCCTGGCGCGACCGTCAGAATCTTAAGCCTGAACAGGGGCGTGATTACCGATGAGAACGGGGGCTTTAAATTATTAGAGGTACCGGCAGGGAAATATGAGCTCACCGTTGCTTATATCGGTTATGAGACCTTAAAACAAAGTGTGATAATGGCAAAAAAGGCGGTGAACATCGATTTTAAATTAAAATTGTCTACAGGCTCCAAATTATCGGAGGTAGTGGTTTCTGGTCAGATGAGTTCTACACTTAAGGCTTTGAACCAGCAAAAAAACTCTGACCGTATTGTCAATGTAATATCCGCAGATCAAATTGGCCGTTTCCCCGATCCGAACATTGGCGATGCCCTCAAAAGGGTTCCCGGAATTTATGTTCAGCTTGATGAAGGAGAGGCGTCATTAATCAGTATCCGCGGAACAGATCCTTCAAAAAGTACAATTAACATTAATGGAACCAACATTTCTGGTACCGGAGACAACAGATCGGTAAGCATTAGTGCCATACCGGCAGATATGGTGCAAACAGTGGAGGTTACTAAAGCCATTACACCAGATATGGACGGCGATGCCATAGGAGGAGTCGTGAACTTAATTACAAGAAAGGCACCTTATAAGAAGTTGCTCTCTTTTACACTTGGTTCCGGTTACAGCGAAATTGTACATAAACCCACCTATAATGGAAACTTTGTTTTCGGAAATCGCTACCTGAAAGATAAAAGACTTGGTGTTATGGCTTCAGCCTCTTATTATCGCCAGTTCTTAGGTTCCTCCTCACATGGCAGTGCCTGGGAAGATGTTAGCTGGGTGGACAAACAGATTTACTTTATGCCGCAGTACCTGAACATGGTACAGAACAAACTGGAACGGATCCGTCAGAGTTATACTGTTGGCCTGGATTATAAAATAGACCTTAAAAACACGATAACATTCACAGGTATTTACAACAATTATAAAGACTGGAGAGAGATATCTACCCTAAAAGTGGATGATATCGGTAACGGTTATCCAAAGAACTGGGAAAGAGCTCCGGAATGGGAAGGTGCTAAGAAAAAAATAACAGATGCCAACAGGGATTTTATTGATGATGTGGCCAAAGTGCCTTACTTGAATTTGGATAACGATCATAATAACCCTAAGTACCAGCCAGAATTAGAAAGGCATATCGAAGGAGGGGTAAACGATAGGAATGCCGCTATGATTGAACAAAAGATCATGAATTTCGGGATGGAAGGCGAACATGTTCTGGGTAAGGTAAAACTGAACTGGAAAGGTTCTTACATGAAGAATGTCCAAAATACACCAAACAGAAGGGAACTGGAGCTGGAAAGCGAAAATGAGAAATCCGTTCAAATGGATTACCTCAATTCAAGATTTGTGAAAGCAGATAAAGGATTTGAGATTGAAAATATACTTGGCAGCTTAGCTAACAGACCTTCTTTTCATGCGGACTCTGTTGATACCTGGTATATGGACGCGCTTACGGGTACCGATGCCCGCGCTACAACGCAGCAATACCTTGCTCAACTGGACCTTACCGTTCCAATTGCAACCGGAAAATTTGCCAATTCACTAAAATTTGGTGGTAAATACCGAGGCATGAGCAAGGACAATGAGACCCTGTCTAAATTAACCTGGTTACCTAGCATAGATCCTTCAAAAAAAGCAGAGTATGATGCAAAAGTCGCTGCCGGACAACCCGTGAGACTTGGAGATTATATTGGATGGTCTCCTTTCTGGAATAGCTTTGGCAATAACCTGTCAAACATGAGCAATGGCCTTTATGTTAGAAATGCGGATTATAACGTAGGAAACGCGGGTAGCTCAGCATGGTTATCAAACCTCAATACCAGTAATTTCGGTGATACAAAAGATTATATTGTAGAAGAAGTAAAGCAGGATGTGCTGGCAAGTAATTACAATGGTGATGAAGGCATTGCTGCTGCATACCTGATGAGTACCCAGAATTTCGGTGATCAGCTATCCGTTATTCTTGGCGGCAGGATTGAGAAAAGCATGGTTAAATACTCGGGATACAACTTTAGTGAAGATCTGGACTTTAGTCCTTCTAAAACAATCACTAAAAAAGACTTTTTAAATTTCATGCCTGCATTCCTTGTTAAATTTACCCCTACTAAAAATTCGGTGTTCAGGTTTGCATATACCAAAACCATATCACGTCCAAATTACAGGGATATCTCTCCTTACAGAAGAGTCAATATAGAAGATCAGGAAATGAGCGAGGGCAATCCTGAAGTTAAACCTGCCTTATCGAATAACCTCGACCTGTTGGGAGAGCTTTATACCGGCAACACAGGCCTGATCTCGGCCGGTGTTTATTTTAAAAACATTACAAAGTACCGCATAGATGTAAGGGACAACGTAAGATTTGAAGATGTAAAAGGAGCTATCCAAACACCGCAGTCGTTGCTTGATCAGGGAGCAGATCCGCTTTCTATCATAGATTATAAAGATAATTATGAAAAGCTTGCTGCTGAAAATGGCATCATTGAAAGGACAAAACCTGGGAATGGTGGTGTAGCAAATTTGGTAGGACTGGAGCTTGCATTTCAGCGGAACCTGGACTTCCTGCCAAAGCCCTTCAGCAATTTCAGCGTGTACAGCAATTACACCCATAACTTCATTTTTGTAAAAAAAGACCAGCCTAAATTGCAGGGAACAGCAAAGGATATTGCAAACGTGTCACTCGCTTATGAGGTGAAAAGATTTAATGCACGGATATCATACAACCATACTTCTGCATTCATCACTACGATAGGAAGTACAGTGAAGAATGACATCTACTATGACCGCGTGAACTACCTTGATGCCAACCTGAACTTTTTCTTAACACCCAAACTGGTCATCTACGCATCAGGAAACAACTTACTAAACCAGGCACAAAGGAGATATCAGTACCAAAGTGACTACACCTATTCTGCACTCTATACAGGTGCTACGGCTACTTTGGGGTTGAAAATGAATTTGTATTAGCAAAATGAACCGGAAAGCAATCCTATTTTTCTTTATACCTGCAGCCCTCGTTACACTGTTCTCTGCCGCTACCTTCAACAGAAAGGATATCGGTTCAGAAAATGCGACAGCTATTTTTGGCAAAGACGCCCTTTCACTAAGTTTATCACTGGGGGATCTGTGTCTGGCCATTGATGCGCTTAATGAAGATTCGGTAAGCCTGAAAAAGGCAAAAGAATCTTTGGCCAACTGCAGGATTAAATTTAAAAGGATTGCTTTTTTTACTTCGTATTTCTTTCCCAGCGAAACCATGATGTACAATGCTGCGCCGAAATACGAGGTGGAGGAACCTGAACTGGAACTCGTTGAGCCTATGGGTTTCCAGCAAATTGAAGCTTTACTGTTTGAAGATAACTTCATGGCCCATAAAGAGGAGCTGTTGATTCAGACAAAAGCATTATATAGTTCGGTCAAAGACCTGAAAAATCTATTGTACCAGTTTAAAGCAGACGACCGTCAGATACTGGAAAGTATTCGTCTTGAGCTGATCAGGATGTTCACTCTTTATATCAGTGGTTATGACGCACCATCGCTGAAGACAGGCATCAGGGAAACACTGACTGCGAGTAAAGCAATCCGGATTGTATTGCAGCCTTATTTTAAGCGCAATCCAACCGGAAGCAAAGCGTTGGCAGAAAAATTGGACGGTGCCATAAAGTACCTTGGTCTTCACCCCGATTTTGATACTTTTAACAGGATGGCGTACCTTGTCGGGTATTCAATTCCATTGCAGCAAAAGCTTGGGGTTTTCATAAAACAGTCAGGCCTGGAACTCAATACGTCCGCATACCTCAATTATAACGTTTCCAGCCTATTCAGCAAAGGCTTTTTGAAAAGCTGGGATTCCATACCGGAAATTGAAAAAGCCGGATTAGTTATAAAAGGCAAAAAACTATTTTTCGATACCTCACTTTCGGGAAATATGAAAGTAAGTTGTGCGACTTGTCATCAGCCTGAACATTACTTCACTGACGGAAAGATAAGAAGCCCCTCATTAATTGCAGATACCATTTTAAGAAGAAACACCCCGGGCCTTCTATATGCAGGTTTCCAGCATTCACAATTCTGGGACGGCCGTGCCAAAAATCTGGTCCAGCAGATAAAGACCGTGGTCTTTAATCCATTGGAAATGGGAGGCAGCCAGAACCTGCCCCATAAAAAAATAGACAGTGCGGCCCTGGCTATTGCTGCCTATGTTGCCAGTTTGAACCCGTTAAATTCTCCGTTCGACAGCTATCTGCAGGGAAACAGAAGTGCCATGACAAAAGACCAGATCAAGGGCTTTAACCTTTTTATGGGAAAAGCTCAATGCGGCACCTGTCATTTTGCACCCTATTTCAATTCACTTGTACCGCCATTTTATGACATTTCGGAGGTAGAAATACTTGGAACAACTAAAGATGACAATTTTAAAAAGCCTGAATATGATCAGGATATGGGCCGTTTTGATCTGTATAAGATCCGTTATTACCGAAGGGCTTTTAAGACCCCCACCATAAGAAATGCGCAAAAGACGGCACCATACATGCACAACGGTACATTCAAGACCCTTGAAAGTGTGCTTGATTTTTACAATAAAGGAGGTGGAAACGGGCTCGGGCTTGTCATAGAAGATCAGACCCTGCCATCAAAACCTCTTAACCTTTCCAAAAATGAATGCAATCAGATCATCCAATTTATCAATTCGTTAACAGACAACAAAAACACATTTATTCATCATTAATCAAACACATGAAATCATTTAAATTATTATTATTGAGCCTGCTGTCATTTCCTGTTTTGGCTTTTTCACAGGTCAGCCAGGGAACTGAGCCTGCTGTAAAAGCGGCCCCAAAAGCCTATCAAAGTGAACTGATCAGAGGCCCCTACCTCCAAATTGCAACTCCAACCTCTATGACGATCCGGTGGAGGACTAATGTCTACGACAGAAGCAATGTCCGCTATGGCCTGACTCCAGGTAACCTCGATAAGCAGGCAACAGATTCAACTCTTGTTTCAGAGCATATCGTAACCCTTAAGGATCTGAAACCACTAACCAAGTACTACTATTCAATAGGAAACTACAAATATCCGCTTCAGGGAGATGAGAATAATTATTTCTATACCCTGCCTGAAAAAGGAAGCGAAACGCTGATCAGGGTTGCCGGATTTGGTGATTGCGGCAACAATTCGCTCAATCAGCGGAAGGTAAGGGATGCCATTGTAAATTATCTTGGCAAGGACTATCTGAACGCATGGATCTTGATGGGCGATAATGCTTATTCTGATGGAACTGATGCAGAGTTTCAGGCTAAATTTTTCAATAACTACCAGGGTACATTGTTAAATAAGTATCCGCTGTTCCCTTCTCCCGGAAACCACGATTACCATGATTTTCAGTCGGCAGCGGTAACTGATCAGTTTAAAATTGCCTACTTCCAGAATTTCTCTGTTCCAACTAAAGGAGAAGCTGGTGGTATTCCTTCAAATACAAAATCATATTATTCGTATGATATAGGAAATACGCATTTCCTTGCCCTTGATTCTTATGGACCGGACACCAAAGGTAAATTCATGTATGACCAGATGGGTGAGCAGGCAGACTGGGTTAAAAAAGACCTTGCAGCAAACAAGAGTAAGTGGATTGTAGCTTACTGGCACCACCCCCCTTATACGATGGGGTCCCATAATTCAGATACCGAAGGCCTGCTGGTTAAGATCAGGGAGAACTTCATCAAGACTTTAGAAGATAATGGTGTAGACCTGATCCTTTGCGGGCACAGTCATGTTTACGAACGTTCAAGGCTAATGAAAGGTTATTATGGCAAGGAAGCTGATTTTGATGCTGCCAAATATAACCTCAGTTCTTCAAGCGCGCTTTATGACGGGAGTAAAAACTCAGCACCCTATTTAAAAAGCAACCAAAATACTAATGGTACGGTATACGTAGTTAGTGGTTCGGCAGGTGCACAGGGCGGCCACAAAGAAACCTGGCCCCACAACGCCATGTATTATTCAAATAATGAAGTCGGTGGAGCTGTTGTGCTCGAGATCAAGGGAAGTCAGTTAGATCTGAAGTGGGTTGGTTCTGATGGTCAGGTTAAAGATCACTTTACCATGATGAAAGACGTGACAGGCACACAGGAAAAAATATTGAAACAGGATAAAAAGATAAATTAAGCAACAATACCCGGTAAACAAGATGAAGCATATAGCCCGAAGAAAATTCCTTTCCAGTGCCATTAAAGTTGGTGCATTATTGCCTGTGTTTAATGCCCCTGTCACTTTGCTGGCCGGTCAGGCACATGAAAACATATTAGATGCAGATTTGCCCGGCGAATACATTCCAACAGCACTTCCGGATAGGATCATTCTTACTGTAACAGAAAAACCAGCCACCAGTATCACCATCAACTGGAGAACTTCGGATACCACTAAAGATAGTATGGTTGAATATCTTCCTGCTGATGCCCATCCAAAATTTACCAGCGCGGTAAATCAGTTAAAAGCCCTTTCGCGGGCTTTTAACTTTGAAAAAATCAGCGCGATTAATCACAGGGTCAGTATTAATGACCTTAAGCCTGCTACCCAGTATATGTACCGGGTAGGCAATACAGATAACTGGAGTGAATGGATGCAATTCCGCACTGCAGACAATACATTGAAAAAACCGAAACTGTCATTTATTTATTTTGGGGATGCCCAGCAAGGGATTAAACCCCTGTGGAGCAGGGTCATCAGGAAAGCGTACGCCGCCATGCCGGATGCACAGCTGATATTGCATGCCGGGGATCTGGTTAATGTGGCAAATAAAGATCAGGACTGGGGAGAATGGTTTGCTGCCGGTGAGTTTATACACGGTACCATTCCTTCTGTAATGACCCCTGGAAATCATGAATACACACATGAAGATGGCAAGTCTCACCTGTCGGTTTACTGGAAGCAACAATTTTTATTGCCTCAAAACGGTCCGGCTGATGAACTGCTGGAAAACAGTAGTTATTATACAGACATACAGGGAGTAAGAATTATCTCCCTGAATACACAGATGATAGAAGAAGCTCCAGCTGAGGCATGCATTACCAGGCAAAGGGAATGGCTGGAAGCGCTGCTTAAAAGTAACCCTCAGAAATGGACCTGCGTTGTGATGCACCACCCGGTTTACTCCACTAAAAAAGGCAGAGACAATAAAAAAACAAGAACACATTTAAAGCCGCTTTTTGATAAATACGGTGTAGATCTGGTCTTACAGGGCCATGACCATGCCTATGCACGCGGGATGCATAAGATCGCTTTGACAGGTGGCGGACCAGGTGATCGTTCAGGGACCATGTATGTCGTTTCTGTAAGCGGGTCCAAGATGTATGAGACTGAGCCGCAGTCATGGGCCGATACCATTTCAAGTCATTTGCAGATCTATCATTTGATCGACATTGATGATCAGGTCTTATCTTTTAAAGCATACCTGGCCACTGGTGAGTTGTTGGATGCCTTTGATCTGATTAAACAAAAGGGAAAACCTAATAAACTGGCAAATAGGCATGGTTCCCTGTGAAATAGTGCTGACTGATGAAAAATTATTTTCTGTTCATGTGTCTAATTTTCTGTTACGTGACAGCAAATTTCCAGCAACTGGTCAACTCCTGAGCAGACGTTCTGGAGCACAGGCTGAAAAACAGCAGGAACGATAAGGACAGCGCAAATGTAATGATGGAGCTCTGCAACCACTGGGTCTATACTGATTCCTCTAAGTTGATCAAAGTAGTTTAAATAATTTCTATGTTTTGCCAGATGACGAACTGATTGATGGCGATCAAAAATAGGTAGACAAACCAAACTGGATTGCAGCGGCTCTTTCGGGCGGGTTGCCCAGCAGATCCTTTTGCCATTGTGACCTGTAGCTAGCCCTGATCACAGTTTGTGGACGTGGCCTGAAACTAATACCTGGCATAACGCTCCAAAGTTCATCAGCAATGTTTCCGCCGGTCTCTTTAAATTTCCCAACATTCCAGTCTACATATTCCAGTCGGCAGGCCAGGCTCAGTGTGGCATCCTTCCAGTTCAGGATCGTGCGTTTCAGGATTGGCTGAACTATATCTGCGTATCCTCCTTGTTGTTTACTGCCAAACTGCTGTGAATAAGTTGCGGGCACATTTACATTCACCCATGCCCACTCCCCGGTAATAAAGGTATTGAGCTTTGGCAATGTGGTGTTAAAGTCTATCGCAAAGACATCCAGACGTCTTTTGTCATCAATCACGATTCCATCATCCTGCCACTTGTTGTATACTCCGCCCATATAAGAAAGACCGATCTCACCTATTTTATTATTCCTGACCGCAAGCTTCCCGGTGATCAGCGGTTCACCGCTGGCCATTTCTTCAAACCTTTCTGCATTCGCCTTAGCCGCAGGCAAAAAAGTCCTGTTCTCTCCATTGGCAATAATGGAATTGTCAAACCCGCTGGAGGCATAAAGTTCATAGCCAAACATCCAGTCGGTCGTATATTGCTTGCCGTAAATTCCAAACCCTGCGTTGCTCCAGGTAGCGGGCAGCATCTGGGTCATGGCAATGGGGCGGTCTGTAAACTCCCATTTGGGACCATCATGGTTCTGGTTAAAAGCACCTATCGGATTGACGATCATCCCGCCCCTTAAATTGAGCAAAGGATGCAGTTCAATGTCCAGTGCGGCAAATTCAATGGCAATTTCTTTTTCTGCCGGTTCAAACTCTATTTCAGATAAAAATTTAATGCGTTTGCTGATGGTAGATGCGACAAACAGGGTGAGCCGCCTGAACTGGAACTGCTGTCCGTCTGATACTCCGCCACTGCCTTGGTATTGCCAGTTGGCCTCCATATAGCCGCCAAGGGAAACAGGCAGCTTGCCGACAGCAACAAAGGGACGCTCATATATTGCATCCATATTCAGTGTTTGTTTGGCGGTATCCAGGGCCGGGTTCCTTAAAAGCTTAGGATCAATCTGAGCCTGGGCTGCAAGAGAAAGCAATAGCGTAAAGCTTAATATAGTAACTAATTTCTTCATACGGCTTTGAGCGAGATTTTTAGATGGTCTTTAGTTACAGTTATTGGAAAACTGCGCAAGTTGGCTTCGGCAGGGCCATGCTGCATGATGCCTTTATTGCTGAATTCGCTGCCATGAGCGGGGCACTGCAGCTTGTCGCCAAACACCTGCACTTCAGCGCCCATATGTGTGCATTCCATCCACAGGGCGGAGTAGTTCTGCTCGTCGAAACGAAACACGCAGATTGGAAATCTCAACCGGTCATTGTCTACGATGATGTATTTTTTGAACTGGTTTTTTCCGGAGGTCTTCATCTTGAAGTCGCTGACCGAAACCAGTAAATCGCTTTCGGCGATCTCGCCGGTCAATGTCTGCTGCATTGTAGCGCAGCTTTGCAACAGCGTGGAGATTCCGATCCCGCCCAGACAGGCAAAGCCGCAGGTTTTTATAAAGTCTTTTCTTTCCATGATTATAGCGAGTGGAGGAATTTGAGCATTGCATTTTTTTCAACATCAGAAAGTTCCATAAACTTGTTTCTGGAACCGGCGGCTTCACCACCATGTAGCTTTATAGCCTCTTCAATGCTCTTGGCACGCCCGTCATGCAGCAAATGGTATTGACCTCCCTGAGAACTGGTAGAAAGACCCAGGCCCCAAAGCGGCGGAGTTCTCCATTCAAAAGTTTTTGCAGAACCCTCGGTATAGCCGTCATCCAGTCCAGGTCCCATATCGTGCAGCAATAAGTCGGTATACGGATGATACTCAGCATTGGACAATGCACTGATTGCCGAGCTGCCTGTTTTTAAAGTGGGTTTGTGACAGCCAGAGCAATTGATCTGATTAAAGATCAGACTACCTTTTTGTACCTCGGGGTCATTCTGGCTGCGCTGAATGGGTGCCTTTAAAGTTTGCAAATAAAAGACCACATCATTTACGGTCTGGGTTGCAATCTCAGGATCTATGGTTAAATGGGTGTATACGTCGACCGGGTCGTATGCGGAGACGATACCTATATCCTGGTTATAGGCGTTGACGGTTTGATGAAGCAGGCTGTAGGCGGCTGCTTTTTTGCCAAAACGATGTATGTATTTGCCGTTTTTTGGGATGGAGTGATTAAATGGCACTACGTATGCCGGTAAGCTGCCATAGTTTGGTACCCCAGAAATGCCATCGTTATCCTGGTCATTAGGATCGGCCATGGCCAGGATGTCCGCATCAGAAACGAGTTCAAGGAAACCGAGACCCGTATTTGCCGGCGGCGTAAATTTTGAAAAGGTAGCCCCATGCGGAATTTGCTCGGGTTGGTATCCGGGGATTGCCCTGTTCTGCAATTGAGGTCCGCCACGATCCAGAAATTTGTTGCCGCTCTCGTCGGTCTGCCCAAAACGTGTCAGGGTAGTAAAAGGATGTCCTTTGCCATCACCGGCATGGCAGCTGCCACAGCTTGTGGCTACAAATACCGAACCCAGCCCTTTTTCAGGAGTGAAAACTTCATCATTAAACGCCACATCTCCTGCCAGGAACCGTTTGCTCTGTTCATAATTGAGCCCGCTGACCGGGCCATCCAGCAGTTCGTCTTCTGGAGCTGCTGCAGGCACAATCTTCTCACAGGCCGCCATGAGTGCAGCAAAGCCCATAATCAAACCCAAAATAAAAAGTATACGTAATGACATGTTGTTTTAATTTATACAAACCTAAACATAAATAAATACAAACAAAACAATAAAGTTAGATTAATCTAATAATATTTGTTTTGCAGTGTAATATTTATTCGCGGTCATTTTTTTGCTTGAGGTTAGTGACTACGGCAGACATGCTGATATTGAAGCGAATAAAAAGAGAATTAAGGTTATTGGGCAGCGTCCCTGTGCTTTTTTCGGAGTGTAACATCGAACCGTCAGAGTCAACGATTTAGGATTATCTGTTATTCTGATTAACAAAAAATTAAAGGCAAAAAAAACGGGAAGATCTTGATTTTTCAAGTCTTCCCGCTTCAGTGGTATGGGCCGGGATCGAACCGGCGACACATGGATTTTCAGTCCATTGCTCTACCGACTGAGCTACCGTACCTACTTCCCGTTTGGGATTGCAAATGTAGTGTCTTTTTTTGAATGACAAAATCTTTTTTCAAATTAAATGCTAACCCCCTGATTTGACGCGTCTTTTTTCCGCATCCGAACTTCCGGACCGTTCACGGGCAGCCTTAATTTCGCTGCTTCCAAAGCGATAGGTACAGGTTAACCTGAAAACCTGGCTTTCCCACCTTTCCCTGATCACATAGTTTTGTGAGGGCAGCGTACTGGTAATCCTGCTTTTTTGAAATTTAAAAACATCATTAGCCGCAAGTTTAATGTTCATTTGCTTATTCATAAAAGATTTGCTCAGACCCAGATCAACACTATATTGGGGATCTATCAGTAAAGTTCCCCATACCTGCCTGGTCTGGTACCATCCGGAAACCTCCGCGTTTGTAGAAGAATTAATGGTGATGGTTTGCTGTGTGTTTATATTCAGGGCAATCCGGCCGCTTTCATAGGGCATACCCAATAAATTAGGGGTCTTGAATTTATTGTAATATCCGGAAAGGTTATTGGTGCTGCTCCACCATTTGGCAAACTGAACCGGGTAGCTGACGTTCAGGTTATAAGAATCCTGTGTCGCCAGGTTCTGATTAGATATAAATATGGTTTTTGTTGCAGTATCGGTCAGCAGCACATCAGACATGACATCTTTAGTATGGCTATGACCGAGTGTTACGTTCAGGTTCTTTTTGAAAGAATAAGAAAGCTCAAAGGAATTGGTGTATTGTGGTTTCAGAAAAGGGTTTCCAAATCTGTATGAGTACAGATCAAGAAAATCAATAAATGGATTTAAAGACCCATAGTCCGGGCGATCGATCCTTCTGCTATATGAAAATCCCATTTCATGATTTTTTGACAGTTCCTGATTGATAAATACACTTGGAAACAGGTTAAGATAATGTCTGTTCACAATTTTGTTTTCGGTGATCGAATTGCCTTTTGAGTTGGTTTGCTCTGCTCTTAATCCCAGCTGCACAGTTGTGCTTTTAAATTTCCGGTTTATATTTGCGTGCGCCGCATTGATATTTTCATCATATAGGAATTGATTGCTTCGTCTGATGTCGTTCACCCAATTTCCGTTTTCAAAATTCTCAAATCTAAAATTGTTGTCCGTTTTCACAAAGCTGGTCTTTAAACCCAGTTCCAGCTTCATTTGTTTATTGAGGGGGTAGGTGTAATCTGATTTTGCCGCCCATATTTTGGTGGTTGTGGGCGTTTCATTCCTGAACAGATAATCCTTTATCGGCTGCGCCCGAGCATCTAAGTATCTGTTATTGAAATTTGTCTTATCATGTCCCATGTACTTAGAATAATCAGCGTCCACGCTAATTTCCTGACCCATTGTATCAAGAGTTCCCTTGTAACTAAGATTGTACGTGATGCCTGTATATTTAAAAGAATTCGGATTGCTTGCTACCACAGATGAGTCCGTTTTGCCTGGCCTGTCACCAATTAGCGTTAACACATCCGCTGCGTTATCCCCGTTGCTGTTGTAACCATTAACTGCAAATCCGATGGTGTTGTTGTCGTTAATGAAATAATCGACGCCGCCCTTATAATTGCTGTTATTCCGCATCCTCACACTCAGGCTGGTCTGGTCAAAATAGGTTTTGTCATTCGCGGTGTTATTCACCCTCATGATATCTGTTCCGCCAAATCTTTTATTACGGCCATAGTCAAAATTGCCAAATATATTGAACTTCTTTTCACGGTGGTTCAGCGTGAGCCCGCCATTTGCCTTGTAGTACTTTCCATAGCCGGCGCCGGCCAGCACAGATCCATTGGTGCCGAAGTTGCGGTTCTTTTTTAGTTTGATGTTAATGATGCCGGAATTGCCCGCCGCATCATATTTGGCAGAGGGATTGGTGATGAGTTCAATAGACTGTATCGCATTACCCTCGGTGGAACGGAGCAGGTTGGCAAGCTGTTCTGCCGATAAGTAAGTAGGCCTACCATCCAGCATAACAGTTACCCCCTGTTTGCCCCTCAGGCTGATCTTTCCATCCTTATCGACAGTTACTCCCGGTGCCTTTGCCAGGATTTCCAGCGCAGAATTCCCTGCGGCTAAAGCACTGTTCTCCACATTGATTACTGTTTTGTCGATCTGCCTTTCTATCAGTGGTTTTTGCTTAACTATGTCCACTCCTTTTAGCATTTGTGCATCAGTTGCCAGCTGAACCCGATCCAAAATATGTTTTTTATTGGATGATGTAATGACAACAGGGCCTTTAAAAGCTTTTTTATAACCAACCACATAAATTGAGATCAGGTAATTTCCAGGTTTTACTTCTTTAAACTGAAAATTTCCGTTATCACCGGTTAATGTTCCTCTTACCACGGTAGAGTCTTTGCTGTTCAGCAGGCTTACGGTAGCATATGGAAATTCCTTTTGGGCTTCATCCAATACTTTTCCTGAAATTTCCCCGTCATCATTGATCGGAGACTGGGCATAAGACCTGGTAAGTACAAACAGGAAAACTAAAAAAGCAGTCAGGGAATATATTTTGATTTTCATAGGGCATAGTTTTCTACATACGCCTTTCAGCATATCCTTAAGCATATGTAAATTGTTGTGGTATTTTTAGGTTATCTTTTTATAAGATGAACCAAAGCGGCAAAAGGTTACAGGAAAATCCAAAAAAAAAGCAGGACCGGTCAAGATCCTGCTTTTTACGCCGGTTTAATAATGTTAAAACTTATAAGAAGTAAACTTATTCCATTATAGGACATACCTTATTGATACCTTACCATCATGACCCTTACTCAACCCTTGCATGATCCTTGGAAGGTCCCCGTGGCGGACCAACGCTCTAGAAGAGATGCCCTGAGATCTGGCAGGAGATCGCAGAAATATAGCATCAGACAGGCATCAGGAAGGAAACAATATTACAGCAAGCCAGGAAGATTTTGCCTGAATTAATTGCTGATCTTAAACGAACAGATTTAAAAGTAAGACGCCCAGCAGACCCACTACCGCCACAATGGTCTCCATAATGGACCACGATAAGATGGTTTGTTTCATCGTCAGGTTGAAATATTCTTTGAACATCCAGAATCCAGGGTCATTTACATGGGAAAACATCAAACTGCCGGCACCAATGGAGAGCACCATCAGATTTGGATTGGTATGCGCTTGCAGCATTACGGGTGCAATGATCCCCGCTGCGGTAAGTCCTGCAACTGTAGCTGAACCGACGCTTATGCGGATCAGGGCTGCTATGAGCCACCCAAGCACCAGAGGCTCAAAATGAAGATCATTTAACGCATTGGCGATCTGATTGCTAACCCCACTGTCGGCCATTACCTGTTTCAATGCTCCTGAGCCAGCAATGATGAGCAGGATCATGGCAATATCTTTGACTGCGGAAACATAAATAACCATGATTTCTTTCATGCTTTTTCCCATCCTCAATCCCAGAGTATAGGTCGTCACAATAAGTGTAATGAGCATCACAATTGTGGGCTCAGATACAAAGCTGAGTATGCTTTTGAAATGTTCATCCGGTTTCGATAATCCATAAATGGCGGCACCTCCAAGCAGGATCACCGGCAGGAGTGCAGAGAGCAGGCTATTGGCAGCGCCGGGGAGTTTGTCTTCGGGCAGATCCTCTGATATAAACGCCTTGAGCGGAACAGATACCATGTTCTTTAAAGTTCTCGAATAGACAGGGCCCGCCAGTACAATAGCCGGAATGGCCAGTGTAATTCCATAGAGGAGGGTCAGTCCCATATTGGCATTAAACTGAAGTACCAGCGCAGCAGGTGAGGGATGCGGCGGTAAAAAGCCGTGAGTTACAGACAGTGCAGCCAGCATGGGCAGCCCTATGTAGACAGCCGGCAGTT
>NZ_DATHGC010000371.1:0-12999 GCF_035317785.1 Pedobacter sp. | reverse complement strand
GCTACATCAGCAGCCGCAAGCTTACTCGTCAGGCTGATGATCCTGCACTTGGTCGTGTCATATTCCTTATCCAGGCTTTTAAACAAACCCGAATATCCCTGAAAATGTCTCAGCATGCTCGCATCATCCGCCTCCGTCATGTGACCTTTGGTATCAGAGATAAAGTATACCCATTTCATTTCCTCAAAATCCAGCCCTTTTATCATTGCGATATAATCGATGATGTTGATCTTGTTTATAGAAGCAAACATATTGAGAATGATCAGACCATCATATCCTTTCAACTGATCTTCAACAGCTACAATATCAGCTGTAGCGCCGTGGCCTTCAAACAGTTCCTTAATGGCTGCCGCCTGCAACCCACCATCATTGGTCACCGCAAAACGCTTTCCTTTCAGCGAAGAGGTTTCTGTATTTACAATTCTGGAAGCCGTCAGTCCAAAGCGAAGCCTGGAAAGAGATTCGCTGACCGTAGCCTGCTCCTCTATAATTTTTTTAGCCTCAGTTACAGGTTCAAAATTATCCTGTTCTATTTCCGAGATCCAGCTGACCAGACCATTTAGTGTCTTGATCGCCGCCAGCTTCTCCATCAGGTCATCGCCGCCATCTTCCCCTTTACTAAACCCTATTTTTATTTTCAGCTCACCAATGATCTCCATACGTTTGATCGAATCGATGCTCAGGTCAGCCTCCAGATCCAGGTCCATGCCCAGCATGTCCTGCGGGTACCCGGTTTTTTCACTCACCACAGACAGGATTGCAGATTTAACATCCGCCAAACTGAATTTCACTGCCGACTGGGCCGGCGCAACCGTAGTCTGGGAAGCTTCAGCACCCGAAGCCACAACAGCAACTTCAGCAGATACTTTGGCAACCGCATGCTCATTGATCCAGTTCACCAGACCGTTTAGTGTCTTGATACCCGCCAATTGCTCCATAAAGCTGTCCTCACTGTCTTCCGCCGAAGCGAAACCGCCCAGTTCAGTACGCAATGCACCAATGATCTCCATACGTTTGATCGAATCAATGCTCAGATCAGCCTCAAGATCCATTTCCATACCCAGCATTTCCTGCGGATAACCCGTCTTGTCGCTCACGATCTTCATCAGCACCACTTTCACATCTACGTGCACCGCAGCAGGTTTTGAGGCCGCCTGCTGAGGCACCGCCACAGCTGGAACAACAGGTAAAGGCTGCACAAATGATTGAGGAGCACTCTGTGGCAAAGGCTGCTGATAAGCAACCTGCTGGTACATCGGCGGCAATGAAGCTGCACCCAGGAACTGCAGCATCACATCGCGCTGCGCCTGGATCATCATTTTCATGCTATTCATGTATTCCTGCATCATCACTTCCGCAGCATTTGAGGGAGCAGACTGATGTATGATTTCAGTTGTTATTGCTTTGTCTTTCATTTTTAGGGGTGTTATGATTGGCAATGCACCATACGCAGGAAGTTTCCCTGTTGATGGTACCGCATGCTGGCCGTCGATAATCCAAACGGTCGGACTTTTTTTATACTGCCCCGGCTCATCCAGGTTCAGCAACTTGCCATTGCGGCCTTCAAATAATTTCTCAACTTTTACCTCACGTCCCGTGGCAATATAAGTAGCCAGGGTACAAAGCAAATGGGTGATCTTGTTGTGCCCGTTATCTTCAGCATACAGCAGCAGTTCATCCTTGCCAATGCAGGCCTTCGTCAATGCGGTCAGCACCTTACCCGGGCCAACCTCTATAAAGATCCTTGCCCCCGCCGCATACATCTGCTGTACCTGCTCTACAAATTTCACAGGTTTCACCAAATGCTCGGTCAGTCTTTCCTTAACCGCAGACGCCTTCACAGGATAAACCGCGGCGGTAGTATTTGACCATACCGGCAATGCCAGGTTATTAAAATCAACACCGCTCAGTACTTCTTTATATAGTTCTTTAGATTTAGCAACCAGCGGACTGTGGAACGCACAAGCCACCTCTAGTTTTTTAAACGAGATCTTTTCTGTTTTCAGTGTTTCACCCAGTTTTTTAATTGCCGGAGTAGTACCCGCCAAAACAAGTTGCGTTGGCGAATTGAAGTTTACCGCATAAACATCTTTCAGACCGTCAATGACCTTAAACACATCCTCATCCTTGCAGTTCACCGCAATCATGGCACCTTTATCTCCGTCTTCCACGGCATTGAGAATAGACTGAGCCCTCTCCCTGCTCAGAAAGACCAGCTGCTCTTCATCAAAAGCACCCGCAAAACACAGTGCCGGCAATTCACCATAACTATGCCCCGCCACCATATCCGGCGCAATACCCAGATCCCTCAGGAAATTGGCAAGCGCAAGATCTACGATACCCAGCAAGGGCTGCGCCATCCGCGTATCCTTAATTCTTTCTTTTTGCGCCTTCAGCAAAGCCTCATCAAAGACCGCATTCGGGAACAGCACTTCCTCATATTCCGGTCTGTCTTTCAGCAATTTCCGCATGACCGGGAACATCACAAAAAGATCCCTGGCCATATTGATGCGCTGGCTTCCCTGACCGGGAAACATAAAGGCCACCTTGCCCTCTTTTCTTTTAGTGATGTAAGTATCCTTGCTTTCTACACCAGAAAGGGCCAGATCAATTTTCATGATCAGGTCCTCATCCCTGTCGGCCACAATACTCAATTGTATAGGCTTGGCACTACCTAGAGCCAGGCTGTAAGCAATGTCCTTCAATGAAATATTATCATTATCTTCCAGCAGGGCTTTTACCACACTCAGTTGTTTTTTAGCCTCCTCATAGGTATCGCCTCTAAAGACGAAAAGCTCTGAAGGCAAAGATTGCAATGCCGAATGCTGATCAGCCACAGCATGACCGCTCTCCAGCACCGCATGGAAATTAGTACCCCCAAAACCAAAGGCACTCACACCCGCATATCTTTTATCCTCCATCCATAAAGCCGCCTCTGTATGAAAGGCAAACGGACTTTTGGCCGCATTGTAATAACTGTTAGGGTTTTTCAGGTTGATGGTCGGCGGTTTTACCCCATGATAAACTGACAATGCTGCTTTGATCAGTCCGGCAATTCCGGCCGCACACTTGGTATGGCCGATCTGTGTCTTTACAGAACCCAGATGCGTTTGCCCGGCTACCGCACCCGACTGGTTCAGCATATCGGTCAGCGCACTCAGTTCCGTGCGGTCGCCCACCACAGTACCAGTGCCATGCGCCTCAATCAGACCCAATACCGAAGGCGAAATCCCAGCCTGGTCATATGCACGTTCCAAAGCCCGTACCTGTCCCGATTTGCGCGGAGCAGTCAGCCCAAGGCTTTTACCGTCGCTCGATCCGCCCACACCCTGTATCACCGCATAAACCTTATCACCATCCCTCAGCGCATCCTCATGACGCTTCAATACCACCATCGCCACACCTTCGCCCAATGCGATGCCATCTGCATCCGAATCAAAAGTAGCACACCTTCCCTTGCGGGACAACGCATGCGTACTCGAAAACATCAGGTAATCGTTGATGCCATTGTGCAGATCTGCCCCACCAGCCAGTACCATATCAGATTTCTCCAGAAAGAGTTCCTGGCAGGCCAGGTCTACCGCAGCAAGAGAGGAAGCGCAGGCCGCATCGACGGTATAATTGCGCCCGCCTAAATTCAGCCTGTTGGTGATCCTGCCCGAAATTACATTGGCCAGAATCCCCGGGAATGAATCCTCAGTCGTCTTAGGCAATGCCGCATCCAGCTCAGCAGGCATTTCACCAAACACCTGTTTGAAAAACCCCCTGAAACTGTAACTGTTGGCTAAATCGTTTCCGCCTTCAGCGCCAATAATGACAGACACATTCTCGGCATTGAAACTGCCGTCTTTATAACCCGCATTTTCCATGGCCTGTTTGGCCACCATCAGGCTCAATAACTGTGTAGGTTCTATCGCCGCCAACGACTGCGGTGGTATCCCATATTCCAGCGGATCAAAATCGATCTTAGGAATAAACCCTCCCCATTTGGAATGCGACATGTCATTAGCCGTCGAGGACGGATCATAATACAAATCTTTGTTCCAGCGCTCATCAGGCACCTCAGTCACCGAGTTCTTGCCCAGTATAATGTTACGCCAGTATTCTTCTATGTTTTTTGCACCCGGAAAGATACAGGCCATACCCACAATGGCCACATTCAGCGATTTCTGCTGCGCCAAAGGTACTTCTGCCAGCTCCGCCTGCTCAATGAACCGGTAATTTCCGTCAGCAACCTCTTTGTGCAGGTCCAGCACAGAAACGATCTTGTTGCACATCGAAGCCACCTGCCCGATCATGTACATGCCCAGCTCCAGCTGTTCTTTTTCTTCAATATTGACCAGTTCATCACCACGGCGCTCAATGCCTTTGGCAGCAATGCGCAGCCTCCCCACATTGAGTGTCTCGAGCTTCGCCCAGATCTCTTTCTTATCCATGCCTGTTCTGCGCAGCTTCTCCTTTTCCTCATTAAAGAACTCCGCAAAAGGCGAATTCAGGCACCTGGTTTCATGTCCCGGTGCTGTTTCCAGCAATATCGTATCGGCCGATGACATGGCCTGCTCCTGGAACTGATCCTTGATCGCTCCGGAACTCACCGCCTCTTTGGTATAGAGATAAGAAGTACCCATCAGCACCCCAACCTTCACTCCTTTGGCAGCCAAAGGCGCAGCCATTACCGAAATGAATGCCGTAGATAAAGCATCATGGATCCCGCCGGCAAAGAATACACTGATCTCTTCGGGCTTATCTTCCTTCAATAATCTTTCAATTTGTTTTTCCCAGAGCACCATGCTGGACAGCGGACCAACATGGCCGCCGCACTCCCGGCCTTCAAATACAAAACGTCTTGCACCTTCCTTTAGGAACATATCCAGTAAAGAAGCAGAAGGCACATGCAGAAAGGTTTTAATGCCCAGCTTTTCCAGCGGTCTGGCCTGAGAAGGCCTTCCCCCCGCGATCAGTACCACCGGCGGCAGTTCTTCCATAATATATTTTAACTGCTCCTCCCGCAGTTCCTGCGGTGCAAAACCCAATATCCCGACACCCCAGGTCTTATCACCTGCCAGCGCTTTGGTATCTTTGATCAATTGTTTAGCTGTATCCCCCTTCAATAAAGACAAGGCGATAAAAGGCAAAGCCCCTGCTTCAGCTACCGCATTGGCAAAAGGAGCCACATCACTCACACGGGTCATCGGTCCCTGTGCAATCGGATAGGTCATCCCCAGGTCTATCGCCAGGTCATTACCTGCACTGATCACATTCAGTGATTTCGCCTGTCTAAGGTGACCATAAATCGCCTCCCGAAAACCAAAAACCAGTTTATCTATTTTTTTATAGCGGCCAAACAAGTCCTGCCCGATGGCAATGTCCTGCCCCAGTGGCAGAAAATCTTTTTCCAGATCAAACCCATTATAATAAGCCTCCAGATCTTTCTCAGTCGCATCATCAGCCAGTACCGGTGAATTCGGGCGAACCAGTACACGCGTATTGCCGATCAACCGGGTCTCCGTTCCGCTTAATTTCTCACAAACCCTTTTGATGGACTCAGGCGCACTGCATTCCGGAAAGAGCACCAGCTGACTGTCCAGTACCACACCTTTAGCACCGGAAGCCACCGCAGCAGCAGCAGTATGTATTCCCGCACCGCCCTGGATATAAACATCAATATCCTTAAATTCTTTAATGACCCGCTGAAAAAGCACATATGAGGATTCGTAGCCTACTTTGCCTGCGCCTTCATTGCCTTTTACAATGATTCCGTCAGCACCATCTGCATAAGCCTGTCGTGCCTCATCAATAGTATGGATCTGGTAAAGAAGTTTAGCGTGTTTATTTTCAGGTGGTTTTATACCATAAGGCAAAACCATCAGCTTTACCTGTTCAGGTAAAGGGACATTCATGAAGTCATCCGAAACCAGGCATACGCCAAATCCGTTCGGGCATTTTAGTACCAGCTGTCTGATCGCTTCGACAGCTTCAGCTCTGTCTCTTCCGAGATGGAGCACAGGAAAGGCACTGGCATTTTGCAAAGAGAGCATGAGCTTTACATCAGGCCTTTCAAATGGAGTAATTCCAATAATTACAGGAGTTTTCATGTTTGTTGAGGGTGATTAGGGTTCAACTTTCTTGTTGTTCTTAAATATTGACGCGCAATACTTACAGAAGCAGGGATTTTAACACAGAAAACAAAATGATTTTTATTCAATTGGCTCTATATCAGGAAAATTATGTGTTTAAGGGGCAAATATTTCATCAACATTACAAAAACACCATAAAAGCAATAATCCTACGCTTTTGTTGATGTAAAATTACTAACTAAATTCACGGACTTCACTGTATTAGGTAAAATGAACAAAAAGAACAAAACAAAAATGCCCTTTACCTGTGTAATTTCGCAGTTATTTAATGAAATGATAATACTAAAGTTAAAACAGATAATAAAACGTGAACACCATGCGTTTGATTAACCGCTAATTTTTAACTTCGCAAGATGAACGCAGATGAATATGAAGCAGCTTTTCAGGGCATTGACCTGCCCGCGACTGCCGAGCTTTTTCCGGGCACCATAGTTTCTGATGTACCGGCATTTATTAACAATTCCATATCATTGCTCAGGACCGTCAGAAACCCGAAGCAAACAGACGTCATTCAATACCGGCTGGACAGGCTGCTGGAACTGATAGCAAGCGGCGAACAGACCATCTGACGCTATTTACCAGTCTCCGTGTGCGGCGCATCAACCGGTTTAGATTCGGGCGAGCCCTTTTGCCGCAGGTAAATGGTGAGAAAAACAATAGAAAAAACAGAAAGGAACTCACTCTGCCAGTTCTGGAAGGTCTCAAACCAAAATCTGGGCTGCATCACAAATTCCATCATGCTTTCAACAGGCTTATGTTTCAAGGCCTGCTCAATATTATGGTCCTGCCAGCTCCCGTAGAAATGCATTGCCCAGCTGAAGAAGAATAAGATAAAAAACGCAATGGAGAGCGAATTGCTGTAAAGTTTCAACACCCAGCCGCCTTTTTTAACTGGCCATGGCGCGTCTTTTCCAGGTACAGGTTCGCGGTCCACCTCTTCTTTTTCGTCAGGCGATTTGGATTCAGCCGAGCCAACCTGCCGCAGCCCTACAGTAAGCAGAACATACAAAGCCATCTGCAGAAACTCACTTTCAAAATTCTCAAAAGTAGCCGATATAAAATGTCCGCTTTGCAGGTAAACAGGAAAGCTGATCTCAGGAGCATGCTCATCAGTGAGTTCCTCATTGTGCTCCTTCCAGCCCGAGAACGCCTGGGCCACCAGCGTGAACAAAAACAACAGCAGAAAAACAATAGTCAGACCGTTGCGGTAGAAAAATGAGTGCTGTGTCCTCTTAGCTTGGGTTTTCATAGACACTGATCTCTTTGCCAATTGCCTGTATGACAGCGTCATCCAAAAGAATATCCTGATGTCCGGAACTCTCATCATATTCGTAAACCGGAAAACCACCCGGTTCCAGCTGGTCTGCAGTGACCGCCTCCCAGTTGCCTCCCCTGCTGCCCATAAAGACCTCTCCGATCAGGGCGCCGTGGTAAACGACCTTAAAAGCTCCCGCTTCCTGCGGATGAATATTCAAATCGATCTTTTCCCCGCCCGATTTGATGATGATGTTAAACGGATCCATAATTTATGCTGTTTAGTTCATTTTCCTTATAACTCCTTCGGGCGGATATTGTTTTGAAAATCGTGCTTACAAACCGGACAGATAATTATTGATCAGCAAAGCGGTATGCTTTACGCTCTGCAGCACCACCTCCTCCGGATTCCCCGAAAAAACAATACGGTCGGAAAATATGGTCTTCGCGTCATGGAGACCATAAAAGAACATGGTACCCACAGGCTTCTCCGCAGTTTCACTTCCGCCCGGAGCGGGCAATCCTGTAATGCCAATATGTATATCAGCTGCTATCAGCCTGCTCAGCCCCGAGGCAATCGCCTCAGTTACCTCCATTGACTCCGGAGTATATTGTTTGATCAGGGCCGCAGGAACTCTGAGTAAACTTTCTTTCAGACAAGCATCATAACAGGCAATACCGCCTTTTAAAAACTTACCCGCATTTTCAACCATGGAAAACTCATCGGTAAGCCTGCCTGCCGTTGCACTTTCCGCAAACGCAATGCTCAGTTCTCTGTCGATCAGCAGATCTCCGCAGGATGCCACTTCAGTTATCATGTTCTTTACTTCAGATTAATTGTTATTCAGTCAGCAGCTACAACAACCACCGGAAGCAAATTGTTGTAAAAAATACTGCGCCTTTAAAGAATGATCAAAAATTTAAAATTCATAAAACAATCTTCTTTGAAAGGGGTTCAATGGGTACATCTATAAATTAAAATATACCACTATGGCAACTACAAAAAAAACCGGAAAAATGGAAGATTCAGAATTCCATGAATTCTTTATCGACGAACTGAAAGACATTTACTGGGCAGAAAAACACCTGGTAAAAGCATTACCCAAAATGCAGAAAGCAGCAACAAGTCCCGAGCTTGCCGCAGCTTTTGAAAAGCATACCCAGGAAACACAAACACACATCGATACCCTGGAACAGGTATTTGAATTGCTGGGCGAAAAAGCCGCAGCCAAAAAGTGTGATGCAATGGCCGGCTTAATAGAAGAGGCGAACGGTGTCATCGAAGACACTGAGGCCGGCACCATGGTCCGTGATGCCGGATTAATCTTAGCGGCACAAAAAGTAGAGCACTACGAAATCGAGACGTATGGCACCCTGAGGGTATTCGCGGCCCATATGGGACATACCGATGTTGAAGAACTCTTGTCTCAAACCCTTGAAAATGAAAAGGCAACAGATGTAGCACTTACAGAAGCAGCCGAAGGCTTTATCAACGAGCAGGCAGCTGCTGAATAAGTAAATAAGCAGTTCCCCAGCCCCCGGTCATGATGACAGGGGGCTTTTTTTATCAGTAACTCAGTCAGACCGCTTCAAGATCATCGTTTTCATAGAGGTTGATCTCCCAGCCAATCCGGTCAACCACGTGATCATTCAGCTCTATTTCTATTCTTTCGCCAACCCGGCCGGGTTCATAAAGCGGCAGGTCACCAGCGCTGATCTTATGCTGCTCTATCAGATCCCAGTCTTTCCCGTCAAAGCAGACCCCGCCGAGTATACCACCAAAATAGATCACCTTGTAATATCCTTCATCTGTCGGTAAAATCGTGAGCGTGACCTCATTTGTGCCGTAAGAAATTTTAACATTATAGGGTTCCATAGTTCATCATTATTAAATCTATCCAGCAAAATGTTTAATCATAACCAGTAAAACATTAACATAAAAAAAGCCCTTTTGTTTACAGGAATTATCAGGAAATCTTTCGCGTTCACCCTGTAATACACGTATTTAACCCCTCAAATCGGGTAGTTATCCCCAAAACATCGACAATATTGCTTTGTTGTCTAAGGGCAACCCCTATAAATCCTACCTCCTATGAATGAATTAACTTTTAACTCACAAATCTGCGGATACCGGGCGTCACTGATGCAGTCCGCAATGAAATTTACCGGCAACAACAACGATGCAGATGATCTTGTACAGGACACCCTGATCAAAGCCATCCGCTATGAGACGATGTACAAAGAAGGCACTAACCTGCGCGGCTGGCTGTTTACGATCATGAAAAATACATTTATTAACAACTACAGGAGCCTGCTAAAGAGAAAAGCGGTGGTAGTAACCAATGAAGACCTGCTGGCCTATCCTATGCCCGCTTATGCCGTCCGCAACCGTGGGGAGGCCAAGTTTATGATGGAAGACATCAACAAGGCACTGCACAACCTTCAGCCCGCCTATTCAATTCCTTTTCTCAGGTATTTTGAAGGCTACAAGTACCATGAGATTGCTGATGAACTGAGCATTCCCGTTGGTACAGTGAAAACCCGGATCCATATCGCAAGGAAATTGCTGAAGGCTGACCTTAAAATGTACAGCGATGATTTCGCCAGACTGATGAAGACTGCCTGATCTGCGAGTAATATTTACTAAACTATAACTAAAGAACTGATAAACAATTGGATTTTTCAGGAATCAACTACATACTATTCTATAACTGGTATAACTATAGACGGATAAGACAGCTGTACCTTTCTGCACTATTCCTGCGCTTATCCTGCAGACATGGAGAAGGTGCTTAGTACTTCATACGCAGCGGCAGGCTGAACCAGAATTCAGATCCTTCGCCCTCTTTGCTGTTGACACCGATCTCTCCGTTGTGTTTCCGGATGATCTCCGCACAAATGAAAAGGCCGAGGCCAAGGCCGGGCTGTTTCTGGGTCAGGGAAGATTCGACCCGGTAAAATTGCTCGAACACCAGCTGTTGTTTTTCAGCAGGGATGCCCGCTCCCCTGTCTATGATGCAGACATGAATACGGTCATCTTTTACTGCACTTTTGATTTTCAGGTATTTTTCTCCGTCGGAATATTTGAGTGCATTTGCAATGAAATTGTTGATTACCTGTTCGATCCGGTCCCGGTCTGCCTTAATGATCAGCTCTGCTTGCGGAATATCCGTTTCTACAGTCAGGTCAGGATTAGTTGTTTTGACATTGTCGATACAGCTTTTTAAGGCCTCAGTGATGCTGAAGTTGTTCATCAGGCAATGGATGTTGTCTGCATTTGTGCTGAGGCTGTCCTGAAGGTCTGAGATCAGGTGCAGCATTTTATTCAGCTGCACATCCATTTTTTCCACTGTTTTGATATAGTCCGGCAACTGGTCTTTGTGCAACTGCAGATGCATCATTTGAAGGTATGCTTTTAAGACAGTAATGGGTGTCTTGAGTTCATGAATAGTCATGCTGACAAAATCCTGAGACTTAGCTTTTTCGCTCTGTGTTGTGTTGTCAGTTTTACTCATCGTTATATCTTTCAGAAAGATACGTGTAATTTCTTTAAAATCAATGAACGCGCGGCATCAATACTTCCTCGTTTGGAAAACATTACAAATGTATTAAGCTTTTTGTTCTTTTAATGCGTATTTCCACGGGACCTGGTGGAAAATACGGGATTGAATCTATTGAATGATTCCATTGACTACCGCAAAACGGATAAGGGACGCGGTATTCCGGGCGCCAGTCTTGTCAATCAGGTTTTGACGGTGTCCTTCAATGGTCCTTTTGCTGATGAAAAGCCGCTCCGACATTTCGTTATTGGTCAGGCCTTCTGCGATCAGGCCGAGGACTTCTATTTCCCGCAAGGAAAATTCTATATCGGACGTGGGGTGCAGCAGGACATTTTGACTGTTCTTTAACGACTTGTCCAGCTGGGTCATCGTTAACTCGGCACACAAGTACTTCCCTCCGCCGCTCACATGTTTCAGCGCAAAGATAAGTTCATCAGCGTTTACATTTTTGAGCAAATATCCGGATGCGCCTTCAAGAAAGGCCTGGGCCACATATTTTTCATTGTCGTGCATCGAAAGCATCACAATTTTGGTGTCCGGACTTGCTGTTTTCATTTCTCTAAGCAGGGAAATTCCGTCAAGTCCGGGCATATTGATGTCCGCGAGCACAATATCTGTCTTTAGTCCCCGGGCGAAATACTCCAGTACTTCCAGGCCATTTTCCGCTTCTGCGACGATATGAATACTTTTATCGGTCTCGAGTAACATCCTGATGCCGTTGCGGACAATTGTGTGGTCTTCAGCAAGTAATACCTGTAACATCTCTTAAAAATTAGTTTTCTTTATCATTTAATTCATGTGTCATTTCGCATCATATTGTTTGGCGATCGTTACTGTATTTTTTAATGCTGCTGACATATTTGTTTAATTAATAAACCGCCAGTTCAGATAACTGGGGATCGTTTTTAAAGCTGATGGTAATGACGGTTCCTTTATTTGAGGTATTGAGCTCCATTTGTCCGTTGAGCAGGTAGATCCGGTTTCTAATGGCCCGCAGGCCTGAGCCTCTCAATACGGCCCGGTCCAGCTCTTCCTTAAATCCTATACCGTTATCGCTTAAGATCAGGGTGATCTGGCCATGCGCAGTACCGATCCTGATTTCTGCTATGGAAGCATGGGCATGTTTGATGCAATTGTTGATCAGCTCCTGGATCATTCTGAACAAATAAAGCTGTATGTTCTGGTGCAGGTGGTCGGCGGAGCTTTTTATCGAAGTTTTAATGCGAAAGGCAGGCGTGCTGAAACGCTGGGCCATTTCCCGGATTCCGGCTGTAAAGCCAAAATCCCTAAGCACGGATGGTGTAAGCTCGTAGGACAGTTCCCGCGTTTCACGGATGGCCTGGTCGAGCAGGTTGTTTACGTTTTTAAAATCGTCTTTCAGATTGCGTGTCACCTGTATGTTCTGGAGATTCATCCGAATGCCGTACAAAATCTGACAGACACTGTCGTGAAGCGCGCTGCTGATCTTATGGCGTTCTTTTTCCTGTGCATCAAAGGCTGCGGACAGGATCAGTCTTTGTTTTTCGGTTTCCTGTTTCTGAGACTCCTCGGTTATTTTTTTACTTTCGGTGATGTCCATGATCACTCCTGCAAAATAGTTGGATGCCAGCGGATTGTGAACCTCTTTCCCTCTGACAGACATGATCTGGATGTTTCCATCTTTGGACATGACCTTAAACTCGAGCGCTATTTCTTTGAAATTGTTGATGGCACTGAGCAGGCTTCGCCTGATCTGAGTCTGCTCTGCGGGATGGATGAGGTCTATAAAGCCATTGATGCTTCCGTCAAACTCCCATGGGGCAATTTGAAGCAGGGAGTAGCTAAAATTGTCCAGGAATACCTTATTGCTGGCCAGGCTCATGGTCCAGGTCCCCGTACCGCAGGCGGTCAGCGTCACTTCGAGTCGCTGCGAGGTATCCATTAGCTGCTGCTGGCCCAGGCGGCTTTCGGTAATGTCAATTACTGCAATGTAATATTGTCTTTTTCGGGTGATGGCATTGTAAATTGCAGTGCCCTCCATCCGGGTATAGCACTCTCCGTCATTGTTA
>NZ_DATHGC010000370.1:0-4284 GCF_035317785.1 Pedobacter sp. | reverse complement strand
CATAAAACGTGAGGCCGCTAAAGGAAAGCAGGCCGCCGATAGGATCCCGCACAAAAGAATCCCAGTGCTCCAGGTTATCAAAGATCTTGGCACCTAAAAAGCCCCATACGGCAGCCCATACGATCAGGCTGCCCATCAGTTCACCGGGCTGCTGTGTAACTTCAATAGTTTTAGGCTTATCCAGTTTCTGTGCGTTCTTTTCTTTATAGTCCCAATAGGCAAACAGGCCGGCAAAGAACAGTCCGCCCAATATATTTCCTTGTGTGGAAAGTAAAACAGTTTGGGCGTCGTTTACAAACAATTTATAATTCAACAGTGCATGCACCAGTTTATACCCGATCAGAAATCCAAACAAGCCATTCAGGATCAGCTCCGTGCTGGTCGCGGGTTTACCCACTGTAACCAGTTTCTTAATCGGATGAAGTATTCCCAGAGCTTGTTTACGCTTAAACTCCTGAGAAAAAGCCCAGTATCCCGCGATAAAAGCCAGCGCAACGAATACCCCGAAAGTGTTAAAAGGAAGTGGAATTTGTACGCCAAAGAGATATTCTAAAAAATGAGATACAGTAGGAAACATACGGATAAAAATTTTTATGCGAATATAGGATTAATGCGCCAAAACTTCTTCTGTTTCTGCAACTTCTACCTCGCCATCAGCACTGAACTCAACGAGTTTTACCGTTTTGATCTCATTGACCATCACCGGATCATATTTGGCCCTTACCTTCACATAATTCCTGGTGAAACCATGCATAAAGCCATTTTTCTGATCATCTTCAAACAGCACCTCTGCAACAGCGCCGATTTGAGATTCATAGAAAGCTCTTCTTTTTTTATCAGACAAGATATGCAGCATTTTACTCCGGTCTGCACGGGTACTTCCTGCGACACGGCCTTTCATTTCCGCAGCAGGAGTCTGCTCACGTTCCGAATAAGTAAATACATGCAGGTAGGAGATGTCCAGCTCATTGAGAAACTGGTAAGTATCCAGGAAATCTTCCTGGGTTTCACCAGGAAACCCGACAATCACGTCAACACCAATACAGCAATTTGGCATTACCTCCTTAATTTTGGCCACCCTTTCAGTATACAGTTCGCGCTGATAGCGTCTGCGCATCAATCCGAGTATCTTATTGGACCCCGACTGCAATGGGATATGAAAATGGGGAACAAATCTCTTTGATGTGGCGACAAACTCAATGATCTCGTTGCTCAGCAAATTTGGTTCAATCGACGAGATCCTGATTCTTTCTATACCCTCCACTTCATCCAGCGCCTTTACCAGATCAAAGAACTTGTCCTCACGCTCACCGTTTCTGATCCCGAAATCACCAAGATTCACACCTGTCAGTACAATCTCCTTCACACCGCTTTCCGCGATCTGCCGCGCCCTGTTGATCACATTTTCTATGGTATCGCTCCTGCTGCCGCCACGGGCCAGCGGAATGGTACAATAAGTACAGGGATAATCACAACCGTCCTGGACTTTCAGAAAAGTACGGGTCCGGTCACCTATCGAATAAGCGGCTATGAAATTATGGTTTACCTTTTCAATATTTTGCTGATGAATCACAGCTTTTGGCTGTTTGGTCAGGTCAGTGATGTATTCGACAATGCGGAACTTTTCTGCCGCGCCCAATACCATATCCACCCCTTCAATCTCCGCAATTTCGGTCGGTTTCAACTGCGCATAGCAGCCTACAATCGTTACATAGGCATGAGGCGCATACTTCAGCGCTTCCTTCACCACCTTACGGCATTTTTTATCGGCATGTTCCGTCACAGAACAGGTATTGATCACATATACATCGGCACCGGCTGTAAAATCCACGACCCCATATCCGGCATCGGTAAACAACCTGCCTATGGTCGAAGTTTCAGAGAAATTTAGCTTACAGCCTAATGTATAAAATGCTACCGTTTTCATTGAGGCTGCAAAGATAAGAAAAAACTATTCATTCCAGCGATAGCTGTCCTGCTCAAACCCGGCAAGGTCCAGCGCCCTGCTCACTACAGTTTGTGCCACTTCGGCTATACTTTCAGGCAGAGAATAAAACGAAGGACTGGCCGGACAAATGATCCCGCCTGCTTCAGTAACAGCCTTCATGTTATTGATATGAATCAGGCTGAATGGCGTATCACGCACTACAGCGATCAGTTTTCGGCGTTCCTTAAGCACAACATCAGCCGCTCTTGAGATCAGGTCATTAGAGATACCATGTGCGATCCTGCCCAGTGTCCCCATTGAACAGGGAATGATAATCATGGTGTCAAATTTTGCAGAGCCTGAAGCAAAAGGCGCGTTAAAATCCATTTTCTGGTAAAATGTAAAAGGATAATTGTCGTAAGTTTCATTACCAAGCTCAAACCGCCACACCTCTTTGGCATTGTCAGACATGACCACCCCCACCTTATCCACCTGATCTGAAAGCTTCAATAAATTGTCCAGCAATAACTTAGCATATATTGATCCGCTGGCTCCGGTAATGGCAATAATGACTTTTTTCTTCTTCATATGAACAGCACAAAGATACAGAACAAGGGTCATAAAAAAGGGCCGAATATTAATATTCGAAATTCCCGGTTTTTTAGTATTTCTACCCATTGCTGCGGTGTTTAAAGCATGTTCAACTTGTTAAAAGTGTGTCCGTAACGTGTCTATGAATTATTTTTAAAAGCATAGAAGTCGGTAATCAGTTTATCGGTCTTGGAGACGTATCCGTCGAGCTTCTTAGATATTAAGTTGACCTGCATTTTTAATTCCTCGGTACTGGTCACCAGATTTTTTTCTTTCTGATCTTTAACCAGGATCGGCCGGATCCCGCAAAAATGAAAGTCGAAGCTGAGCTTATATTCTTTGTGGAGAAACACTACCGTATCCGAGGGGATCCGGATCTCACCGCTAATATATTTACTGATGGTACCACGTTGAACTTCAAGGATGGCCGCCATATTAATTGGTTTTGTCTCGATCTTCTTTAGGAACTCAGCAAACCTCTGCCCCTCTTCTTGTGCTATTGTTAACATTTCTACTTGATTTTTTTTATTAGCTCTAATGCTGCAACTTCCATTGGATCTGTTTTTTTATCGGTTGCAATTATTTGCAAAGCTCGATCGTAAATAGAGCGCCTGATCTCAGCATCATATATTGAAACTTTCTTTAATGCAGATCTAAACTCCTTATTTGTGCAATTCGTAATTCTAATTTCATTATCTAATAGGTCGCTGTCTAACTGAGTTTCGGAGTGTTGATCGATAAATTCCCTGATTATATCTCGCTCAGGCTTTCTCAAAAAACCATCTGCCCTGGCCATGAAGATTAAAATCGATATTTCTGGCTTCATTTGGATAAACATCCTAGTTAACTTACCAATAGGAGTATCATTGAATCTATCTGTAAAATATCCAGAATAATTTTTTATAATCTCACCTGTCTCGATGTCTGTCATTTGGGTAATTCTAGATAATTTGAAAGTTCGATCCTCTCTTCTCTCATGACAGAAAGAGTGTAACGATATATCTTTGTACTCGTTATACATATAATAAATAGTAATCCGTCTGCTGCTTTTCAACCCGGAGGCATCCACATAATTGATATGAACTAGAATATTTAATGGAATACCTTCAATATCTTCAGGAATCGATATTGGTTCATATATTTCATGGTCCTGTACCGTTATTGAAAGCTTATTGCTGTTTGGTATTGGTCGGTCCTCCTTGCTAAAGTTAGAGAAGTCTATTTCTTCGGGCTTTGAAACTGTTTTTGATTTGGCTTTATTTAATTGAGTTTCAACAAGGTCAAATATAATTTTAATGTTTTGTTCTGCCTTAGAACCACTAACCGAAGTAGCTGACACCATGCTTTGGTTGTCATTAATGTCTGTTACTTTAAACTCTATTAAGCTACCCCGTGTAAAAAATGTTTTCCCTATTTGAAGTACGATTATGTTCTGTTGTTCAGCAAAAATTGAAGCGCCATGCATCAAGAGCCCGAAATTTTTGATAGAAGCTATTACCCTTTGCCTTTCAAAATTAAACATCCGGGAGACATTAATCATTGTTTGTCATTTTTAGTGTTTTTCAGTTATCTCTGTAAGGTCCCAGGATCAGGAGCGGTAGTAGGCGCCTTCCTTTTTGCCGCAAGTTGCTCTTTAAGGCCCCTAATTACTTCATCTTTCTCTGCAAGCCTCACATCCTTTTCTGCTAATCGCTTATCCTTCTCAGCTATTAGCTCCCTGTACATTTCTTCTGTTTTTAAAAATTCCGACCGTAATTGAGAGAGTT